>NZ_JBDPMF010000005.1:0-483027 GCF_039871645.1 Mycobacterium sp. B14F4 | reverse complement strand
CCTCGAGCACCGGAGTGCCGGCACACACCAGGTCGACGAACTGTCTCCGCACCGCCAATGGGACGGGGTATCCAGACGGCATTGCAACCTCCAAACGGCGATATTGCAGTGACCGTATGAATCTGCCGGGGTTTTCGCCTGCAGAACTTCAGTTTCGGCGGGGGATTCAGCCTTCGATGCGGCGGGCGCCGAGTTCGCTCTGCAGTAGCTCGAGGGCGGCTTCCTCCGGATCGCGGCGCGGCGCGTCGGAGGTGTCGGCGCCGGCCTCGGCCAGCAACTCCTCCTCGTCGTCGTCGCGCGGCGGCGGTGCGGTCGCCGGGGCCATGGGGGCAGGCGCGGCCGGTTCGGGTGTCGCGGTACCCGTCTCGCAGCGGATCTGCCAGTCCACCCCGAGCGCGTCTTTCAGCGCGTCCCGGATCACGTCGGCGTTGCGCTGTTCGCTCAGCCGCTTGACCAGCGGGGCGGACTCGTGGCTGAGCACGAGGGTGTGACCTTCGACCGCGCGCACGATCGCCCCGGCGAGCATGACCTCGGTGGTGCGGCTGCGCTCGCGGACCTTCTCCCGCACCGTCGACCACATGCTGCGCACGGCCGCGGCATTGGGCTCGCCGGTCACCGCCGGGGGCGGCGGCGCGGCCACCACGGGGTCCGACGGCGGCCGCACCGGCGGTGGCGACGGCGGCGGCTCGGGCTCCGGTGCGGGTTCCGGTCGCGGCGCTGCCACGGGCTGGGGTGCGACGGCTTCGGGCTCGGCCCGTGGCGGTTCGGCCTTGGACGCCGTCGTCTCGGCGGTCCTGCTCCTGCGGGCGTACTGCTTCGGCGGCGCGGCCGGTTGCGAGGCCGCGGCCTCGTCGGCGGGGATCGACATGTCCAGCCGGGTCTCGATGCGCTCGACGCGCTGCAGCACCGCGGCCTCGGTATCGCTGGCCGACGGCAGCAACAGCCGGGCGCACACCACCTCGAGCAGCAGCCGCGGCGCCGTCGCGCCGCGCATCTCGCCCAGCCCGGCGTGCACCACCTCGGCGTAGCGGGTCAGCGTCGCGGTGCCGAGCCGGGTCGACTGGTCGCGCATCCGCTCGAGCACATCCTCGGGCCCGTCGACCACACCGCGGGCCGCGGCGTCCGGCACCGACTGCAGCACGATCAGGTCACGGAACCGCTCCAGCAGGTCGACGGCGAAGCGGCGCGGGTCGTGGCCCGCGTCGATGACGGCCTCGACGACGCCGAACAGCCCCGCGGCGTCGCCCGCGATCAACGCGTCGATCGCGTCATCGATCAGCGCGACGTCCGTCGCACCCAGTAGCGCCAGCGCCCGCTGATATCTGATGTGGCTGCCCGCCGGACCCGATTCGGAACCGGCGAGCAATTGGTCGAGCACGGACAGAGAGTCGCGCGGCGATCCGCCGCCGGCCCGGATGACCAGCGGGTACACCGCGTCGTCGACCGTCACGTTCTCCTGGGTGCAGATGTGCTCGAGCAGTGATCGCATGGTGCGCGGCGCCAGCAGCCGGAACGGGTAGTGGTGGGTGCGCGACCGGATGGTCGGCAGCACCTTCTCGGGTTCGGTGGTCGCGAACACGAAGATGAGGTGCTCCGGGGGCTCCTCGACGATCTTCAGCAGCGCGTTGAAGCCGGCCGTGGTGACCATGTGCGCCTCGTCGATGATGAAGATGCGGTAGCGCGACTGCGCGGGCGCGTAGAAGGCCCGGTCACGCAGTTCGCGGGTGTCGTCAACGCCGCCGTGGCTGGCGGCGTCGAGTTCGACGACGTCCACGCTGCCCGGGCCGTTGGGGGCCAGCGCCACGCAGGAGTCACACACCCCGCACGGCGTGGCCGTCGGCCCTTCGGCGCAGTTCAGCGAGCGGGCCATGATGCGCGCCGACGACGTCTTGCCGCACCCACGGGGGCCCGAGAACAGGTACGCGTGGTTGATCCGGCCCGACGTCAGCGCCGTCGACAGCGGCTCGGTGACATGTTCCTGGCCGACGACTTCGGCGAACGTCGCTGGCCGGTACTTGCGGTAGAGCGCCACGCTCAGCAGGCTACCGGCGCGGTCCGACGAGGTGAGGCCGACTCGTCCATCAGCTCCTCAGCAGAGACTCGGTGGCCGACAGCAGCGCACAGGTGGCCAGGCCGTCGATCGCGGCGCGCAGTTCGGGCTCGGCCGGGAAGGTCGGCGCGATGCGGATGTTCTTGTCCTCGGGGTCTTTTCGATACGGGAAGGTCGCACCAGCCTCCGTCACCGCGATGCCGGCATCCTTGGCCAGCGCGATGGTGCGGCGGGCGGTGCCCGGCAGCACGTCGAGGCTGATGAAGTACCCGCCCTTGGGCTCGGTCCACGACGCGATCTTCGACTCGCCGAGCCGGTCTTCGAGGATCTCCAGCACGGCGGCGAACTTCGGGGCCAGCAGCAGCTGGTGGCGCTGCATCTGCAGGCGCACGCCGTCGGCGTCCTTGAAGAAGCGCAGGTGGCGCAGCTGGTTGACCTTGTCCGGGCCGATCGACTTCTTGCCCGCGTGCTGCAAGTACCAGGCGATGTTGCCCAGCGATCCGCCGAGAAAGCCGACCCCGGCGCCGGCGAAGGTGATCTTCGACGTCGAGGCGAACACCAGCGGCCGGTTCGCGTTGCCCGCGGCCTCGGCGAGCCCGAGCACGTCGACATTGCGGACGAAGTCGTGGGTCAGGGTGTGCACGGCGTAGGCGTTGTCCCACATGAGCCGGAAATCCGTTGCGGCCGTACGCATCTGCACTAGGCGGCGCACCGTCTCCCAGGAATACGTGATGCCCGTGGGATTGGAGTACACCGGCACGCACCACATGCCCTTGATGGCCGGGTCGGCGGCGACAAGCTCCTCGATCAGGTCGACGTCCGGGCCGTCCTCGCGCATCGGCACGGTGATCATCTCGATGCCCAGGCTCTCGGTGATCGCGAAGTGCCGATCGTAGCCGGGGGCGGGACAGAGGAACTTCAGCGTGGGCTCCTCGACCCAGGGCCGCGGCGAGTCCGCGCCCCCGTACAGCAGCGAGAACACCACGGCGTCGTGCATCAGTTCCAGGCTGGCGTTGTTGCCCGCGATCAGGTTCTGCACCGGTATCCCGAGCAGCTCGCCGAAGATGGCGCGCAGTTCCGGCAGGCCGTGCACGCCGCCGTAGTTGCGCACGTCGGTGCCGTCACCGTCGCGGAAGTCGTCCTTGCCGGGCAGCTCAAGCAGCCCATTGGACAGGTCCAGCTGCGCGGGCGCCGGCTTACCGCGGGTCAGGTCGAGCTTGAGCGCCTTGGCCTGCAGCTCGGCGTAGTTGCGCTTCTGCTGCTCGTGCTGTGCGGAGAGGTCGTCTCGGCCGAGCGACAGGAACGACACGGGGCGCCTTTCGACTGGAGCGAGAGATAGAGGGGACCCCGCGCACCCGCCAGAGCCCATTGACCCTTGCTGCCTTCCGGCCCTGGGGGAGTTCACAGGATGGACGCCGCGCGGGGTCCACGGCGAGTCTAATACCAGTGCCGCGAGCATCTGGATCGGCTCATGTTCGAGGTCGGCTACCATGGCCCGCGGAGGATTCGCCTAGTGGCCTATGGCGCTCGCCTGGAACGCGGGTTGGGTTAATAGCCCTCGCGGGTTCAAATCCCGCATCCTCCGCACTCGGCCCGGGGTGCGACCAGCTGGCCGTCGGCCCGGTCGCATCCCGGCCCAATAAGCGTCTAGGAGGAGTATGAGCCGCACCGTCGCGGTGATCTGGCACGCGTCGTTCTGTATTGCCGCCGGTGTTCTGTACTTCTTCTTCGTCCTGCCCCGCTGGCCCGAGCTGGTGGGCGACACCTCCCACACGCTCGGAACCGCGCTGCGGATCGTGGTCGGCGCGCTGATCGGCCTGGCGGCGCTGCCCGTGGTGTTCACGCTGCTGCGCACCCGCAGACCGGAGTTCGGCACGCCGCAGCTGGCGCTGACCCTGCGGAACGCCTCGATCATCCTGCAGGTGCTCGCGGGGACGCTGATCATCGGAGCGGCAATCAGCGAGATCTGGCTCTCGCTGGACGACGCGGGCCGGTGGCTGTTCGGCATCTACGGCGCCGCGGCGGCCATCGCCCTGCTCGGCATCTTCGCGTTCTACCTGGCCTCGGTGGCCGAGTTGCCGCCGCCGCCACCCAAGCCGCTCAAGGTCAAGGAGCCCAAGCAGCGCCGACCGGGACGCCGGGGCACCGGGGACACCGTCGCACACGCCGACGAGGCCGACGAGGCCGCCAACGAGGCCGAGGACACCGACGAGCCCGAATCGGTCGAGGTGACCGCCGAGGAATCCGAGCCGGACACCGAGGACTCGGCAGCGGAGAACACCGAGGAAGCGACGGCCGAGACGCCGTCGACCGAGACCGAAACGCCTGGTGAGGCCGAAGAAGACGACGGCAAACTGCGCAACCGCAGACCGTCCGGCAAGACCGACCCGGCACGGCGTCGCCGCAGGCGGTTGCGGGGCGGCGTCGCCGTCGAGGATTAGCAGTTCGCGGCATCGGGCAATATGGGCGCATGGGCAATATCGCCGTGCGCCGCTCGTACAGCACGCTGCTGATCGCGCTGGGCGCACTTCTCACACTGGTCGCACCGGTGGCCGTGGCCGCTCCCGGCGACCCGATCGGGTCCGCGGCGCAGGTCGAGCCGGCCGTCGTGCAGATCGACACCGAGATCGACTACCAGGGCGCATTCGGCAACGGCGCAGGTTTCGTGATCGACCCGGGCGGTCAGGTGCTGACCAACTTCCACGTGGTCTCCGGCGCCGACCGGATCACCGCGTCCGTCGGCGGCCGCTCCTACCCTGCCGAGCTCGTCGGCTACAACCGCAGGCGTGACATCGCGGTCCTGCAGCTGCTGGGCGCCGCCGGTCTGCCGACCGCGCCGATCGGCGATTCCGCGCAACTGGCGGCCGGTGAACCCGTGGTCGCCCTCGGCAATGCCAACGGCACCGGCGGCCCGCTGACCCGCGAGACCGGCACCGTGACCGCGTTCGGCCGCACCGTTAGCGCCGAGGACGCGCTGACCGGTAGCAAGGAGGAGCTCACCGGCCTGATCGAGTTCGCCGCTCCCGTGGTGGCCGGCGACTCCGGCGGACCGGTGGTCAACGGCCTCGGCCAGGTCGTCGGCGTCACCACCGCGGCGTCGGTGACCTTCCAGTTCGGCCCCGGCGGCGAGGGTTTCGCGATCCCGATCAACGACGCGATGGGCATCGCCAACCAGATCCGCTCGCGGGCGCCGTCCCCCGATGTCCACATCGGGCCGCCCGTGCTGCTCGGTGTTGGCGTCCGCACGACGCAGCGCGGACCCGGCGTGTTCGTCGCGGAGGTGTTGCGCGGCGGCCCCGCCGAACGGGCCGGCCTGGTCGACGGCGACGTCCTCACGGTCATCGACGGCACCCCGCTGGACTCCGCCACCACGCTGACCTACGTGCTGGATCGGCACTACCCCGGCGACGTCATCGACCTGACCTGGGTCGACGGCAACGGCCTGGAGCGCACCGGCAAGGCGACGCTCTAAGGCGCTAGGCGAACCGGTCCAGACCGGCGATCAGCACGTCGAGTTCGAAGTCGAACTGCCGCTCGGCGTCACGCGCCTCCGTCTCGGCCGACGCGAGCACGGCGCGAAGCGCGGGATAGGTGTCCTGCGGTTCGTGTTGCAGGGCCTCGGAGGTCTGGGCGCGATGCCGGTGCACCCCGGTTGCCGTCTGCGCGGCGACGCTGTGGGCGGCCGACTGCGCGATGTTCGACGCAGCGGTGAGCCCGTGCCGCGCGGTGTCGGGGTCGAAACCGGCAGTCAACAGGGCGTCGAGGACGCGATCGGCGAGCGCAAGCGCGGCCGCGGCACCGATTCCACGAAGCCGGGTGAAGTCGGTCGCGATGCCGATCTGGATGCCGACCTGCACGAGGCCGTCGCGGAACGCGACCGCATAGGCCCGTAACACGGCCCGCCAGTCGTCGTCCCAGGGCAGTTCCACCCGGTCGAGTTCGCGTTCGAAGTGGTCCAGCACCACCAGCGTGAGCAGTCCCTCACGGTCGCCGACGTAGTAGTGCAGGGCCTTGCGGCTGACGCCGAGCGCATCGGCCACCGCCTGCATGGTCAGGGCTTTCGCGGTCACACTGCGGGCCGCGGCGACGATCTGCTCACGGTTGATCCGCGGCGGGCGACCCCTGCTCGGACGCGTCATCTCCGGCAGCCTAAGGGGCAGGCCCAAGATTTTTCGCCAGTCGGTAAAAAACGCTACGCACGAGGACCCGGCGGCCCTATCCTGTGCGCGTGCCCAACACCCCTTATCGCGTCGTCCAGTGGACCACCGGCAATGTCGGCAAGAGTTCGGTCGAGGCGATCGCCAAGAACCCGAACTACGAACTCGTCGGCCTCTTCGCCTGGTCGCAGGACAAGGTCGGCAAGGACGCCGGCGAACTCGCCGGTATCACACCGCTCGGCGTCACGGCGACCAACGACGTCGACGCGCTGCTCGCCCTGAAGCCCGATGTCGTCGTCTACAACCCGATGTGGATCGACGTCGACGAGCTCGTCCGGATCCTCGAGGCCGGCGTGAACGTCGTCGCATCGGCATCCTTCATCACCGGCCACAATCTGGGCGACGGCCGCGACAGGCTCGAAGACGCTTGTCGCAGAGGCAGTTCGACGCTCTTCGGCTCCGGCGTCAGCCCCGGCTTCGCCGAACTGCTCGCCATCGTGGCCGCCACCGCATGCGACCGCGTCGACAAGGTGACGATCGCCGAGTCCGCCGACACCACGCTCTACGACTCCCCCGATACCGAGCGTCCCGTCGGGTTCGGCACCGCGATCGACGATCCGAACCTGGGTCCGATGGCCGAGAACGGCACCGCGGTGTTCGCCGAGGCCGTGCGCCTGGTCGCCGAGGCGATGGGCGTCGCGCTCGACGAGATCAAGTGTGTGTCCGAATACGCCCAGACCACAGAGGATCTCGAGATGGCATCGTGGACGATCCCGGCCGGTCACGTCGCGGGCGTGTACGCCAGCTGGCAGGGCGTCGTCGACGGCAGGACCGTCATCGACATCAACGTCCGGTGGAAGAAGGGCCAGACGCTCGAACCCGACTGGCAGCTCGACGGCGACGGCTGGAAGATCACCATCGACGGGCGGCCGACGGTCAACATGGCGGTCGGCTTCCTGCCCCCCGCGGACATGATCGAGAACGCCAAGACGATCGAGGACTTCTTCGTGCTGGGCCACATCATGACCGCGATGCCGCCGATCCACGCGATCCCCGCCGTCGTCGCGGCGGCCCCCGGCATCGCCACCTACAACGACCTGCCCCTGCCTCAGGCCCGCGGCGTCGTCCCGGCCGGCTAGCCGCGCTCCGATTACGGCCCCGCCGGCGGGGGACCGGGTGGTGGGGGCGGCGGAGCCGGAGCATCGGTCACGTCCAGCACGTTGGCTTGCAGCTGTGCCGCGGGCGGCCCTTCGACGACGACGTCCTTCAAGATCTTGGCCTGGTCGTTGTGCACCGTGAACTCGCCCTTCTGAGGCACGTTGCCGCCGACGACCTCGTACACCACGGTGAACGGCGTATCCGGTAAGGGATGCAACCCAACGTATTTGGGCTCGATCGTGTAGGTGTACGTGCAGGCCGGCGCATCCGGGGGGCACTGAGTGTCGGTGACGACGACGCTTACGGCGAACTCGACCGGCGTCGGCATCTTGGGCGTGGGCGGGGCCAGGGTCGTGCGCGGCGTCGCCGCCTGTGGCGTCTGCTGGGAGTTCATGCTGCCGAAGATCATCACCGCCGCGACGCCGACGGCGCCGGCGAGCATCGCGAACAGCGCCAACCCGGCGGACCACCTGCGTACTGTCGACGAAACGCGCATGCGACTAGGTAACCCTCTGCCCGCCCCGACGCGCAGGATTTCGCGGGCATGGCGTTGGCCGGATCCGGCGGGTGCCCCTCCTGCATCCCCTATGCCGGCCCTGCACCGGCCTGCCGATCTCAGGTATAGGCGACGCGGACGCGCCGGATCTGACCTTCGAATGGGAACGGGGCGCGCTCGCGGTAGTCGAGGGACACCGGCGAGCCCAGGCACGTCCCGATGTCCAGACAATCGTTCGCCGTGAACAGCAGCGGCGCACTGACCGGGACCTGGCCGGTGGCGACGGTCTCGTCGCCGACCCGCAGAGCGATGTCAAGAGGACCTGCTGGACGCTGCTCGGCATAGCGTGTCTCGACGGTGATCGTCGTCGCCCCGGGCGACAGTCTCGCCGCCGAGCGAATCTTGGTGCGCTGCAGAATGAACAGGTTGTACTCGTAGCACAGGTAGCCGTCGTCCAGATAGCAGGTCAGTCCGCCGGCGGCCGCCCCGAGTGCGTACAGCACCCCGTTCGCGTTCTCGGGCAGTTCCACGTCGGCGGTGACGGTGTTGTTCTTGTTTCCCAGGGCCGGGGCGCAGAATTCGGGCATCCGGACGGTGTCACCGGAGAACTCCCATTCCCGGTACGGCGGCGCGATGCGCAGTTCCGGATGGTAGACGGGCACCCAGAGCCCACCGCCGATGGGTAACACCGAGTTGCGGGCAGCCTCGATGGCGAACATCTCGCGCATCTGAGCGAGCTTGTCGGGATGTCGGTCGGCGAGATCGTTTGCCTGCGACCAGTCTTCGTCGAGGTGGTACAGCTCCCAGGTGTCACCGTCGGGTGTCCACGTCTCGATCCCCGCGGGCTGGCCCGGCACCCAGGGCAATCGAGGTCCGCGCGCACTGGCCATCCACCCGTCGTGGTAGATCGCCCGACTCCCCATGATTTCGAAGTACTGCGTCTCCTTGCCGCCGGGCGCGGACCGGTCGGTGAAGGTACGCGCGAAACTGGCGCCGGCGATCGGGATCTGTGGCGTGCCGTCGACCACCAACGGTGGTTGGATGCCGACGACGTCGTAGATGGTCGGCACGATGTCGTTGCAGTGCAGGAAGACGTCACGGGGCCTGGTGTCGGACTGGATCCTGTCGGGCCACTTGACCGCCATGGGGTTGCGGGTCCCGCCGAGATGCGAGGCCAGCAACTTCATGCCCTTGTAGGGCGTACTGCCCGCCCACGCCCACGCCGCGTGGTACTGGTTGTCGACCAGCGGGGAGCCGAGTACGTCCAGACCGCCGAGTTCGTCGAGGGCGTCGATGTGCTGGCGTACCGTCGTGGGAATCCCATTCTGCGCCAGCAGTTCTGCGATGGTGCCGTTCTGGCCTTCGCCGGAGGAGCCGTTGTCACCCCAGATGTAGAAGAACAGGGTGTTATCACCGTATCCGAGCGCGTCGAGTTCGTCGGCGAGACGACCGACCTGGACGTCGACGTGCTCTGCGTACCCGGCCGCCACCTCCATCAGCCGTCGTTGGAACGGCTTCTCGTCGTCCGGGATGCTCTCCCACGATGCCAGCGATTCGTCACGTTCGGTCAGGTTGCAGTCCTGCGGAATCCAACTCCTGTCCTTGGCGCGTTCGACCACTCTTTCCCGGTAGGCGTCCCAACCGTCGTCGAATTTGCCTGCGTACTTGTCGGCCCACTCCTTCATGATGTGGTGCGGACCGTGCAGGCAACCGCTGGCCCAGTACATGAAGAACGGTTTGTCGGCGTTGAACGCCTTGTGCCTACGCAACCACGCGACGGCGTCGTCGGCCAGATCTTCGGAGAGGTGGTACCCCTCATCGGGTGTCCTGGGTGGCGCGACGACGGTGGTGTTGCGGACCAGGTGCGGCTCGTACTGTGATGCTTCACCGGCGAGAAATCCGTAGAAGTACTCGAATCCCAGTCCTGTAGGCCAGTTTTCGAACGGACCCGCAGCCGTCGTCTCTTCGGCGGGCGTGTTGTGCCACTTACCGAACGCCGACGTGGCGTAGCCGTACTGTTTCAGTACCTCGGCCACCGTCGCGCTGCTGCGCGGTATCTTGCCCGCATACCCGTCCCAGTCGTTGGCGAGCTCGGCGATCTGGCCGTTGCCGATCTCGTGATGGTTGAGACCCGTCAACAACGACGCCCGGGTGGGCGAGCACATGGCCGTCGTGTGGAACCGGTTGTAGACGACACCGTCGGCGCAGACGCGGTCCATGGTGTCGGTGCGGACCTCACCCCCGAACGTGCTCGGCAAACCCGGTCCGGCGTCGTCGATCAACACGATCACGATGTTGGGTGAGTCCTCGTGCAGACGTCGGGGGACAACCCGCTGAGCGTACGTCGATTCCTGCAGCGTGCGGCCCGCGATGCTCGCCGAGGGGGTGGGTGCGAACGGCAACGTCTCACCGCCGGCCAGTTTCGGTGCCACTACGTCGATTTCGCTGTCCGCTCCTTGAGGCATTGCCATCCTTCCGCCTGGTTCACCCGCAACTGTAGCCACAGAGAACGCCGTACCGGATCGATGCGCCCCACATCGCCGGTCTTCCGACGCACCGGGGATGCTCCAGCGCGTCAGCCCTTCACGGGATTGCCCTGGTCGTCCCAGTTGGCGGCGACCTTCTTGCTCGGCTGCACCCGCGGCGGTTCGCCCGGCATCTTGGGATAGCTCGGCGGATACGGCAGATCGCCGAGTCCGCGTTCCTCGTCGGCTTCGACCATATCGAGCAGCGGTTGCAACGACTGCGCCTTCACGTCGATCTCGGCCCACGGATCCGACCGTCCGGCAACGAGATCGGGCACCGTAGCCATGATGTAGTCGTCGGGATCGGCGTGGCGGAGTTCGTCCCACGTCAACGGTGTCGACACCGTGGCGATCGGGGTCTTGCGGACCGAGTACGCCGAGGCGAACGTACGGTCGCGGGCGTTCTGGTTGTAGTCGATGAAGATCCGCTTGCCGCGTTCCTCCTTCCACCACGACGTGGTCACCGCATCGGGCGCGCGACGCTCGACCTCACGGGCCAGCGCGATGCCGGCGCGCCGGACCGCGATGAAGTCCCAATCGGTCTTGATGCGCAGGAAGACGTGCACGCCGCGACCCCCCGACGTCTTGGGGTAACCGACCAGGCCGAGCTCGTCGAGCAACGGTTTGAGCACGTCGACCGCGATTGCGCTGGCGTCCTGGAAGTCCGTCCCGGGTTGCGGGTCGAGGTCGACGCGCAACTCGTCGGGGTGCTCGGTGTCCGGGCAGCGGACCTGCCAGGGGTGCAGGGTGACAGTGCCCATCTGCGCGGCCCACACGATCGCCGACGGGTGGGTCACCTTGAGCGCGTCGGCGGTGCGGCCCGAGGGAAACGTCACCGTGCACGTCTGGAGATAGTCGGGGTGCTTCTGCGGGACGCGCTTCTGGTAGATCTCCTCACCCGCGATGCCGTCGGGGAAGCGCTGCAGATGCGTCGGACGGTCCTTGAGCGCAGCGAGCATCGGGCCGGAGCCGACGGCGCGGTAGTACTCGACCAGCGTGCGCTTGGTGCCGTTCTTGCCGAGCTTGGGAAAGTACACCTTGTCCGGGTTGGTCAGCCGGACCTTGACGCCATCGACGTCGAGTTCCTCTGCGGCACTGCTCTTCCCGGCCATATCAGTGCTCTTCCAGAATGTCGTGGAGATCGTAGTTGAGCGGAACGTCGAGCTGGTCGAAGGTGCAGCTGCGCGGATCGCGGTCGGGCCGCCACCGTCGGAACTTGACCGCATGGCGGAAGCGTTGGCCGTGCACGGTGTTGCCCTCCATCTGGTCGTAGGCGACCTCGCAGACCTTCTCCGGTCGAATCTGGATCCAACGTTTGTCGGCGGCCGAGTTCCACCGACTCGGGTCGCCCTCGCGCACCTCGTCGCCCTCGCGCAGCGGTTCGAGCTCGGCCAGCAGCTTGACCCGACCTTTGGCAGTGAAAGCTGCTGCGCCACCGACCATCTGGAGTTCACCGTCGTCGCGGTACAAGCCCAGCAGGATCGACCCGATGCCCTCGCCGCTCTTGTGGATGCGGTAACCGATGGCCACGCAGTCGGCGTCGCGCGCGTGCTTGACCTTGACCATCTCCCGTTTGCCCGGCAGGTACGGGCCATCGAGCCGCTTGGCGATCACCCCGTCCAGCCCCGCACCCTCGAACGTGTCGAGCCACGTGGCCCCGAGTTCGGGGTCCACGGTGGTGCGCGTGACGTGGCACTGTGCTTGCCGAACTGACAGGCGGTCGGTTACGGCGTCGGCCAGCACCTGCCGACGAACGCGGAAGGGTTCCTTGAGCAGCGACCGATCGCCGACGGCGAGCGCGTCGAAGCCGATGAAGTGCGCCGGGGTTTGCTCGGCCAGCAGCGTGATCCGGCTGGCGGCCGGGTGGATGCGTTGACTTAGCGACTCCCAGTCCAGGCGGACGCGGCCGCCGATCTCCCGGGGCACCACGACCTCGCCGTCGAGGACGCAGCGCGGTGCCAACTCGTCGCGCAACGCGGTGAGCAGTTCGGGGAAGTATCTGCCGAGGTCCTTTCCGCTGCGTGACTGCAGCACCAGCTCGTCGCCGTCACGGAAGACCAGCGCGCGGTAGCCGTCCCATTTCGGCTCGTAGGACCACACCCCCTCCTCCGGCGGCACCTTGTCCTGCGCCTTGGCCAGCATCGGCTCCAGTGGCGGCATGACCGGAAGGTCTACGGAGAAGGGCACGGTGTCCATACTCACCTAGACCGGCGAGATCGGGCAATCTCATCGTCGGCGCCCGAGGTGTCGATGTCTCCGGCACGGACGCGGGGGGCGCTCGGCTCAGTTCACATGCCGCGCTGCGCCAACATCGGATGCTTTCCGGTTCTCTGGCCCGGCCAGACCAGTAAATGGCCCGAGCGGCCGGTACTCAGGCGCCCACGGTGAATAACCATGAGTCCACACCCGATAACTGGCGACATCGTTCAGCCGGACTACCCGGTCGATGGCCTTTCCGTACGTCCGCAACCAACATGGGAGCAGCACCATCGCATCCGAATACCTGGCGGCGACAGCTGTGTTCGCACTCGTGCTGCTACCACTGGCTGTCCCCGTCGCGGTGACCGCCGTGCACGCCGGCCGCCGTCGTGGCACGGCCGGGCCAGTGTTGGCGCGCGCGGTCCGCCCCGCCGTCGACCACCGGCGCAAGAATCGCTCTCAGGAACACATCGACCTGGAGACACTCATGCACATCACCGTCGACTACACCCTCTGCGAGGGCCACGGGCAATGCCTGTTGGCCGCTCCCGATGTCTTCGACCTGCCCGACGATGCCGAGCAGGTGGTGTTGCTGAACCCGAATCCGCCAGAGAAGTACGAAGACGCGATCATCCGCGCCGCGGCGATGTGCCCAGCGCAGGCACTCACCGTCGTCGACTGACGTTTTCAGTCGTGACACTCGATGAAGTCGAAAGCGTTGTCGGCGTGAAGGTTACGCACGAGTTTCTTGTCGAACTTGCCGACCGAGGTACGGGGGACGCCAGCGGCGAGGTCCCCGTCATCCCCCAGGCCTGCCGTATCGCGACACCGCACTTGTGCTCGAAATCCCTCATCATCGCCGGTGGTACCGCTGACCCACCACAGGCGACCAATCGCAGGCTCGAGATGTCGCGGCCGGGATCGTCGGCCAGACACTCGGCGACGTCGTTCCATATGGTCGGCACGGCAGCGGCGATCGTGGGCCGCGCAGACTCGATCATGTCGATGAGGTGGGGCGCCTGCAGGAAGCGGTCGGGTATGACCAGATCCGCTCCGGCCATGAGGGCGGTATAGGGCAAGCCCCACGCGTTGGCGTGGAACATCGGCACGATCGGCAGTACGCGGTCACCGTCGGCGACCGTCAGGCCGTTGGCGCTGCACGACGCCATCGAATGCAGATACATGGACCGGTGGCTGTACGCCACACCCTTCGGATCACCGGTGGTGCCGCTGGTGTAACACATTGCCGCCGCTGCCTTTTCGTCCAACTCGGGCCACGCGAACGTGGTCGGTTCACCGGCGATGAAATCCTCGTACCGGCTGACCATCTTGCCGCTGCGCACCAGCGCGTGGATGTCCCCGTCGCCGACCGCGACGACGGTGTGCACCTCGGGCAGGCCGTCGAGGACGGGCGCCAGGGCCGACGCCAGTGACACGTCCACGAGGATGACCTCGTCCTGAGCCTGATCTGCGATGTAGACCAGCTGTTCGGCGGGCAGCCGAATGTTCAGTGTGTGCAGCACCGCGCCCATCGATGGCACGGCGAAGTAGGCCTCGAGGTGCTCCTGGTTGTTCCACATGAAGGTGTCGCCGACACGTTCAACGCGACGTCGGCCATGGTGCTGTCCATGACGTCGACTCTGCGGCCGCTCGACGCCTGCGGCCAATGCCCGCACAGGCCAGTCCTGGCCTGCGCAGGCCGATCTGCTATCGCGGCGGAAGAGGGGTATCCACGGCGTCGTCGAGCAATCCGTACTGCCCGGCCAGCGCGGCCGCGGCGATGCGATTGCCGACCCCGAGTCTGTGCAGCAGCGCCGCGACCATGCGCTTGGCGGTCCGCTCGGAGACCAGCATCCGCTTGGCGATGTCGACGGTTTAGATGCCCGTGGCCACCAGCCCCCACAGCCGCAGATCCTGCGGAGACAGGCAGTCGGCCAACGCCGCCGGCGGTTTGCGTGTGCTGCCGAGAAGGGCTTCGAGCACGGCGCCGTCCACGACGCGCAGGCCCTCCGCGATCGTCCACAGCGGACCCGCCAACGCCTCGGGTCGGGCCGTCTTGCGAAGAAACCCGTCGGCGCCCGCGCGCAGCGCCTCCTCGGCCAGCCCCAGATCCTCGGTTCCCGACAGCGCGAGGATTCTCGTCGCGGGGTGGCGCGCCTTGACGTGGCGAATGGCGGCCACGCCACCCAGCGGCGGCATGGACAGGTCGATGATCGCCAGGTCGGCGTTCGTCTTGGCGACCAGTTCGGCCGCTTCCTCGACATAGGTCGTCTGGCCACCGACGGTGAACAACTCGCCCCACTCGCGGCTGAGCAGCAGTGCCAGGCCCTGGGCGAAAAGCTCGTGATCATCGACGATCACGACGACATAGTGCTTTTCGGCCATTGCCGGATGCTAGCGCCAACCCTATGGTCGGGCAGGTGGGACCGCTGGATCGCCTCCGCTCGGCGCTCCCGCCCGGCGCCGACGACTACGGGCTGGCGGGCACCGTCGTCGCGGTGCGCACCGCGGTGGTGGCCTCGATCGCCGTCCTGCTCGCCGCCGGCCCGTACTGGGTCCGAGAGCACACCGCCGTCACGGCGGCGGTGCT
The DNA here is from genome assembly GCF_039871645.1 of Mycobacterium sp. B14F4. Taxonomy (NCBI): domain Bacteria; kingdom Bacillati; phylum Actinomycetota; class Actinomycetes; order Mycobacteriales; family Mycobacteriaceae; genus Mycobacterium; species Mycobacterium sp. B14F4. Next base: position 467,852 of record NZ_JBDPMF010000005.1, on the reverse strand, counting down.
GGCCGCGGCGATGCTCTACGCGGCCGCCCTGTTGTTGAACCCTCGACTGGAGGTGCGGCGCACCCGCTACGCGTGGCTGCTCACGGCGGTCGACTCGGGCTTCACCCTGGCGCTGATCGCCCTCACCGGCGGCGTGCACAGCCCCGTCGCCGTCGTCCTGGTGCTGGCCGTGATCGCATCCGCGGCCCGGTTGTCGGTCGCCGAGACAGTGTTGTTCACCGTGCTTCTCGGCGCCTGCTACATCGTCGTGGCGCTGACCACGGGACCCGACACCGTCCCCGCGCCGTCGCGCACGCTGCAGGGCGTGTGGTGGGCGTTGTACCTGCTGTTCATCGCGGTCCTGGGGGCGGGACTCTCGGCGCTGGCCGAACGCGAGCAGCAGTCCCGCCTGCGGGCCATCTTCGAGGCGGAAGCCGAGCACGCCGTCGCCGAGGAGGAACGCGACCTCCGGGCCCGGCTGCTGCGGTCCTACGAAGCCCAACAGGACGGTCTGCAGGTTCTGCTGCACGAATTCCGCACGCCGGTGGCGTCATTGGAGGCGCTGGCCCGCGCGCTCACCGATCCGTCGACGCGGCTGTCGGAAAGCGATCGCGAAGCCGGCCTGCTGCTCGCCGAACGCCACGCCCGTCACCTGCGCGACATGCTCGATGCGCTCGCCGACGTGGCGCTCAGCCGCCGTCCCACGTTCTCCTCCGGCCGACTGCGCCGTGTCGACGTCGCGGAGTTGATCACCGCAGCCGCGGATGCGGTCGATCTGCACCCGCCGCGACTGCGGCTGACGATCGGCGACGACGTGCACGCGGTCGTGATCAACGCCCAGGGGATGCGTCGCGTACTGACCAATCTGCTGGAGAACGCGTCCCGGCACGGGCGAGGTGCGCCGGTCGACGTGACGTGCGCACGACACGGCGACGAGTTGACGGTCACCGTTTCGGACCGCGGACCCGGTCTCCCCGACGAAAGCCTGGGCGAACTGACGGCGAAGTTCGTCAGCGCGGGCGGGCAACGTGGAACCGCCGGGCTCGGGCTGTGGATCGTGCAGCAGATCGTCGAGGCGATGGGCGGCCGGTTGACGTTCTCTCCTCGCGACGGCGGTGGGCTCGAGGCCACCGTCGTCGTCCCGATCGACTGACCCGCGGCTCTTCCGGGTTGGCCCGCCGAGGCCACGGTTTGGCACGCGCGGCGGTGCCGTGCCTGCCGCCTGGCTCGCACCATGTGATTGGGCTCACGGCCGCACCGATGCGCGGCAGGCCGAACGGAAGGACCACTCATGACCACCGCGGTGACCACCACGCACAAAGACATCGACCTGTCCGCGCGATCGTTCTGGGCGAGGCCGACAGCAGAGCGCGATCAGGCCTTCGCCACGTTGCGCGCCGAGAACCCGGTTCCGTGGAGCCGGCCGGCAGAGTCGGCATTGCTGCCAGATGAACTCAACACCAAGGGATTCTGGTCCTTGACGAAGATGGGCGACATTCGATACGCGAGCCGCCATCCGGAGATCTTCTCCTCGGCGCAGGGCATCACCATGGAGGACTTCGCCCCGGAGGCGGTCGAAATCGCTCAGTCCTTCATCGCGATGGACGCACCGCGGCACACCCAACTGCGCGGCATCACGACGGAAGCCTTCAAGCCGAAGAACGTGCGCCGGCTGGAGGACTGGATCCGTGGCCACGCCCACGACCTGGTGAGCGAGATGGCACACCTGGGCGAGGGGGACTTCGTCCAGCTGGTGTCGGTGAAGTTGCCCGGCCGGATCTTCGGCAGCTTCTTCGGGCTGCCGGAAGGCGAACTCCGTGACAAAGCGGTCACCGCAGCGCAGCGGCTGGTGGGCTGGACGGACCCGCAGATTCGCGGCGACCAGACGGAGCTGGAGTTGTTCATGGGCGCCGTCATGGACCTCCATGCGGTGGCCACGGAGTTGATTCCCCAGCGGCGGGCCAACCCCGGTGACGACCTGCTGACCTGGATGGTGCAGGCCGAGTTCGACGGCAAGAAGATGACCGACGACGAATTGCGGGCGTTCTTCGTGTTGATGGGAGTGGCCGCCAACGACACCACCCGGCACGCCTCGGCACACGCCATCGCGACACTATCGGCGTTCCCCGACCAGCGCCGGTTGCTGGTCGAGGACGTGCCCGGCCGGGTGTCGAGCGCGGTCGAGGAAGTGCTGCGGTGGGCCTCACCGCTGCTGCACATGCGCCGCACCGCCACCCGCGACGTCACCGTGCGGGACGCAGAGATCAAGGCCGGCGACAAGGTGGTGCTCTGGTACTACTCGGGCAACCGCGACGAGGAGGTGTTCTCCGATCCGCACACATTCAATATTCTCCGAAACCCCAACCCGCACATTGCCTTCGGGGGCGGCGGCCCGCACTTCTGCCTGGGTGCCGCGCTGGCGCGCACGATGCTGAAATCCCTGCTGACCGAGGTGTACACCCGCATTCCGGACATCTCGGCGCCCGAGCCCAACTTCGCGCTCGCCAATTTCATCAACGGCATCAACAGCCTGCCGGCCACCTGGACCCCCGAGAGGAGCACCCCCCGATGAAGACGAAAGCCGCTGTGCTGTGGGGCCTGCACCAGAAGTGGGAGGTCGAGGAGGTCGATCTCGACGGTCCCAAAGAGGCAGAAGTGATGGTCAAGCTGACCGCCAGCGGGCTGTGTCATTCCGACGACCACCTCGTCACCGGTGACATGCCGATGCGACTGCCGGTCGTCGGCGGCCATGAGGGGGCCGGGACCGTCGTCGAGGTGGGGCCAGGCGTCACCGAGGTGGCCGAGGGTGACGCCGTCGTCCTGAGCTTCATCCCCGCGTGCGGGCGCTGCGTGCCGTGTGCCCGCGGCATGAGCAACCTGTGCGTACAGGGCGCCGCCATCGTGGCCGGCCCCCAACTCGACGGCACCTTCCGCTTCCACGCCCGCGGCCAGGACCTGAGCCAGATGTGCGTTCTCGGAACGTTTTCCGAGTACACGGTGGTGCCGACGTCCTCGGTGGTCAAGGTCGATGCGGACACCGCGCTGGACACGGCGGCGCTGGTCGGCTGCGGCGTTACCACCGGGTACGGCAGCGCCGTGCGGACCGGGGAGGTCCGCGACGGCGACACCGTTGTGGTGATGGGCGTCGGCGGCATCGGGATCAACGCGGTGCAGGGCGCCCGTATCGCCGGGGCGCGCCACATCGTCGCGCTGGATCCGGTGTCCTACAAGCGGTCCAGATCATCGGAGTTCGGCGCCACCCACACCGCGGCGACGATCGACGAAGCGCAAGCCCTCGTCACCGATCTGACCCACGGTCAGATGGCCGACGTCTGCGTGGTGACGACCGACTGCGCCGAGGGCGCCTACGTCGCCCAGGCCCTGAGCCTGGTGGGCAAGCGGGGCCGGGTGGTGATGACCGCGATTCCGCACCCGACCGATACCACCGTCGACATGTCGCTGTTCGACCTCACTCTCTACGAGAAGCAGGTCCGCGGTTCGCTTTTCGGATCGTCGAACCCACGTCACGACATCCCCAAGCTGCTCGACTTGTATCGCTGCGGGGCGCTCAAGCTCGACGAGCTGGTCACTCGCGAATATGACCTGGAAGACATCAACCAGGGCTACGAGGACATGCACAACGGCCTGAACCTGCGCGGTCTGATCCGCTACTGAGGGGAGAACTGATGGTGCTCGTTCAGGACATTCGGCAGGCGAGTGAAATAAGCGTCCTCGCCGAGACCCGTCGGGTCTTCGAGACCGGACGTACTCGCTCGCCGCAGTGGCGGCGCCGGCAACTGCGGGGCATCGAACGCCTCGTCGCCGACCACGAACCGGCCATCGCGGCGGCGCTGGCGACGGATCTGGGTCGGCCGGCCGCCGAAGCGTGGCTGGGTGACGTCGCCTCGACCCGCGCGGAGGCCGTTTACGCGCGGCGGCATCTGAGACGATGGATGCGTCGGCGCCGCGTATCCCTGCCGCTGGCGCAACGCCCCGGCCGCGGTTGGGTGCAGTACGACCCGCTCGGCGTCGTTCTCATCATCGGGCCGTGGAACTATCCGTTCTACCTGTGCCTGGCACCGCTGGTCGCGGCCGTGGCCGCCGGCAACTGCGCGGTCATCAAACCGTCCGAACTCGCCCCGGCCAGCTCGGCGCTGCTTGCCGAACTGCTGCCGAAATACGTGGATTCCGAGGCGATTCGGGTGGTCCAGGGAGACGCGGCGGTGACCCAGAAGCTACTCTCCCAGGGCTTCGACCACGCGCTGTTCACCGGCGGGACGGAGGTCGGCCGCAAGGTCATGGCGGCTGCCGCGGCGACCCTGACCCCGGTGACGCTCGAACTCGGGGGCAAGAGCCCGGTCATCGTCGCCGCCGACGCCGACATCGACGTCACGGCACGGCGCATCGCATGGATCAAGCTGCTCAACTCCGGGCAGACGTGCGTCGCGCCGGACTACATCCTGGCCGAGCACGCGATCGCCGACGAGCTGGTAGGCAAGATCGTCGGATACCTCCGCGAGTTCCGGCAAGCGGAAACGGGCGTTCGAATCGTCAACGAGCGACAATTCGACCGGTTGGCGTCGTTGATCAGCGGCACCGGAGGTCGCATCGCCGCGGGTGGCACCTTCGACCGTTCCAACCTGCGAATGGAGCCGACCGTCGTGGTGGACCCGCCGCACACCGACCCGGTGATGGCCGACGAGATATTCGGCCCGATCCTGCCCGTACTGAGAGTCGATTCGCTCGGTGCCGCGGTCGATTTCGTCAACAGGAAGGCCAAGCCACTGGCCCTCTATGTCTTCACCTCGTCCCCGCAACTCGCCCGGGACCTCATCGACCGGATCCCCTCGGGCGGCGCCGTGATCAACCACGTGGCGATGCACTGCCTGGCGCCCCAGCTGCCGTTCGGCGGCGTCGGCGCCAGCGGGATGGGCGCCTACCACGGCCGGTGGGGCTTCGAGACACTCAGCCATCGACGCGCCGTGCTCGCCAAGAAGGCGAAACCGGACCCCACCTTCGTCTATCCACCGCAGAGCAGACGAGCCCTGTCCGTCATGCGGCGGCTGTTCTGACCGACCGCTCGACCCGGCTGGGACAATGGCCCGCATGCGCCTGCCCGTCATGCCGCCGGTGTCGCCGATGCTGGCCAAGTCGGTGAAGGCGATTCCGCCCGATGCGTCGTACGAACCCAAGTGGGACGGCTTCCGGTCGATCTGCTTCCGCGACGGTGCCGACGTCGAACTCGGCAGCCGCAACGAACGCCCGCTGACCCGGTACTTCCCCGAACTCGTCGCCGCCGTCGTCGCCGAGATGCCGCAGCGCTGCGTGGTCGACGGTGAGATCGTGATCGCCACCGACCACGGGCTGGACTTCGAGGCGCTGCAGCAGCGCATCCATCCGGCCGACTCGCGGGTGCGGATGCTGGCCGAGCGGACGCCCGCGTCGTTCATCGCGTTCGATCTGCTCGCGCTCGACGACGAGGACTACACGGGGCGACCGTTCAGCGAGCGGCGCGCCGCGCTGGTCGAGGCGCTGTCCGCGTCGGGCCCCTCGGTGCATGTCACGCCCGCGACCACCGACCTGGCCACCGCGCGGCGCTGGTTCGACGAGTTCGAGGGCGCCGGCCTGGACGGCGTGCTGGCCAAGCCGTTGTCGCTGACCTATCAGCCGGACAAGCGTGTGATGTTCAAGATCAAGCACGAGCGCACGGCCGACTGCGTGGTCGCCGGCTACCGGCTGCACAAATCCGGCCACGATGCTGTCGGATCGCTGCTGCTCGGGTTGTACTCCACCGATGGCACGCTGGCGTCGGTCGGGGTCATCGGCGCGTTCCCGATGGCCCGACGACGCGAATTGTTCACCGAACTTCAGCCCCTGGTCACCACTTTCGACGGGCATCCGTGGAACTGGGCCGCGCACACGGCCGGTGAGCGCACCCCGCGCCGCAACGAAGGATCTCGCTGGAACGCGGGCAAGGACCTGTCGTTCACGCCGCTGCGACCCGAACTCGTCGTCGAGGTCCGCTACGACCACATGGAGGGCGAGCGGTTCCGCCACACCGCACAGTTCAGCCGCTGGCGGCCCGATCGTGATCCGCGGTCGTGCACCTACGAACAACTCGAACAGCCCGTCGCTTTCAAGCTCGGCGATATCGTGCCCGGACTGGGTTGACCTTCCTCAATCGGCGGTCTTGTGGCCCCAACCGCGCGGACGTGTGATGCTTCCTTAACTCGGGTCGGATGAGGGTGGAGTTCGATGGTGATCACGCGTGCGTTGGCCGTCGCCGGCTGCTCAGCGCTGGCGTTCGCCGGCATCGCCGTCGGATCGGCAGGCCCGGCAAGGGCGGACGAGCCACTCGACGGTGATTACGCCTTCGTCAACGGCCCGACCATCAACACGTCGACGATCACCACCCAGTGCAATCCCGAGGGAAAGTGCGGGGGCACGGTGTCGACCTCCACCGGGCTCGTCGCGGCGATCGAGAAAGTCCCCGGCGGGCCGTGGACGGTCGACCGCAACGACGTCTTCAACGGGTGGATCTGTCCGGATGGAACCACCGGCCCGGGTGACCAGGTCTATTCGTTCGACCCGGCGACTCTGGCGGGGACGCTGCGCTACACCCCGAGACCCGGCGCGTGCAACGATCCCAATGTGCTGCAGCGGCAGGACCCGGTCAGTCTGCAGCGCCGGTAGTCGCGTCAGCCCGGATCGGTGGGGAGCAACGGCCCCAACGGCCCGAGGTCGATGTTGAGATCCTCCGGCTCGAGTCCGAAATGCTCACGCAGCTCGGCCATCTTCTCCTCCAGCAGCATCAGCGTGGTTCCGATGCGCTCGATCTGGTCGTCGGTCAGCACTCCGGCGTCGACCCGGCGGATCGCCTGGCGTTCCATCAGCTGGCGCAGCAGTTCGACGAGCGTCAGCACCAGGCTGACCAGACCCCGCTCGACATTGGCCGGATCGGAGTTGATCCGTTGCCGCGGTGAGAGCGGTTCACTGTGCGGTTCAAAGTCCGTCAAGACCATCTCCCGGCACCTGTTCGGCGGACATCAAGGAGCCGACGGAGGACACCAGGGCCCGCAGCGAGATCACGACCATGTCGACGTCGGCGATCGACAGGACCACCTCACCGCTGATCACCACACCGCCGGCCAGCACCCGATCGAGCAGGTCGACCAGCGCGATCCGCCGATCCTCCTGCGCGGGCAGTACCTCGGTCATCCCGCGACCGATTCACCCGCGAACGAGTACGGCGGCCACGGTCCCGTGGTCTCCAAAGTCAGGTTCTCCGTCGAGTTCACCAGCGCCGCAGCGGCTTCGCGGAACAACGCCACCGCGTCGGACTCCACCAGGTATGTGCCGTTGAGCACCATCATCTCGGCTCGACCCGAGAGGCTGCGGTCCGGCGGCGGCTTGCGCTTGCCATCGACGGCATAGCGCATCAAGGCACCGTGGATGCGCTCGGCCTCGGCGGCAGCGGCTTGATATGCCTCCTCGCGCGAAGCGAGTTGCTGGCGGCGGCGCAGCAGATAGGCGGTGCCCGTTCCAGTTTCGGCGGCCGTGGGCTCGCTGTCCGGCCTGATCGAGCGCTTCGGATCGGCGTACACCTTGACCCCGACCTCGGCACGTCCCGAGAGTCGGCTCAGCGTCGCCAGAAACTCCGGGCGCCGATCGTTCAACAGTTCGCGGACCCGGGCGTCGTTGAGGTATACCGTCGCCATCCGCACCGGGATGGCGGAGCCGAATCTGGCGACTGCGGTGATGACGGCATCGTGTGCCCGGGCCTTGCTCGCTACCCAGTCGAGGTCTTCGAGGTTGCGGCGCAACGCCTCCTGACCGTACTCCTCGAGCTTGACCGCCCCGACGACGGCGGCCAGGTCGCCGGCTGTCACGACGTGGAGCGGCTCGTCCGCCACGCCGTGCAGGCCCGCGACGCGGACCGCGGCGCGGCTGCGTCCGAGGACCGCGTAGACCCAGACTCCGTCAGCGCTCATCCTCGTACTCCCTGGATCGCGCCGTCACCGCGGGGCGTTCGCCGTTGCCCTGTTCGAGCCGCTCGAGGCGGGCCCGCAACCGTTCGTTCTCGACTTCGAGTTGCGACTTCTTGCCGGTCAGCCACGGATCGTTCTCCCACCAGTCGATGCCGACCTGCTTCGCGGTGTCGAGGGAGGCCACGACCAACCGCAGTTTGATGGTCAGCAGCTCGATGTCGAGAAGGTTGACCTGGATGTCGCCGGCGATGACGATGCCTTTGTCGAGCACCCGCTCCAGGATGTCACCGAGGTTGGTCGACTGCGGGCTGGACAGGGCCCCACCCTGACCACGCGGCACGAGACTGTCGTCTCCGATCGTCACGTCGCCCCACCTCCGTTTCGGGTCTGGCCCCGCAGGTACCGGCTGGTCCTGCGGAAGCCGAGGAGCTCACCATCGGCGTCGAGTTCGACTTCGTAGAGCGCCAAGACGTCTGACGACGATGGAATCCTGCGATCCTCGACCACTTCGAATTCGACGACCCAGCCATCCTGGTCGGTCAGTTCCACCGACGTCATCGCGGCCGGGTCACGGCCGATCAACTCCGCGATGCACTCCCGCGCGGTCGCCGCCGCGTCTCTTGCGTTGAGCGGCGCCTCTTCGGTATGCCCGTCCTCGTGTGATTGCGTTCGCGTACGTTGGGCCATTCCTCTCACCCATCCTCATGCGGTGTGTTGCCAGCCGTGCCCGGTGAGATCCTGCTTTTCAGGATCTCCTTCTGTGCCTGACGTTCCTGTTCGGGGGAAACCTCCCCGCGACTGCTGGCCTCCTCCAGGTCTTCGAGCATGCGCCGCGTCCGTGCCGGATCGTTCACTTCGAGATCCACCTGCCGCTGAATGAGCTCGCCGAGCGCAACAACGCCACGAACCGGAGCCAGTGGCAACAGAAACAGCGATGAGAAGATGCCCACGGTCAGCCCTCCGACCTGTGGGTGACAACGAAGTCGTAGGCCGCCAACGGCCCCAGCAGGCGCAGTGCGACCCTGCCGCGCCAGGTTTCGGCGATGTCATCGACGATGCCCTGCAGTTCGTCCTGGTGGTCGACTTCCGCGAGCACGGCGACATTGACCGCATCGAGCTCATGGGTGGGTTTGCGGACATTGGCCTGCTTGGCGACGTCGTTGAGCTGTTTGAGCACGGCTTCGGTGTCGGCGGCCCGTTTCGCGTCGATCGCGTCGACGACGAGCTCTCCGAGCGCCATCCGCGGTTGCCGGGACGCCTCCTCCGACATGCCGGCCAGCTGCTCGCGAAGTTGCTGTGCCTCAGGGCTTTCCGAGATCACCTCGCGCAGGATCTCGCGTTCCTCGTAACGCCCCTTCACGATGTATTCCGCATGACCTTCAAGAGCACGCAGCGCCGCGGCGAACTCGTCGTGATTGTCTCTGAGCAGTTCGTCGGCGACCGCCTCCTTGTCGGTCATCACGGCTCCGAACCGCATCGGCAACACCGGCGCCACCGATGCAGTGCCATCGAGCAGTCGGGCGTGCGCTTGCAGGCACTCCGGATTGCCCAGCGGCTCGTCGGGGGAGATGACACTCACCAGTGCTGCGATGTCTCCCTCCCGGACCACCTCGACGGCTGCGGGTGGCCTGCCGATGCCTTCGGCCTCCGGCTCCACCTCGACGTCGGCGGGGACGATTCCGTACACGTAGACCGCGGTCGCCTCTTCGACGCCGCCGCGGCGGTCACCGGCTGCCATCACTCCTCCCTTCGGCGTGAGCGGCGCGGAGCCCGCTCCCGCGCCGGCGTCTGCGCGTCGCCAAGTAGATCTCCGAGCTTCTCCCCGGCGGCCTCCAGGGCCCCCTTCGTCTGGTGCTTGGCGCCGCTTTCAGTCACCTCGCCGACGATGTCGGTGAGGCCGGACTTGGGATCCTCTTGCGCGATATCCAGCCGATTCACCGCTTCGGCGTAGCGCAGGTAGGTGTCGACACTGGCGACCACCACACGCGCGTCGATGGTCACCAACTCGATGCCCACGAGCGAAACCCGCACGTAGGCATCGATGACGAGGCCCTTGTCGAGGATGGTGTCGATCACGTCGGCCAGGCCGCTGCTGGAGCTTCCAGCGCCGCCGCCGACGTCGCTGCCGCCCGCGGGCTGAATGGCCGTGGTCATCAGCGTGCCGTCTTCCTGGCCGGTGAGCGTCGTCGGCCCGAAGCGGCCTGGGGCGCTTTCGATCGACCAGCCGTTGGGGTACGCGACGGCGATCGAGCCGAACGCCTCCCCGTGCCGGATCGGCTGGACTCGGCGTCATCGGACTCGCTGGCCGCGGCTGCTTTCCGTCGCCGCCGCTTGGGTGGCTCGGGCGCCTCGTCGTCCTCATCGGGCTCCTCAGCATCCCCGTCCGAAACGACTTCACCGTCACGGATCTCACCCTGCCACCCCTCCACATCGCCGGCGTGCAGGAGGGTGTCGGTCATGACCTGACGCTGAAAGTGCTTGAGTTCGAGTCGGACTCGACGGCCCTGGGCACGCCAGAGATTGCCGGTCTTCTCGAAGAGACCCTGCGGGTGGTACTCGAGAACCACGACGACCCGGGTCAGGTCGGGCGCGAGCTCGTGAAACGTGATCGCGCCGTCGATGTATCCCTTGTCGCCCTTCGACTTCCAGACAATGCGTTCGTTGGGGACCTGCTCGACGATCGTCGACTCCCAGGAGCGGTGCGACAGGAAGATCTGCGCCTTCCAGCGCAGCTTCTCGTCGGAGATCTGCTCGACCTGTTCCACCTTCTTCATGAACTTCGGGAAGTCGGTGAACTGAGTCCACTGCCGGTAGGCGACGTCGATCGGCACACCGACGTCGATCTGCTCAACGATGTTGGTGACCTTGATCTTCTCGCCGCCCCCTTTGCCGCCCTTGCCGCCCAGCGCCTCGCTCACCGAATCCTTGACACCCTTCAGCGAGTCCGTCACCTTTCCCTTCGCGCGCCCAACCCCGGTCCGCACAGCCGATTTGACGGGCGAGGTGAGATCGTCGACGCCGGTGACGGCGGACAGCAGACCTCCGCCGCCGTTCTGCGCGTAGTCGGTCAACCGCCCGGACGCCCCACTGAGACGCCCGGACACCGAGGTCACCGCACGGTCGGTCACGGATCCGGCCAATCGCTGCAGGGATTCCTGCAGCGGGTTGGCACCGTTGGCAGGGGGTGCTCCGTGCGTCGAGTCTTTCCGTTGGGTCGTTGCCTGTCTTGTCATTTCACTCACCTGCCTCGCCGCACAGGGGCCCGCTTTTGGGCCGTCGATGCCCGTGCGCGACGCGATGGCGCCTTCGGCGGTTCACCGTTGTGATCGGCGGTCGTCGCCCTTGACCGGCGTACCGAGGCCCGTGGTGTGCTGGCCCGTCGCGATGCTCGGCGGCGGGGTGGCGTCTCTTCGGCAACCTCGTCGTCGATGACTTCGGCTTCGATCTCCTCGTCGTCGACGTCCTGGTCCTCGACGTCGTCGTCTTCCAGATCCCCTTCGTCGACGGCCTCGTCGTAGTCGTCCTCGTCGAGGTCCGCTTCGTCGACGTCCATCGGCTCTTCGTCGCCGTAGCCGTAGTCGTCGTCGACGACGCCGTCGCTCGCCGGGCCGGTACGTCCCGCAACGGACGTCAGCCCACGGCTGGCGGACCCGGCGGCCCTGCCGACGTCTTCTGTCGGCACCACGCCCTGGAGGCGATTGCTGAGCGCATCAACCCGATTCGTGGCGGCGGCGAGGGTGGCCGCCTTCGCGGCCGTCAGAACCTCGCCACGCAACTGCTCGGAAAGGTCGTGTAACTGCTCGGTGGCCCCCAGCGATTTGAGCCCTTGGGACATGAGGCTGCCGGGCGTAGGCGGGAACTTGCCGGTGACGCCGGCCGCCGCCAACATCAGGGCGATGCGCATCTTCCGCGTCCTGCCCAGAAAGTAGCCGGCTCCGACAGCAAGCGCGACTTTGGCTCCGTTTGCCATGAGGCGCCTTCCTTCCACTCGTCGTTTGGTTTTGGTACAGCCGACGCAAGCGGACGGGTCGTCTCCCACTCTCCGGGGCCGCAATCGCTGTATAGGAGCAGCACTACCCGGGGACCGGACCGCCAAACCATAAGAAATCGCTGGTGAAAACATATTTCTTCGCGTTCGTCAGTATGCGCAAACACCGCGGGGTAGCCACCGGTTACATGTGATAGTGGTCACACGACGATAGTGGCGGTTTCCGGTTCGCGTAGCTACTTACCCCGACAAACATTCCGCTCAGCGGACGCGTAAATATTCGCTGAAATCCGTCCGCGCCGCATCCGGAAGGCGGCTCACGACGAACCTCGAAGCCTTCTCGAGGGTTACGCGAGGGATCTACGTTGCTCGTGCGCGAACTTGCGCGTCTTCTTGCCGATGGCGCCGACGGTGCTCTCGGTAGCGGCCTCGGCCGCATGGCCCTTCTTCCGCACAACCTTGCTCGCCTCGTTGGTGGGGTGCGCCAACGATGCCGGAAGCATCAGTTGTACGGATCGCGTCAGAAGCCGGCGCGCGACCCCGAGGAGCGGAATCCCCAAGGGGAGCAGGATAACCGTCACACAGAGCACAAGGCCGACAAGCCCGAGCAGCGCGGCGACTATCCAAAGCAGCGCGCCCAGCAGTCCTCTCAGGATCCGCATGTCAGCCTCCGATGTGCATCATGTCGCCGGCGAGGCTGAAGAGGCGGGATCCCAACTTGATGACCGGAATGCCGAGCGGTATCAACAGGATCGTCACGCACAGCACCGCCCCGACCAGCCACACCAGCGCCGCGACGATGCCCAGCACGACACCGAGCACGGCTCCCAGGATTCCGAGTACCACGCCGACCAGGCGATTGAGAGCTTGCATGTTGGCCTCCTCACTTCGGAGGATCAGGGCCGGTGAAGCGCAGCAGGTTCGCGACCGGCTCCGCTCCTCGAGTAACGCAAGGACTACCCGGCTGGGCGGAAATTAACCGTGCCGTCAAGCGACGCGCCCGGCGCGGCTGGCTACATTGCGGGGATGACCGCCGGCAGGTTCGCCCCGAGCCCGTCGGCCGATCTGCACATCGGCAACCTGCGCACCGCGGTGCTCGCGTGGATGTTCGCCCGGTCCACCGGCCGCCGCTTCCTGATCCGCGTCGACGACCTCGACGACCGCACCCACGCCGAGATCGGACAGCGGCAACTCGACGATCTGGCCGCGATCGGGCTCACCTGGGATGAGCCACCGGAGTGGCAGTCTAAGCATCGCGATCGCTACGACAAGATCGTCGCAGCCCTGGACGACAGCGGGCTACTGTACGAATGCTATTGCAGCAGAAGGGATATTGCGCAGGCGCCGCGGGCCCCACACGCCCCCCAGGGCGCCTATCCGGGCACATGCCGTGAGCTCACCGACGGCGAGCGCGCGGTGCGGCGCGCCGAGACGGGCAGGCCGCCCGCCCTGCGACTGCGCACCGACGTGATCACCTACACCGTCCACGATGTGTTGCACGGCGACTACACCGGTATCGTCGACGACTTCGTGGTGCGCCGGGGCGACGGTGTGCCGGCCTACAACCTCGCCGTCGTCGTCGATGACGCCACGCGGGGCGTCGACCAGGTGGTGCGTGGCGACGACCTGCTGCCGTCGTCGCCGCGGCAGGCCTACCTCGCGCGCATGCTGGGGTACCCGGAGCCGACCTACGCCCATGTCGCGCTGGTCCTCAACGAGGACGGGGCGCGGCTGGCCAAACGCGATGGTGCGGTGACGCTCGCCGAGATCGGCGTCGAACGCGCTGTGCGGCAGATCAGTTCGTCGCTGGGCTGGCGGGCGTCGACCGTCGAGGAGATGTTGGCCGAGTTCGACCCGGCGCGGCTGCCGACCCACCCGTGGATCTACCGTCCCTGATGCGCCGCTATTCGACGGGCGAGCGGCCCTTGGCCGCGCGTCCCGCGGCCGCCATGAGCTCGTCGCGGAACTGCGGGTGGGCGATCGCGGCCAGCGCCTCGCCGCGCTGCTGGACGGTCTTGCCCTCCAGTTCGGCGGCGCCGTACTCGGTGACGATCACGTCGACGTGGTGCCGCGGCGTGGTGATCACGGCGCCCGGCCCGAACCACGGCACGATCCGCGACCGGAGCACGCCGTCCTTCTCGAACGTCGAGGGCAGGCAGATCAGTGAGCGGTCCGGGAGTTCGAGTCCCGCGCCTGCCACGAAATCCTCGGCGCCGCCGATGCCGCTGAACTGTTCACCGTTGATCGTGTCGGCGACCACCTGGCCGTGGATGTCGACGGCGAGCGCGCCGTTGATCGAGATCATGTCGCGGTTGGCGGCGATCACGTCGGGCGCGTTGACGACGTCGACGGGCAGGAACGCGACGTCGTCGTTGTCGTCCAGCCACGCATAGAGTTCCGGTGAGCCGAAGGCGAACGTCGTCACGCTGACGCCGTCGTACTGGCCCTTGCCGGTGTTGGTGACCTTGCCCGCCCGGTGCAGTCGCATGCAGCCGTCGGTGAACATCTCGCTGTGCAGGCCGAAGCCGCCGCAGTCGCCCTCGGCCAACAGCGTGGCGATCTGGCTGGGGATCGATCCAATCCCCGTCTGCAGCGTCGCGCCGGACTCGACGAAGCCGACCGCGTGCCGCGCGATCTCCTTGTCGACATCGGTGGGCGGCCCCTCGGGCAGCGCCAGGGGCGCGTCGGCCGAGCGCACCAGGAGGTCGATCTCGTCGACGTGCAGCGCGTGGCGATGCCGCTCCCCCAACCCGAACGTGCGCGGGTAGGCGTCCGAAACCTCAACGACCAGCACGCGTTCGGTGTCGGCGCCCGCGCGGCGTAGCTCGTCGACCGTGCCGCCGGCGTGCAGCGACAGCGAGCACCAGCCGTCGGCGTCGGGTGGTGTCGCGACGGTCGTCATCACCCGCGGCGCCTGCCGCTCGAGCAACGGCCCGAAGCGACGGAAGTCCGCGGGCACGAACTCGATGTTGGCGCCGCTGTCGCGCAGTGCCCGTTCCAGCGGCCCGAAGAAGCCGGACAGGTAGTGCACCCCGGCCCGCGAGAACAGCTCGGTACCGACGGCGAGCAGCGCGCCGTAGACGTTCAACCCGGTCCAGTCCGTGCGCTCCCCGAGAGCGCGCAGAAACGCCGGCGGCTGGCCGGGGCCGAGCGGGATTCCCAGACTGTCGACGGTCGCGAGGCGGGCGGCGGCCTGCTCGGCGGTCAGCTCTTCGGGCATGGCGCGGAATCTTAACCGTCTGCGCAGGTTCGGCTGCCGCGAGTGTGCGCAAACTGCTGCTTTTCCGCGACATAGTTCACTTACTACGCATGGTCGCGCTATAGGTCGCGGAGCCCCCAGGGCGAGCCGTAGGCCGTCAGCAAGTCGAGGAACGGGACCGAGTCGAACGCCTCGGGGCCCAGCACCCCGGTGCCGCTCCAGGTGCCGTCGGCCAGAAGTTCCAGCGCCACAACGGGATTGATCGCGGTCTGCCAGACCACACACTGGTGTCCGTACTCAGCCGTCGACCACTCGTTGTCGACGACGTGATACAGGTACGTCGACCGGCGGTTGCCGTCCCTGCCGGTGCCCGTCACCCACAGACCCGCACACGTCTTGCCGCGCATCTTGGGCCCCAGCGTCGCGGGGTCGGGCAGGCACGCGGCCACCACATCGCGGGGGCTGACCTCGACGCCACCGACCGTCACCTTCTCGGTGCGGTCCAGGCCGAGCTTGTGCAGTGTCTTGAGCACGTCGATGAACTCCTCGCCGAGCCCGTACTTGAACGTCGCGCGCCGGCACTTGATCCAGCGCGGCATCAGCAGCACCTCCTCGTGCTCGACGTTGACGCACTCGACCGGTCCGATGCCCTCCGGGAAATCGAAGATCTCCGGCCCGCTGAACGGCTCGGTGGTGAACCACCCCCGGTCGGCCTCCCAGACGACCGGCGGGTTGAGGCATTCCTCGATGGTGGTCCAGATCGAGAACGACGGCGCGAAGTCGTAGCCGTCGACGGTGAGGTTGGCCCCGTCGCGGGTGCCCAACTCGTCGATCTCGGAGAACAGATGGTCGGCGGCGTACCGCGCGAACACGTCCGACAGTCCCGGCTCGACACCGATGCCGACCAACGCCAACCGCCCGGCTTCGCGCCACTGCTCTTCCAGAGCGAACTGCTCGTCGCCGAGTTTCACGCCGGTCAGTGCATACGGCTGGTCGGGATGGCGCTGCGACAGGCTCATCGCCATGTCGAGGTAGTCGGCGCCGCCGGCCAGCGCGCCGGTGAAGATCGGCATGACGAACCGCGGGTCGACGGCGTTCATCACGTGGGTGACGTCGTGGCGGCGGACCAGATCGGCGATCGCATCGGCCGACGTCGCGTCGACGCGCGCCGCGGTGAACCGGACGTCGCCTACGGTATCGGCGGCCCGGCGCGCCCGGCTCTCGTCGTAATCGGCGACCACGACGTGATCGAAGAAGTCGCGGCGCGCCGCGATGGAGCAGAACGCCGCCCCCACACCGCCCGCGCCGACCAAGAGAACGCGCATGCCGGTAGACCGTACCTGCAAGGAATCCGTTGTGCGATCGCTATATGACAACTGAAAGCGAAGCCATACCGCGCAGCGTCAGGTTGGCTTTGTACTCCGGTTCGCGGGCGAGCCGGGCGGCGGGGAACCGGGCGGTCAGCGCCGAGAGCGCGATCGAGGCCTCGAGCCGGGCCAGCGGGGCACCGAGACAGAAGTGCGGGCCCTTGCCGAAGCCGAGGTGGCGGATCGCGCCGCGATCGGGGTCGAACTCGCCGGGCCGGTCGAACGCCACCGGGTCGCGGTGAGCGGCCGCGATCAGCAGCATCATGACGTCACCCCTGGGCACCGTGATGTCGCCGACCGTCATGTCGTCGGCGGCGATGCGGCCCACCAACTGCACCGGCGGGTCGTAGCGAAGCGTCTCCTCGATGACGGCGGAGACCCGCTGGGGGTCGGCGCCCAGCGCCGCCCACTGATCCGGGCGCCGCAGCATCGCCAGGGTCGCGTTGGCGATCAGGTTGACCGTCGTCTCGTGACCGGCGATCAGCAGGAGATTGCAGGTGGAGACGATCTCGGCCTCGGTGAGTTGATCACCGGACTCCTCGACCCCGATCAGGGCCGAGATCAGGTCGTCGGCCGGATCGGCCCGGCGGCGCGCGATCAGTTCCCGCAGATAGCCGCGCAGCCACATCCCCGCGTCCACCATCTCCGCGAAGGTCTGCGGCGTCTCCCCGGTGAAGGTGAAAACCGGGTCCAGCGCCTGAGCCAGGATGGTCGACGCTCGCCGGAACTGCGGCTCGTCCTCGATCGGCACGCCGAGCAGCCGGCAGATCACCGCGACGGGCAGGGGGTAGGCGAGGCCGTCGACGACGTCGAACTCGGCATCCGCGTCGTCGAGCAGCGAGTCGACCAGCGCGTCGATGTCGGGCTCCAGCGCCTTGACGACCTTCGGCGCGAAGGCCTTGCTGACCAGCCGCCGCAACCTGGTGTGGTCGGGCGGGTCGAGGAACAAGAAGCTCGGCGGCTCCGCCTGCGCGGAACCGGTCTGGATCTGACGCCGGGCGACGGTGGACTTGGACCGGTCGCTGGCCGACGACGGATGGCGAAAGACCGCGTCGCAGTCGGCGAACGAGGAGTACACAGTGAGGTGCATGTCCGGCATCTGCAGCGGACCGTGGGCGCGGATCTCGTCGTAGATCGGATAGGGGTCGGACCGGTTCGACGGGTCGAGGAGCCGGAGCAGGAGCTCCTGCGCGTCGGTGCTGGTGGTCACGTCTTTATTGTGCACGCGTCGAGTAGTACCGGCCGAGCGTTTCGGCGCGCAGCTCGTCGAACTCGCCCGCCTTGATCGCCACGCGCATCTGATCGACCATCCTGACCACGAACCGCTCGTTGTGGATGGTGCACAGCGTCGCCGAGAGGATCTCCCTGGCCTTGAACAGGTGGTGCACGTAGGCGCGCGTGTAGTGCCCGCAGGTGTAGCAGTCGCAGCCCTCGTCGATCGGGCGGAAGTCGCGGCGGAACCGCGCGTTGGTGATGTTGAAGCGGCCGGTCGCCGAGTACACCGCGGCGTTGCGCGCCACCCGCGACGGTGACACGCAGTCGAAGGTGTCCGCACCCGCGGCGACGGCGTCGAACAGGTCGTCGGGCTCGCTGATGCCCAGCAGGTGGCGCGGCTTGTCCGCGGGCAGTTCGCTGCACACCCAGCCGATGATTGTCGCCAGGTTCTGCTTCTCCAGCGCCCCGCCGATGCCGTAACCGTCGAAGCCGATCGACACCAGCCCGCGGGTGGCCTGCCTGCGCAGGTCCTCGTACTGCGCGCCCTGCACCACGCCGAACAGCGCCTGTCTCGGCCTATCCGGCCGGGCCGCGGACAGCCTGCGGTGCTCGGCCATGCACCGCACCGCCCACTCGTGGGTGCGCTGCACCGAGCGCTCCTGATAGCCGCGGGTGTTGACCAGGGTGGTCAGCTCGTCGAACGCGAAGATGATGTCCGCACCGAGTTGGTGCTGGATGCCGATCGAGGTTTCCGGGGTGAACCGATGAGTGGAGCCGTCGAGGTGCGACCGGAAGGTCACGCCGTCGTCGTCGACGTCGGCCAGTCGTTCCTTGCCCTCGGCGATGATGTCGTCGGCCTGCACCCGCTCGGTGTCCATCGCCAGCACCTTGCGGAAGCCGGCCCCCAGCGAGAGCACCTGGAACCCGCCGCTGTCGGTGAAAGTCGGCCCTGGCCAGTTCATGAACGCGCCCACCCCGCCGGCCTCCTCGACGATGTCCGGTCCCGGCTGCAGGTACAGGTGGTAGGCGTTGGCTAGAACCGCCTGTGCGCCAAGCTCTTTCATCGCCTCCGGCAGCACCGCCTTGACGGTGGCCTGGGTGCCGACGGGGATGAAGGCCGGCGTGTGGATCTCACCGTGGGGGGTGCGGATCACCCCGGCGCGCCCGAATCGTCCCGGCAGTTCGGCGTCGACGCTGAAATCCGGGGCCGACTCATTCTGACGAGACGCAGAATTCGGGTCGGCCACGTCGTAGATTCTGCACTGTGAGGAATCCGTGGGTGGCGGCCGCCGCGACGGCGCTGATGCTGGCGGGGTGTTCATCGGACCCACCCGACTACAGCCCGCCCGCGGGGGAACTCGTCGCAGGCACCGCCGAGGTGACCGTCAACGGCAACGACGTCGGCGTCATCCGCGCCGTCGATTGCACCACCACCGGTCCGCTGAGCACCATCACGATCGGTGAGGACAACTCGGGAGTCACGGCGATGGTGTCGAACCAGGACGCGCTGACCGCCGAGTTCGTCCGCATCAACGATCTCGGCGGGTTCACCGGCAGCTACGCCAACGGCCTCGCCGATCGCGCCGCGGAGGTGACGATGACCGGGCGCACCTACGACATCACCGGCACCGCCGACGGCTTCAAGACCGATTCGCCGAGTTTCCGCGTACCGGGCACCTTCGCGGTTCGGGTGTCCTGCTGAAGACACCATTTTCCGCAATTCAGTGTTGGGGCGGTGGCCGCGCACCATACTGCTCTAGATGATCCGATCTTGACGGGTCACGACAAACGAAGGAGAACACTGGTGAAGCGTGGATTTGTGGTCGCCGTCGGGGGTGCGGCGATCGTGATCGCCGGCCTGTCCGGCTGTTCGTCGGAAGAGAAGTCGTCGACCTCGGGTGAGACGTCGACCGCCGCTGCCGCCGAGGGCAAGACCACCGTCACGATCGACGGCCAGGACCAGCAAGTCCAGGGCACCGTCGTGTGCAGCAGCATGGGCGGCAACACCAACATCGCGATCGGCGACGCCACCACCGGCATAGGCGCGGTCGTCAGCTCCGGCGACGAGCCCACCGTGCAGTCCGTTGGACTCGGCAACGTCAACGGCGTGACGCTCGGCTACACGAGCGGCACCGGCCAGGGCGAGGCCAAGGTGGAGAAGGACGGCAACACCTACAAGATCTCCGGCACGGCGACGGGTGTGGACATGGCCAACCCGATGCAGCCGGTGAACAAGCCGTTCGAGATCGAGGTCTCCTGCCCGTAGCGGCGCACAGAGTTCGTCAGGCGGCGGCGGCGTCCCTGCGGGGCGCCGTCGTCGTCATGACGGCGGGCCCGCTACCGGCCGGTGTAACCGGCCGCGGACTCGCGCAGCTGCCAGATCTGCGCGGGGCACAACTCGTTGACCGCCTGGTTGATCAGGTAGGCGCCCTGGTAGTAGTCCGTCGTGCGGAAGTCGGCCTTCACCTGGTCGACGAGCTGCGCGTAGCTCATCTTCGCCGCGACCCGGTCGCAGATCGACCTGCCGTAGCCGATCGCGGCCTCGGCGTTCGGGAAGTTGTAGCCCGGTCGCACATGCACGTTGACCAGATAGGCCACGGTGTCGGCGTCTGCCGTCGGGGCGGCGGGGGCGGCCAGGCCCACCAGGAGAGCCGCGGCGAGAACTCCGGTCACGCGCTTCATGGTCGATGAGCCTATTCGGTGTCCACCCCGTTTGTCGGGCACTTAGGCTAAGCGCATGAGGCTCATGGCTGCAGCTGCGCTCGCATGCGTATTCGTCGCCGCACCGTTGTTCACCGCCGCGAATGCGCCGGCGTCACCCGGGTACTGCGACGGCGCGGGTTGCGTCCCCTATGTGGACCGCACCGCCGTCGAGGGCACGGAGTGCGCGCAGAACACCCGCTACAACTTCGGCATCGACGCCTCGGGCAACACCTTGGCGTGCAACTCGCGAGGCACCTGGATCGCATCGCCGCCGTTGGTCGGCGTCCGCACCAACCGGTTGCCGTGCGGTGATTCCACCGGAGTGGCCCAGACGCCCGACGGCTTCCCGCTGAGCTGTAAGGACGGCGCCTGGACGCAGGACTTCACCGTCACGTTCTACGGCTGATGAGGCTCAATACGCCCGCGCCACATAGGCCAGCACGCCGTCGTCGGCAGTGTCTTCGAGCGAGTCATCGGGCAGCGTGCCGTCGCCCCGCTGCAGGCATCTGACCGTGACACCCGCCGCGGCGAGTTCCTCTTCCCCCGAGTCGCCGACGAGCTCCCATGGCAACCGCGCGACCCCGGTCTGGGCGGCCTCGCGGGCCTCGTCGAGCGTGGAGCAGTCGGTGACGTGCGCGTCGCGCCTGGCGGTCGCGGCGTCGAGCATGTCGGCCTGCATCCGGGTGAGCACCCGCTGCACCTCGTCGGCGACGGCGTCGAGGCCGACGGTGCTCTTGGCGCGGGTGTCGCGCCGGTAGAGCAGCGCGGCGTTCTTGTCGATGTCGCGCGGCCCCAGCTCGACCCGCACCGGAACCCCCTGCAGGTCCCAGTCGGTGGCCCGCCGGCCGAAGCCGGTGACGACGTTGTCGTCCAGCAGGACCCGCACACCGCGCCCTTCGAGTCGGTCCGTCAGCGCTGCGGCGGCCCGGGTGACGGGGCCGTCGCTGCCGTCGGTGTCCTTGACCACCACGACGACGGCCTGCACCGGCGCCAGGGCAGGCGGCACGACGAGCCCGAAATCGTCGCCGTGACACATGATCAGGCCGCCCATCATCCGGGTCGACGCGCCCCACGACGTGGTCCAGCACAGCTCGGAGGTGCCCTCGGCGCTGGAGTAGGTGATGTCGAAGGCGCGGCTGAACCGCTGGCCGAGCTCGTGGGACGTGGCCATCTGCAGCGCCTTGCCGTCGCGCATGATGCCCTCACACGTCATGGTGTTGGCCGCGCCCGCGAACCGCTCCTTGGCCGTCTTGCGCCCGACGATCACCGGCACGGCCATGACGTCGCGCAGGAACTGCCGATAGACGTCGTGCAGGATGCCGCGGGCGTAGGCCCGCGCGTCGGCCTCACCGGCGTGCGCGGTGTGGCCCTCCTGCCACAGAAACTCCGTGGTGCGCAGGAAGATTCGCGGTCGCATCTCCCACCGGACGACGTTGGCCCACTGGTTGAGCAGCAGCGGCAGGTCGCGGTAGCTGTCGATCCACTTGGCCATGTACTCGCCGACGACCGCCTCGCTGGTGGGCCGGATGGCGAGCGGCTCGGCGAGTTCCTTGCCGCCGCCGTGCGTGACGACGGCGAGTTCGGGGCTGAACCCCTCGATGTGTTCGGCCTCACGCTCGAAGAACGACATCGGAATCAGCAGTGGGAAGTAAGCATTCTGTGCGCCAGCCGTTTTGATGCGCGCGTCAATTTCGGCCTGCATGCGTTCCCAGATCGCGTAGCCGTTCGGCCTGATCACCATGGTGCCGCGGGCGGGGCCGTTCTCGGCCAGCTTCGCCTTGGTCAGCACGTCCTGGTACCACCGCGGGAAGTCCTCGTGCTGCGGGGTCAGCACCGGCATGATGTAAACGCCCTTTCGCTGTGATGTTGGCCTCGCTACCGCTTCGAGATCGACAGCGTACGCGTGGCCTACGTGAGTAATCGGTCCCCGCGGGGTACAACCACGGAGTGGGGATCGACGCGCGTCCGCGATGGGCGGACCCTTTGCGGATCAAAGTGCCGGCGACCGCGGACCGGTTGGCGCAGATCCGCCGTCGACTGCTGGCCTGGATCGAACCGCTCGGCGTGCCCGAAGCGGTGGTCGCCGACATAGTGCTCGCGGTCAACGAGGCGTGCACCAACAGCGTCGAGCACGCCTACCGGAACTCCGGTGACGGCATCATCGAGGTCGAGGCATCGGTCGAGGACGACGACATCATCGTCTGCGTCTGCGATCACGGCGCCTGGCGCAGACCCAGCGACGGACCCTCCACCCGCGGCCGCGGGCTGCCGATCATCGAGGCGACGAGCGACCGCGTCGAGCTGTCGCGCACCTCCGCGGGCACCACGGTGCGGATCACCTTCCGCACCGGCGCCGTTCAGGAGTGCGGCAGCCGCACCACCTGAACGAAGAACTCGTCGATCTGCCGGACGGCGTTCATGAACTGGTCGAGATCGACCGGCTTGGTCACATACGCGTTGGCGTGCAGCTTGTAGCTGCGCAGAATGTCCTCCTCGGCCGAGGACGTCGTCAGCACCACCACCGGGATGTGACTGAGGTCGGCGTCGGACTTGATCTGCTCCAGCAACTGCCTGCCGTCGTACTTCGGCAGGTTCAGGTCGAGCAGGATCAGATCGGGCCTGGGCGCATTCTCGAACCTGCCGCGCCGGTACAGGAAGTCCAAGCCTTCCTCCCCGTCGTGGGCGACGTGGAGATTGTTCTTGATCTTGTTGTGTTCGAACGCTTCCCGGGTGATCAGCTCGTCACCGGGGTCATCCTCGACAAGCAGTACGTCGATCGCCCTGGCCTCGGTCGTCATGCAGTACTTCCTTCCAAGTCGGCTGCGACGGTCTCGTCGACAGCGGTGGGGATGGTGAAGTGGAACCGGGTGCCGCCGGTGTAGGCGGTGTCGATCCAGATCGTGCCGCCGTGGTACTCGATGATCTTGCGGCACAGCGCCAGACCGATTCCGGTGCCGGAGTAGGCGTCGCGACCGTGCAGGCGCTGGAAGATCACGAACACCTTCTCGGCGAACTCGTCGGGGATGCCGATCCCGTTGTCGGTCACGGTGAACACCCACGAGCCGTCCTGGGACTCGGTGCCCGTGGCGCACTCGATGACGATGCACGGTGTGACGCCGGGGCGCCTGAACTTCACCGCGTTGCCGATCAGGTTCTGCCACAACATCGTCAGCAGCGTGGGATCGCCCGTGACGCGCGGCAACGGCTCGCCCTGCCGGACGATCTCGGCGCCGGACTCCTCGACGGAGGTGGCCAGATTGTCGACGGCATCGTCCAGCGCGGCCCCGAGGTCGACCTCGATCTCGGTCGAGTTCAGCCTGCCGACCCGCGAGAAGGTCAGCAGATCGTTGATAAGGATCTGCATGCGTTTGGCTCCGTCGACCGCGAAGCCGATGTACTCCTTGCCGCGGTCGTCGAGTTTGTCGCCGTAGCGCTTCTCGAGCAGCTGGCAGAAGGAGGCGACCTTGCGCAACGGCTCCTGCAGGTCGTGCGAGGCGACGTAGGCGAACTGCTCGAGTTCGGCGTTGGAGCGCTGCAGTTCGAGCGCCTGGTCGGCCAGTCGCATCCGGGCCTGGTGCGACGAATCGAGTTCGTCGACGATCCGCTGCCGCATGTCCTCGACATCGGTGGCGATGGCGCGGATGTCGCGCGGCCCGCGCGGCACGATCCTCTCGTCGAAGCTGCCCTCGGTGATCCTGCGGCACGACGCGGCGAGCGCGGCGAGCGGCCGGGTGACGGCGATGCGCACCACCACCGCCAGCAGCGCCGCGGCCACGAGGAACGCCGCGACGATCGAGATCAGCACGCTGTCGCGCCACCGCTTGATCTGCGCGAGTTCCTCGTCGGCGGTGGTGCGGGCCTGCTGCAGTTGAACGAGTTGCTGGTCGAACAGCCGCCGCAGGTTGCCGAACGCCACCTCACCGCGCTGGGCCGTCTCCGGGGGCAGCACGACGACCCGGCCCGGCGTGACGGCCGCGATGACGGGCTCGACGTAGACGCCGCGCCACACCACGGCCGCGCGCTCGATGGCGTCGAGGTCGTCGAGCACCTGGGTCCGGTCTGCGGCGTAGTCGCGAACCTGTTGCGCCGCAGCCTCTTCGGCTCGCTGCCCGGCGTAGTACGGCTCGAGGAACTGCGGGTCGGCGGACATCGCGTAGCCGCGCACCGCCGTCTCCTGGTCTCGCAGGGCGGCCTGCAGCTGATAGGCGCCGATGCGCATCGGCCCGATCTCACCGGTGATCTCGGACGAGACCTCGTCGGTGCGGTTCAACAAGAACGCGCCCGCGATTGCGCCGGCCAGCACCACCACACCCATCGCCGCGAGCACTAGGTTCTGCCAGCCCTGGACCGTGAAGCGAGACCTCATTCAGTCGCCGTCCGCTGGACCCGTACGACGGCGATGTCATCGCTGATGCCGCCGACGGACTGGGCACGGCGCTCCACGTCGTCGATGAGCGTCCTGACGAACTCGGCACCCGGCAGGTGCGCATACGTCCTGGCCACCTCGAGCAGGCCCTTCTCGCCGAGTCGCTCGTTGCCGTGCCCGGAGTAGCCCTCGAACAGGCCGTCGGTCAACAGCACCAGGCCGCAGCCCTTCGGTAGTTCGAAGATGTTGAGCGGCCACTCGTAGCCGTTGAGGCCCAGTGCCGGACCGACCTCCGGCTCGAGCCACTCCACGGTGCCCGGGCCGTGCACGAGCATCCCCGGGTGGCCCGCCGACACGACGTTGAAGCTCAGGTTGTCCGGCGATATCGCGACGGACAGCACCGTAGCGAAGATGCTCGAGCCGGGCCGTTCGGTACTCAGGACGCGTTCCAGTTGGCGCATGCGCTCGTTTCCGCGCAGGCCGGCGAACGTGAGCGCCCGCCAGCCGATGCGCAGCGCGACGCCCAGCGCGGCCTCGTCGGGCCCGTGCCCGGCGACGTCACCGACCATGACGTGCACGGTGCGGTCCGTCGTCTGCACGAAGTCGTAGAAGTCGCCGCCGAGCAGCGCGTGCTGACGGCTGGGCCGGTACTCGGCGATGATGTCGACCCCCGGCGGGTCGAGCAGCAGCGGCGAGGGCAGCAGTCCCCGCTCGAGTCGGGCGTTCTCCATGGCGCGCAGTTCGCTGGCGTGCAGCTCGACGGCGGTCAGCTCGGCGCGTTTGCGTTCCACCGCGTACAGCAGCGCGCGGCGCAGCGTCTCCGGTTCGACCCGGCCCTTGACCAAGTAGTCCTGCGCACCCGCGGCGACCGCCGAAATGCCGAAGTGCTCGTCGTTGAGTCCGGTCAGCACGACGATCGGCAGGGTGCCGTCGCGCCTGGCGACCCGGTCGAGCGCCTTGATGCCGTCGGCGTCGGGCAGGTTCAGGTCGAGCAGCACGCAGTCGGGCCGGGCGTGGTTGAGGTAACGCTCGGCGTCCTCCATCGACGGGGCCCACACGACGTTGATGTCAGCGTCGGCGTCGGCGATCAACTCTTCGACCAGGATGGCGTCGCCCCGGTCGTCCTCGACGAGCAGGACGTGGAACGTGTGCAGCGCGGAGCCCTCGCCGGACATGGGCGCCGGGCCATGGTCATGAAGCGCGCGCATCTGCAACCAATTCTTTCGCGATGGTCACCGCGGTCGCCCTGACCCCTGCTTTAGTGACGAACTGACAATAGCGTCCGCAGGGATGGCTCAGCGGCAGAGACGATCGAAACTCGTCGGCTCTGAACTGGCCGCCCTGGTGACTCCCCCGAGTGTTACGAGGGTACCTCGATCACCCGTTCGGCACCTAGCCGTCGCCGTTGGTGACAGGTTCCCCGCACGACGGAAGGTGGTCGCGATGAACGCGCAGGTCCGCGACAACGTGCCGATCCTCGGTGCTCGTGGCGCCCTCGCCGCGCTACAGCAACTACCTCGGCTGGTCGCAGGCGATCGCCCCGACCATCGCGAGCGCGCCCGGCCACCCCGAACTGGGCCGTTGAAGTCGCCGAGCGTTTATGTCGCACCCCTCCGGCCGTGCGAGTGTGCGCGCGCCACGCTGCTGCTCTACACCGACGGCCCGACCGAAGCGCACACCGAAGTGGTGCCGCACCGCTTCGACGACGGGGCGCTGCTCGCGATCGGCGCGGGAATGCGATCAGGTCAGGCCTGATTCGAGGCGACCGGCACCCGGTGGCCGGCACGGGCTTGGCGCTCGAGCTGACGCCGTTTGGACTCCTCGAACTTCTGCGAGGCGTCCTCGAGTTCCTCGACGAGCACTCCGAGGTCATCACGCTCGCGCGCCGCCTCGCCGGTGAAGTCGTCGCGCTCGAAGATGCGCCATTTCTTCAGCACCGGCATCACCACGTCATCGCGGAAGATCCGCGGGTCGAAGACGCCGCCGACGGCGATGGTCACGGCCTTGCGGCGGAAGTCAGGAACGGTGTACCCGGGCATCTTGAAGTTGCGCAACACATGGTGCAGCGAGTGCATCGCCTGATTCGGCGCGATCTCTAAGCCGGCCTCTGAGACGTCGCGGTAGAAGATCATGTGCAGGTTCTCGTCGGCCGAAACTCGTTGCAGCAGTTGGTCGGCGATAGTCTCATTGCACGCCTTACCGGTATTGCGGTGCGAAACGCGCGTCGCGAGTTCCTGGAACGTCACATAGATGACCGAGTCGAACAAGCGGGTGGCGAACAGGATGTCCTCGCCCTGATCGTTCTGGCCGGGCGAGAAACCGCGAGTCACCTGCTCGATGCGCAGCTGCTCGAGCTCAACGGGATCGATTGCCCGGGTGACGATCAGATAGTCGCGCAGCGCAATGCCGTGACGGTTCTCCTCAACGGTCCAGCGGTTCACCCACTGACCCCACGCGCCGTCCAAGCCGAAGTTCTGTGAGATCTCACGGTGATACGAGGGCAGATTGTCCTCGGTCAGCAGATTGAGGATCATCGCCACCCGAGCGACCTCGGAGAGCTTCGACTGCTCGGGATCCCAGTCCTGGCCCCCCAGAGCGTAGTAGTTCTTGCCGTCCGACCACGGGATGTAGTCGTGCGGATTCCAGTCCTTGCGCATCGACAGGTGCCGGTTGAGGTTGCTCTCCACCACCGGTTCGAGCGCCTTCAGGAGTTGCAGATCGGTCAGGTCGCTCGACATGGGCTCTCCGGTATCTATGTCGCCCCAATTTCAGCAAAAGTACCTGTGCCGATCGACTGCACTGAGGGCGGCGCGCCGAACCGGACCGCTAGCTGCGTATACGCAGATAGTAAGTGGCGAGCACCCTCGCTTCGCGGCGGCCCACATTCTGCTCAAACCCGGTGAACGCAGTTGCTCTACACCGACGGGCTGACCGTGGCGCGGATCGGGGCCGGGACCCCAACGTTGGACGACGACGACGCCCTGCTCGCGATCGGCGCGGGACCGCAATAGCAGAAGAAATATGGTGGTGGCGGAGGGGTTTGAACCTATTCAGCAACGTCTTAGCCCCAGCCTTAATGCGTTTCTACGGTGAGAACGGGTAAGCCACCGGACGTGTGGGTGAGTTTCTGGCACTACCGCCCAGGTGCGACAGCGATGGCCGTCGCAACACTTCTGGTGTTGTCGACGGCGAGCGCCAGCGCCGATCCGGTGGCTGAGCCCATCGGTCCCTCGTGCGCCGTCTATGTACCAGAGGGTCAAGCGGGCGCGGGCTCAATGGCTGGTGTGGCACAGCAGCCGCCGAGCATGGCGGTCGCGAACAACCCCAAACTCAGCGCTCTGAGCGCGGCACTGTCCGGCAAGCTCAACCCCGCCGTGAACATGGTCGACACCCTCAACGCGGGCCAGGTCACTATCTTCGCGCCGGTAGACAATGCGTTCTCCCGACTGCCCCCTGAGGTGACCGCCGCAATGCAGACCAACGCAGCATGGCTGACGCGACTGCTGACCTACCACGTGATCCCCGGACGGTTCAGCCCCACCGACATAAACGGCACGCACACGACCCTGCAGGGCGGCGAGCTATCCGTCACAGGTCCTGCTGATCGCCTTTGGGTCAACGACGCACTGGTGCTCTGCGGCGGGATCATCAGCGCTAACGCAACGCTCTACCTCATCGACACCGTCCTGATGCCGCCCCCTGCGTGGTGAACGGTGGTGTCGTGCGCTCGACCAACGTCAACCGTAGGCGAGGACGGCACACACATGTGAGGAACCTCTGAGAGGTAGCGCCTGGGCATAGTGTCAGCCACCCCTCTACGCACGACCCGCTTGCCTGTAAGCATGACGCTTGCCGATTGCTTCGCCCGTTCAGCCCAGGTCCGGCGTCACACCTGTGCATCTCTGGCGTTGAGCGCTGGCGTCAACGTGCCGGCTCTGCAGAGGATGCTGGGCCACACCTCGGCCAAGATGACACAGGACGCCTACGCCGATCTGTTCGACGACGACCTGGACGCGGTGGCGGAAGGTTCGCACAGCCGCTAAGCACGGGCGGGCTCTGGGCGGGAACGTGCTCAAAATGTGCACAGAAGTGAGCGAAGAGGGCCAAATAACGTATGACCTGCAGACACTTTGGCGGTGGCGGAGGGATTTGAACCCTCGGACGGGGGTTACCCGTCACACGCTTTCGAGGCGTGCTCCTTAGGCCGCTCGGACACGCCACCGTGTGGCAGCTTACCGGGCACCGGTGCTTCTACTCCAATCGCGCCGTGCGACATGTGTACTTCGCGAGGTGTACACCAGGGTCGTGAAGTTGGACCTGACCGCGACCCTGGTGTACGCCTCGCGAACGTGGGGGCCGCTCGTCGCTCAGCGCTGCCTCGCGAAGAACTCCTCCAGCGGCGCGGCGCACTCGTCGGCCAGCACGCCGCCGCGAACCTCGGCCCGGTGGGTTAGGCGTCGGTCGCGCACCACGTCCCACAACGAGCCGACCGCCCCCGTCTTGGGCTCCCACGCGCCGAAAACCAGACGAGCGACACGGGCCATCACCAGCGCGCCCGCGCACATCGTGCACGGTTCGACGGTGACCGCCAGCGTGGTGCCTTCCAACCGCCAGCCGTCGCCAAGGGCCGCCGCCGCAGCCCGCATCGCCAGGATCTCCGCGTGCGCGGTGGGGTCGCCGAGCTCCTCGCGCGCGTTGGCGGCGCGGGCCAGTTCGGTACCGTCGGCGGCGACGACGACCGCGCCGACCGGCACGTCACGGGGTCCGGCGGCGCGCGCCGCCTCGAGCGCGGCCCGGATCAGCTGCTCGTCGCTGGTGTTCAACGCCTCCGACTCACCGACCCAGACGGTCGAGCACCGCGGACAGTTCGTCGGCGAACCCCATCTCGCGGGCGATCCTGCCCAGCTGTTCGTCGGCGTAGAGGTCGGATTCGTCCAGGATGACGCCGAGCACCCCCTCGGGCAGGCCGACGTCGGACAGCAGCCCCAGGTCGCCCTCCTCGAACGGCTCGGCCTCTTCGAGCTCTTCGGGCTCGATGTCGGCGTCGAGCATCTCCAGCGCCTCGGCGGCGATGTCGTAGTCCAGCGCCGCCGTGGCATCGGACAAGAACAGCCGAGTCCCCGCGGGCGCGGGGCGCACGATCACGAAGAACTCGTCGTCGACGTCGATGAGCCCGAATACCGCTCCGGCACTACGGATTTCCCGCAGCTCGGTCTCCGCGGCGGTCAGGCTGGTCAACACGACACGGTGCATCGGTGCACACCGCCACTTGCCGTCCTCCCGGACGACGGCCACGCCGAAGCCGTCGGGGGTATCGACGGACTGCTCCTGCGCCGGCGCACGCTGTGCTCCCATGTCGGGTTACGGTAGTCGCCGACCAGGCCATTGACCAGGAATCCCGACCAAGCCTGACGTCGGTCGATGCGGTCGATATGCCAGTCTGGTGAGGTGACGAACACGCCGGTCTGTGTGCTCGGTCTGGGACTGATCGGGGGCTCGGTGATGCGCGCCGCGGCCGCCGCCGGACGAGAGGTCTTCGGCTACAACCGGTCGCTGGAATCCGTCCAGGCGGCGAAGGCCGACGGCTTCGACGCCGACGAGAACATCGACACCGTGCTCACCAGGGCCGCCGCCAGCAACGCTCTGGTGGTGCTCGCCGTGCCGGTTCCCGCGCTTGCGCAGATGCTGGGCCACATCCGCGACCTCGCTCCCGAATGCCCGCTGACCGACGTGACCAGCGTGAAAAGCGCTGTCGAGCAGGAGGTCCGATTCTTCGGCCTGCTCGACCGGTTCGTCGGTGGACATCCGATGGCCGGCACAGCACACTCCGGATGGCAGGCCGGCGACGCCCGGTTGTTCGTCGGCGCGCCCTGGGTGGTCAGCGTCGACGATCACGTCGACCCCGGCGTGTGGGCGTTGGTGATGAACCTGGCACTGGACTGTGGAGCGGTCGTCGTGCCCGCGCGCTCAGACGAACACGACGCGGCCGCGGCGATCATCTCGCATCTGCCGCACCTGCTGGCCGAGGCGCTCGCCGTCACCGCCGGCGAGGCGCCGCTGGCGTTCGCGCTCGCCGCAGGCTCGTTCCGCGACGGCACCCGGGTTGCCGCGAGCGCGCCCGACCTGGTCCGCGCGATGTGCGAGGCCAACGCCGACCAAGTGCTGCCCGCACTCGACCGCGCGCTGGAACTGCTCACCCATGCCCGCGAGGCGCTGGCCCGTCGGGAGCCGCTCAGCGACCTGGTGGACGCCGGCCACGCCGCACGCGTCCGCTACGACAGCTTCGGCAGGCCCGACATCGTCACGACCGTCATCGGCGAGGATCGCTGGCGCGACGAACTCGCCGCCGCCGGCCGCGCGGGCGGCGTGATCAGATCCGCTCTGCCAGTCCTGGGTAGTCGAGGATGAACCCGTCGGAGTCCACACTGATGGTGGTCTCGGCGGCCGGGGAGTGCAGCTTGATCCCGTCCGGGTTGTCGGGGCCGGCGCTGCTGTAGCTGATGACGGCCGTCTCGACGGAGACCTCGGGCAGCCGCACATAGACCACCGGGCAGCTGACGGAGTCCGACCGCCGGTACAGGCCGGTGCGCCGGATCGGCAGCGCATTGAAGAACGGGCTGAAGATCACGTCGACGTCGAGAGCGCCGTCAAAAGCCGAGCGCTGCGACTTGCCGGTGTGGTCCTGCACCAGCCACATGTTCTCCTCGTCGCGGGCGATCGACAGCTGGCGCTCCCGCTCGGCGAGCGTGACGGTCATCGACAGTCGCTTGGTGGCGCCTGCTTCGTCGGTGACCAGATCGTAGGAGGCGGAGAAGGCCGGGTGCGACGGCGTCGCGGCGGCCACGATCCGGCCGTAGGCCTTGATCCGGTTGCCCGACAACCCCACCCGAACCGATTCCATCCGCGGCACATCGTGCGCCCGCCAGGTCAGGATCGCCGGCCAGGCGTTTCCCTGTGCATCGGAGCCGACTGCTTCACTCACCCCTATACCGTAGGCGAAGGATCCCCTCGTTCGTAACGTGCCGTCGCGGCACTTTTGGAGACTGCGTGTGATGTTGCGCGCGGACGCGATTCGAGGAGGACTTCGTCACCCAGCAACGGCTGCGGCATGCGCCGCAACCGACCGCTGCCCGGAGCGGACGCCCACACCGCGAACGCCAGCGCCGCGTCGAGAAGCAGCGCCAGCGCGGTCACCATCAGCGCGCCGACCAACGCCACGGAGAACTGCCGCACCTTGATGCCGTCGATCAGGTAGCGGCCCAGGCCGCCGAGGCTGGCGTAGGCGGCGACGGTCGCGGTCGCCACGACCTGCAACGTGGCGGTGCGCAACCCGCCGAGGATCAGCGGCAGCGCGATCGGCGTCTCCACGCGCAGCAGGATGCGCCGTTCGGTCATCCCCATCGACCGCGCCGCGTCGACGACCGACCGGTCGACGTTCGCGATGCCCGCATAGGTGCCAGCCAGCAGCGGCGGAATGCCGAGCAGCATCAGCGCCACCGTCGGCGGCACCAGGCCCAGGCCCCACAGCAGCACACCGAGCAGCAGCACCCCGAGCGTCGGCAGCGCGCGCAACGCGTTCACCCCGGTGACGACGACGAACGTGCCGCGGCCGGTGTGGCCGATGAGCATTCCGACCGGGACGGCGATCAGCACCGAGAAGAACACCGCGGCGGCGGTGTACTGCAGGTGCTCGGCGATCCGCGCTCCGAGGCCCGCCGGGCCTGCCCAGTTGGCCCCGGTGAAGATGTAGGACAGCGCATCGGTCACAAAGCTCATCGGGCTCACGCGGCGACCCCCCTCGCCCGACCGGTGCGCGGCGCGCGTGACGCACGTGTCCAAGGGGTCAGCGCCCGGCCCGCCAGCATGATGAGCGTGTCGACGACGATCGCCAGCACGAAGATCGCGATGATGCCCGCGACGATCTGGTCGCTCTTGTTGGCCTGGTAGCCCTCGGTGAACCAGGTGCCCAACCCGCCGATGCCGATCACCGAACCCACCGACACCATCGAGATGTTGGTGACGGCGATGACGCGCAGGCTGGCAATCAGTACCGGAACAGCAAGCGGCAGTTCGACTTTCAGCATCCTGACCAAGGGTCGGTAGCCCACCGCGGTGGCGGCGTCACGCACCGGCTCGGGCACCGCGTCGAGCGCCTCTGGCACCGCCCGCACCAGCAGCGCGCACGTGTACAACGTCAGCGCGACGATGACGTTGGCCTCGTCGAGGATGCGCGTCGGGATGATCAACGGCAGCACCACGAACAACGCCAGCGACGGGATCGTGAACACGATGCTCGCGGTGATCGTCGTCAGCCGGCGCAGCGCGGTGGTCCGCTGCACCAATGCGCCCACCGGGACGGCGATCACCAGCCCCAGCACGATCGGGATGAGCGACAGCCGCAGATGGATGACCGTCAGCGCCCACAGGTCGTCCAGATGCGTGAGCAGATAGCGCATCCGCTACCCCAACTCCGGCACGCGGCGTTGCTTGTCCAGCGCGTCGAGCACGTCGTCGGCGCGCACCCCGCCGAGCAACTGACCGGATTCGTCGACCGCGACGCCCAGCCCGCTGGGCGACGACAGCGCCGCGTCGAGCGCCTGCCGCAGGGTGCCGTCCGGCCGGAACAGGGACCCGCCGCCGACGGTGCTGTCGTAGAGGCTCTTGCCGCCGCGGTGCAGTGCGACGCCCTCGGCGTTGACCCAGGCGTACGGGGTGCCGTCGGCCCTGGTCACCAACCACCACTCGCCGGGCTGGAGCTCGAGCCCGGCGACGCCGTCCTCGGCGACGTGCGCGATGTCGTGCAGCGGCAGCCCCGTCGCGTGGAAGAACTGCAGCCCGCGGTAGCCGCGGTCGGCGCCGATAAACGCCGCCACTTCATCATTCGTGGGATTGGACAGCAGAAACTGTGGTGCCGCGTACTGCTCGAGCACGCCGCCGCGACCGAACACCGCCACCTTGTCGCCCAGCTTGACCGCCTCGTCGATGTCGTGGGTGACGAAGACGATGGTCTTGCGCAATTCGCTCTGCAGCCGCAGGATTTCGGCCTGCAGGTCCTCGCGCACCACCGGGTCGACGGCGCTGAACGGTTCGTCCATCAACAGGATGGGCGGATCGGCGGCCAGCGCCCTGGCCACCCCCACGCGCTGCTGCTGACCGCCGGAGAGCTGGGCGGGGTACCGGTTGGCCAGCTTGGGGTCGAGGCCGACGCGTTCCATCACCTCCAGCGCCAATCTGCGTGCGCCGCGCCGTGACTCGCCGCGCAGCACCGGAACGGTGGCAACGTTGTCGACCACCCGCAGATGCGGCATCAGACCCGCACTCTGGATGACGTAGCCGATGCCGAGCCGCAGCTTGACCGGGTCGACCTTGCTGACGTCCTTGCCGTCGACGGTGAGCGTGCCCGACGTCGGCTCGATCATCCGGTTGATCATCCGCATGGACGTCGTCTTGCCGCAACCCGACGGACCGACGAACACCGTCAGCGTGCCCTCGGGCACTTCCAGGGTCAGGTCGTCGACCGCGACGGTGCCGTCGGGGTACGTCTTGGTGACGTTGGTGAAGGTGATCACCGCTGTACCGGCTTGTCGAATCCGTGCTCGGTGACCCACTTTTCGGCCGCCTCGTCGGGGTCGACGCCCCGGTTGCCCTCGACGGCGGTGTTGAGTTCGATGAGCGCCTCGGTGGTCAGCTTCGCGCTGACCGCGTCGAGCACCGTCTTGAGTTCGGTGGACATCTTCTGCGACGCCACCAGCGGCACCACGTTGGCGGCGAGGAAGACGTTCTCGGGATCTTCGAGCACCACCAGCTTGCTCTGCTCGATCGCCGGCGAGGTGCTAAAGATGTTCGCGGCGGTGATCGCCCCGCTCGTGAGGGCCTGCACGGTCGCGGGGCCGCCGCCGTCGGAGATGGCGACGAAGTTGGCGGGGGCGACGTCGAGGCCGTACTTGTCCTTCAGCCCCACCAGGCCGGTGACGCGCGTCTGAAACTCCGACGGCGCACCGACTTTCACCTCGGCGGACTGCTTGGCGAGGTCGCCGATGGTCGTGAGGTTCCACCGCTGCGCGGTCGCCTCGGTCACCGCCAGGGTGTCCTTGTCCTCTGCCGGGGAGGGATACAGGATCGACAGATCCCCGGGAAGCGCCTTGAACAGCGCGAGCAGCACGGCATCGGGCGTGGTGGCGGTGGCGTCCTCGTCGAAGTACTGCAGCAGGTTGCCGGTGTACTCGGGGATGAGATCGATGGAGTGGTCCTGAACCGCGGGGATGTAGGTTTCGCGGCTGCCGATACCGAACTGGCGGCGCACGGTGAAGCCGTTGGCCTCCAGCGCCTGGGCGTAAATCTCGGCGATGATCTTCGATTCGGTGAAGTCCGCCGAGCCGACGGCGATGGTCTTCAGGTCGCCGGAGATCTCCCCGCCGCCGAGCGGGTTGGAGCTGCCGCAGGCCGCCGTGACCAGGGCAAGAAGAACCATCACCGCCGCAACGAGGGGCCCACGCCGGCGTCGCGGCATCGAGGTCATGAATCCGACACTATCCACATCGCCGCAGCTACGCCCGGGTTTGTCTCGGCGTGAATCCGGTCGCGAACGCCAAAGGTGGTTTGTCGGGGACCGGAAGGGGCAAAGATGGACCCATGACCAGCGTCCCGCCGCCCGATCCGATTCCCGGCGAAGTGCCTGCGGTTCCGCTCGATCCGCCGCCCGGATCGGCAACGCCGACGCCCAAGCCCGAGTCCGCGGTCAAGTTCACCCGCGCCGCGGCGCTGTGGTCGGCCCTGGCCGCGGGCTTCGTCATCCTGATCATCCTGTTGGTGTTCATCATGCAGAACACCGATTCGATCTCCATCGACTTCTTCGGCTGGGAGTGGAATCTACCCCTGGGCGTGGCGATCCTGCTGTCGGCGGTGTGCGGCGGGCTGCTGACCTTCGCGGTCGGCGTCGCGCGCATCGTCCAGTTGCGCCGGGCCGCGAAGAAGAACCTCAAGGCCGGCTTGTAGCGCGGCGGATCTCGGCTGCCACCACGTCCGGGTGGCTGTACGGGATCATGTGGCTGCCCTCGACGGTCTTCAGCGCGGCACCGGGCAGCGTCTCGGCGAGTCGGCGCACGTGCTCGATGCCGACGAGTTGGTCGTCCTCGGCGCCGACGATCACCGACGGCGCCTCGATCCGGCCGACGTTCGCGTCGACCCACTCCGAGGTGGCGTCGAACTCCAGTTGGTCTGAGGCGAATGCGCGAAGGTTGCCCGGCGTCATGGTGACCGACAGCAGCCGCTGTTCATAGCCGGGGTCGACCGCTTGCGGCTCGAAGGCGTGCACCGCACCGGAGGTCGCCGAGACCCGCTTGATGAGGTCTCCCGCGACGGCGTCGATCACCGTGCCGACGATCGGTAGTTGGCTGAACTGGATGTAGCGGGCCTGCAGCAGATCCGGGGTCGCCGAGCGCATTCCGCCGGCACCCGGTGCGACGAGGACCATCCTGGCGACATCCTGCGGATAGCGTCGCGCGAGCGCCAGCACCACCGCGGCACCGAACGAATGTCCCACCAGCACGGCCGGGCCGAGCCGGCGCTTGGTCAGCAACTCGTGCACGACGTCGACCTGATCGGCGAACGGCAGCCAGCCGCCGCGGGACCACCCGAAGCCCGGCCGGTCGATCGAGATCACATGCAGCCCAGCAAGTTTCGGGAGGATCGGATCGAAGTCCCGATGGGTGCCCGGCAGACCGTGGATCATCACCACCGGGACGCCTCGTCCCGGGTGCTCGACGTAGTGGATCTGTCGGCTGTGCAGGCTGATGAACTCGCCGTCGGCCGCGGGCATCGGCGGCAGCTTCGCCCAGGTGTGGTTGACCACCGTCGACGCCACCAGCAGCACCACCAGCAGGCCGACGGTGACGCGGATCAGCCTGCGCATGTCAGCCCTTCAGCGCGCTGCGCCCCGCGGCGATCAACGGCGCGACCGCGTCGTCGACCATGGTGACGAAGTCGGGCGCCGTGCCGCCCACCCGGCCGCGATAGGCGATGCCGGCGGCGATGATGGCCAGCTTGAAGTACGCCAGCCCCATATAGAACTCCCAGTGGTCCAGCGGCTGACCCGATGCCACCGAATAGCGCTGCGCGAGTTCGTCGGCGGACGGGATCAGCGGTGAGGCCCATGCGGCGTCGGCGTGCACGAGGTTGAACATCGGGTGGCGGTAGACGCACATCAGGGCGGCGTCGCTGATGGGGTCGCCCAGCGTCGACATCTCCCAGTCGAGCACCGCCAGCACCTTGGTGCCGTCGTTGGCGTCGAGCATCGTGTTGTCGATGCGGTAGTCGCCGTGCACGATCGAACTACGGCTCTGCGCCGGAATCGCTTCGCCCAGCGCCACGTGCAGCCCCTTGACGTCGGCGTCGCGTTCGTCGTCCTCGCGGCGCACCAGTTCCCACTGGCCACCCCAGCGCTTGACCTGGCGCTCGAGGTAACCGGTGGGTTTGCCGAAGTCGCCGAGGCCGACCTCCTCCGGATCGATTGCGTGCAGGTCGGCGAGGACCTTGATCAGGGCGTCGACGCAGGCGTCGACGGCGTCCTTGCCGCCGAGCGCCTCCAGGTCCTTGGCATGGCGGACGACGCGGCCCGGCACGTACTCGACCATCTGGAACGGCGCGCCGAGCACGGAGTCGTCGTTGCGCATGGTCACCGCGCGGGCGACCGGGACCGCGGTGTTCTGCAGCGCAGCGACGACGCGGTATTCGCGCGCCATGTCGTGGGCCGACGGCGTCAGGCCGTGCAGCGGCGGGCGGCGCAGCACCCACTTGGAGGCGTCGTCGGCCACCAGGAACGTCAGATTGGACCGGCCGCCGGAGATCAACTCGGCGCGCAGGTCGCCCGAGCGGGCGATGCCCTCCGAGCGCAGATGACGGTCCAGGGCGTCGAGGTCGAGCCCTTCCAGCCGGGCGGGATCGGGCGGGCGCGGCACAGCGGTCATTCGCAAATGTCTACCACTCGTCGGATGGGCGGTTCGCGCAAGCGCTCACCACTGCTGATTCCGCGGCAGCAGGTCCCATACGTGCTCGGTCGAGTTGACGCCCGCCACGAAGAACTTCTCCTGGCGCGACGACCACAGCAGCCGGGTGATGCCCGCGTAGTCGACCTGCACACACAGCAGCCGCTCGGTGCCCATGACGTCGTGGACCAGCGCGTTGATGACGCCACCGTGGCTGAACAGCGCGACGGTGTCCCCGCGGTCGGCGTTGGACACGATGTCCTCGACGCCCGCCTTGACGCGGTCGACGAACGCCGGCTGGTCCACCCCGCTGGGCAGGTGGCCCGCCGCCAGGCGCTTCATGTCGGCTTCGGAGATCTCCTCGACCGGGGTGTAGTGCGACAGGTCGCGGTCGTACTCGGCGAGGCGGTCGTCGACGTCGATCGGCAGGCCGAGCGCGGCGGCGACGGGCTCGGCCGTCTGCACGGCGCGCAGTTGAGGACTGCTAACCAGGCGGGAGATCGGGAACCGGGCCAGCGCGTCGGGCAGGCGTTTGGCCTGTTCGATGCCGTCCTCGGAGAGGTGCGGGTCCGAGCCCTGACCCGGTTCGCTGCGGAGGGGTAGCGCATGTCTGATGATGAGCAACTGCACCGTGCCACCATATGGCGGTGACTTCTCGCGGGTACGCCGACGAACTGTTCGACCTGACCGACCGGGTGGTGCTGGTCACCGGCGGCAGCCGCGGCCTGGGTAAGGAGATGGCGATGGCCGCCGCGCGCTGCGGCGCCGATGTGATCATCGCCAGCCGCAAGTACGACTCGTGTGTGGCCACCGCCGAGGAGATCGCCGCCGCGACCGGCCGCGCCACCTTCCCGTATCAGGTGCACGTGGGCCGGTGGGACGAGCTCGACGGGCTGGTCGAGGCGACCTACGAACGGTTCGGCAAGGTCGACGTGCTGATCAACAACGCCGGCATGTCGCCGCTGTACGAGTCGCTGCCGTCGGTGACGGAGAAGCTGTTCGACGCGGTGGTGAACCTCAACCTCAAGGGGCCGTTCCGGTTGTCGACTCTCGTCGGCGAGCGCATGGTCGCCGACGGCGGCGGGTCGATCATCAACGTCAGCTCGAGCGGATCGCGGCGGCCCAAGCCCGAGCAGCTGCCCTACTCGGCGGCCAAGGCGGGGCTCAACGCGCTGACCGAAGGGCTGGCGTTGGCCTACGGGCCGACGGTTCGGGTCAACACGCTGATGCCCGGCCCGTTCCTCACCGACATCAGCAAGGCGTGGGACATCCCGGCGACGACGAAGGGCGCGCAGCACTTCGCGCTGAAGCGGCTCGGCGAGCCGCACGAGATCATCGGCGCCGCATTGTATCTGGCGTCCGACGCGTCGAGTTATACGTCGGGCTCGATCATCCGGGTCGACGGCGGCATCCCCTGAGTTTTGCGCGCCGAGTGGCTACGGCGTGACGATGTTGAAGCTTGGGTCGGGACGGTCGAGCGCGCCGATCAGCGACTGCAGCGCGGCGGCGTCGCCGCCGATCTCCAGGCCCGGTGAGTCGTTGTCGCCCGCCGCGAGCGCCAGCAGCCGCAGCTTGTCGGCGAGCCGGACGGTCGCGTGCGCGGTGGTCTCATCCACGGCGGCCGTCCGGTAGACCAGCACGCCGTTGCGCAGAGTCAGCCGGTAATTGGTGGCGGTGTCGAGGAACGTGATGTCGACGGCCAGATCCAGATCCCACGCGCGCGGGCCGTTCACGTTGATCGCGAACGTGTCGAACATCTGCTCGGGCGTCAGCTGGGCAAGCAGGGTCGTCGACGTAGTCTGCGCGGGGGTGCCGAAGTTGCCGTCGCGCAGTTCGGTGGCTCCCGAGAGGAAGAAGTTGCGCCAGACGGCGTTCTCGGCGCCGTAGGCCAGCTGCTCGAGGGTGTCGGCGTAGAGCTCGCGGGCGCCCGGGTGGCTCTCGTCGGTGAAGATCGCGTGATCGAGTAATGTCGCCGCCCAACGGAAGTCGCCGTGGTCGAAGGCCTGTTGCGCGATCTCGACCACCCGGTCGATGCCGCCGATCGCCTCGACGTAGCGCGGCCCGATGGCTTCGGGCGGGTGCGCCCACAACCGGCCGGGGTTGCCGTCGAACCAGCCCATGTAGCGCTGATAGACGGCCTTGACGTTGTGACTCACCGAGCCGTAGTAACCGTGCGCGTGCCACGCCCTGTCCAGCGCCGGCGGCAGATCAAACGTCTCGGCGATCTCGATGCCGGTGTAGCCCTGGTTCAGCTGCCGCAGCGTCTGGTCGTGCAGGTAGGCGTAGAGATCCCGTTGCAGCGCGAGGTATTCCACGATGTTGTCGCGCCCCCACGTCGGCCAGTGATGCGAGGCGAACACGACGTCGGCGCGGTCGGCGAACGTGTCGATGGCTTCGGTCAGGTAACCGGCCCAGCCGTGGGGGTCGCGTACCAGGGCCCCGCGCAGCGTGAGCAGGTTGTGCAGGTTGTGGGTCGCGTTCTCGGCCATGCACAGCGCGCGGAACTTCGGGAAGTAGAAGTGCATCTCGGCCGGTGCCTCGGTGCCGGGGGCCATCTGGAACTCGATCTCGACACCGTCGATGGTGTGCGTCTCGCCGGTGCGCCGGATGTCCAGTGTGGGGACGAGCAGCGCGACCTCCCCCGCCGACCCGACCTGTCCGAGCCCGCAGCCGACCTGGCCCTGCGGTCCGCGCGCCAGCACCGCCCCGTACATGTAGCCGGCGCGGCGGGCCATCGCGGTGCCCGCGTACACGTTTTCCTGGACCGCGTGTTCGGTGAAGTGCTCCGGGGCGATGATGACGACGCGGCCGGCGTCGACGTCGGCCTGGGTCGTGACGCCGAGCACGCCGCCGAAATGGTCGACGTGGCTGTGCGTGTAGATGACCGCCGTGACCGCCCGGTCGCCGCGGTGCTGACGGTAGAGCGCCAGCGCGGCTGCGGCGGTCTCGGTGGAGATCAGCGGGTCGATGACGATGACGCCGGTGTCGCCCTCGATGAAGCTGATGTTCGACAGGTCGAGGCCGCGAACCTGGTAGACGCCCTCGACCACCTCGTAGAGACCCTGTTTGGCGCACAGTTGGCTCTGCCGCCACAGGCTGGGGTGCACCGAGGTGGGTGCCTCGCCGGCCAGGAACGCATACGCGTCGTTGTCCCAGACGACGCGGCCGTCGGCGGCCTTGACCACGCAAGGACTCAGTGCGCCAAGGAATCCGCGGTCGGCGTCGGCGAAGTCGGCGGTGTCGTCGAACGGCAGTGCGGTCAGGTGCTCGCGGTGGGCGGTCTCGATGACGGCGGTGGGCGGCTTCGGCTCCATGGCGACACGATATTCACGATCGCGGCGGCGCGTAGTGGTCTTAGGTCACGAGCTTCGGGCGCGGTCCTCGTAATCGCGGCGCGCCTCGGTGCCCGCGGCGTCGGCGAAGATCCGGTCGGCCCGCAGCGCACGGGTGACGGCTTCGCTCAGCCTCAACGGCAGCCGTTTGGTGACGGCCATCATCACCCCCGCCTGGCGGGTGACCGTCAGACGCGGTTTCGGCTTGGCGATGAGAGCGGCTATGCCCGAGGCGATGTCGTCGGGTTCGGCGTTGCGCATCCCCGGCATGCCGGCCACACCGTCGATCATCGCGGTGTTCGTCAACGTCGGCAGCACCACGGACGCCGTCACCCCCGTGCCCCGCAGCTCCAGCCGTGCCGTGTCGGTGTATCCGACCACCGCGTGCTTGGTCGCGCAATAGGTGGCGATACCGGGCACGGCGTTGATGCCAGCCAGGGAGGCGATGTTGATGATGTGTCCCCTGCGCCGCTTCACCATCCGGTCGGCGGCGAGCTTCGTGCCGAGGATGACACCGAAGGTGTTGATGGCGAACGTGCGCTGTGTGACGTCGTCGGGCTCGTCGGCGAACGGGCCGGTGGGGCACACGCCCGCGTTGTTGATCAGCACGTCGACCGGCCCGACTTCTCGTTCGACATCGTCGAGGAACGCGGTGAACGACTGCCGGTCGGTGACGTCGAGGCGGGCGTGGAACGCGATATCGAGATCGGTGCCTGCGGCCTTGACCGCCACCTCGTCGATGTCACCGATCGCGACCCGCGCCCCCAGCCGGTGCAGCGTTCTCGCCGTCGCGTAGCCGATGCCGCGCGCGCCGCCGGTGATCGCGACGACCTTGCCGTCGACGGTCTCCGCCCGTGCCATGTCCGCCCCATTTCTCCTCGGCGAGAAGCGCAGACTAACTCCGGCCGTTCGTCACCGCCGCTATACGGCTGATATCGTCGGCGCCCTGCCCGGCTGCGACCACGGCGTCGACGTGATCCCGGAACACCTCGAGCATCCCGGCGTCGACGCCGGCATCCTGCGACGCCGCGATCAGGTGCCGGATCGAGGCCGCGACCGATGACACCGGGGCGCCGGCCAGAACAGGTCGAGCAGCGACATGTCGTACGCCGCGGCACGGCCGTGGTCTTCGCCGAGCCAGGTCGGCGAGCCGAGGGCCGCGAGTACGTCGCGGTGTGCCTCGAAGAGGTGCTCGGGACCGGCGAAAAGGATGCTGGCGTTTTCGGTTCCGATCGTGTCCGTTGGCGTCATGATCGCGCCGTCGAGGTAGCGGCCGCCTGCGTCGGCGACGAGCTTGGCGGTCTGGCGCGCCCGGTCCGGGGTATCGGAGCTCAGGCCGACAATGGTGTGGCCGTCGACGGCGTCGCCCGCAGCGATCAGCAGTTCGTCCACCACTTCGTGGTCGACGACGTTGATCAGCGTCAGGTCGCCGACGCGGATGGCGTCGGCGGGGCCGGCGGCCCATACCGCGCCGCAGGCGCGTACGACGTCCGCCTTCGCCTCGGTGCGGTTCCACACAGTCGTGCGATAGCTGTGGTCCAGAAGGGCGGTCGAAAGCGCTTGTCCCATCGGGCCGAGGCCGAGCACCGTGACGGTGGCCGTCATGCCGCCACCTCCGCACGCTTGATGCTCTCGATCATCCGCGCGACGCCGTCGGCGCCGTGGCCGGCGTCGATCTGCCGGTGGATCAGCCGCTGGACCACGTCGACCAGTTCGGTGCTGATGCCCTGCGCGCGACTGGCCGCCACGATGTCGCTGATGTCGGAGAACTCCAGGCTCTGCTGGCCGGGTACCGAGTAGTCGCCGCCGTCGATGACGTCCGCGTACTCCACGACCGCGGGCACCACCGCGCGCAGCCAGTCCACCGCGCGTACGGCGAACTCCTTGGCGGGCACACCGGAGGCGCCGACCATCGCAGCACCGTGGAAGAAGCCGGCGAACATCACGTACATCGCCGACAGCAGCGCCAGATCCCACACCGACGCCATCCCTGCGTCGTCACCGAAATACTCCGCGCCACCCCATGTTTCGAGCAACCGACGGTGCTCGTCGTAGAGCCGGCGGGAACCGCTGTAGAGGACGCTGGACTCGGCGGTGCCGATCATCTCCGGCGTCGCCATGATGCCGCCGTCGAGATAGTCCGCGCCGGCCTTCGCCGCCCACTGTGCGAGTTCGCGTGCTCCGTCCGGCGACGTGGTGGTCACGTTGAGGACCCGGCGACCCCCGAGCTGGCCCGCGAGCGGGTCGAGCACCTCATGGACTGAGCGGTGATCGAACAGGCACACGACGATCAACTCCGAAGCGTCGACGGCCTCTGCTGCCGTGCCGACCACGCGGGCGCCCGCCTCACCGAATTCCGCTGCCCTGCCGGGGCTGCGGTTCCAGACCGTCGTGGGATAACCCGCCGCGAGCGCGGCTCGGGCAAGCGCCGATCCCATGTCACCGAGGCCCAGGAAACTGACCGCCTGCTGTGTCGTTGTCATGAGACCATCGTGTAGTCGACACGAACTTTTCGGCAAGTACCCACTTGATAGTGCGATACTTTCCTAACCGAAAGTAATGGAGGTGAGCAGTGGCTTCGTTGGGCAAGTTCACCTGCGGGCTGGACGCTGCGATGGCCGTGGTGGACGGGAAGTGGAAGCCGCTCATCCTCTGGGAGTTGCAGGACGGCCCCAAGCGGTTCAACGCCCTGCACCGCAGCCTCAACGGGATATCGCAGAAGATGCTGACGCAACACCTCAAGGAGTTGCAGCGCCACGGCGTCGTGCACCGCGAGAGTTACCACGAGGTGCCGCCGCGGGTGGAGTACTCGATGTCCACG
Organism: Mycobacterium sp. B14F4; assembly: GCF_039871645.1. Classification (NCBI taxonomy): domain Bacteria; kingdom Bacillati; phylum Actinomycetota; class Actinomycetes; order Mycobacteriales; family Mycobacteriaceae; genus Mycobacterium; species Mycobacterium sp. B14F4. Next base: position 423,911 of record NZ_JBDPMF010000005.1, on the reverse strand, counting down.
GCTGGCGAGGAGCTGCTGGAAGCGCTTGGCCCGCTGGGTGATTGGGCTACCAGACACATCGAGCTGATCTGTGCCGCGGAGGTCGGCTAGCCCTGGTGCTCGGCCAGCCACGCCTCGGCCCGGCGGCGCGACGCACGCGACAGCCAGGCGTCCTGAATGAGCTCGGTCAATTCCGTCCTGCTGATCTCGGGTAATCGGCTGGCACGCACGAGAACCGACGGGTGGCCGTCGAATCGGTCGGTGGTGAAGAACGGCGATGCGGGGTCCTGGATGAGCGCCAGCTTGTCCATCTCCGACTCCACCCAGATCATGATCACGTCGGCATAGCGCTCGCCGGTCTCGGGATCCTCGGCATCGGGTTGAGGCGTGCGGAAGAACACGAACGACTTCCCGCCGACCTGATAGATCGCGTTGCCCTTGGGCCCCTCGATGCGCTTGGTGTGCGGCATGGCGCAGGCGATCTCGTGAACGTCGGCCACCCGCGCAGCCCGCTCACGCATGGCGGTCCACCGCATGCAGCACCACGTCGCACAGCGCGGCGTCGTGCACCGTTGCCGTCATGTAGGTGCAGTGCGGCTGGCGGCGCCGGTCGGTCGGCGAGCCCGGATTCAGCAGCCGCAAGCCGGATTTCGCTGTGGTGTCCCACGGGATGTGGCTGTGGCCGAACACCAGCACGTCGGTGTCGGGGTACTGCCTGGCCATCCGCGCCTCACGCCCGGCGGCCGCGCCGGTCTCGTGCACGACGGTGAAGCGCAGGCCTGCGAGCGTCACGTCGTTGCGTTCGGGCAGCCGCCGTCGCAGTTCGGCGCCGTCGTTGTTGCCCCAGCACGCCACCAGCCGCTTGGCGCGAGCCTCGACGCTGTGGAGCAGCGCGGGTTCCACCCAGTCGCCGGCGTGCACGACAACGTCGGCTGTCGACACCTCGTCCCACACACGCGCGGGCAGATCTCTGGCGCGCTTGGGAACATGCGTATCGGCGATGAGCAGGAGCCGCACACTTGCCAATTTAGCCGCGTCAGCCGGCGGGTTTGCGTCCAGCAGGGTGGTTTCCGGAACGATGAAGTACGAATATGTCGGCATCCGTGCCCAAGAACGTGTGGTCAACACACCCTCGGGTGACGGAGCTTTACCTGGACTCAGTAGTGGCGCGGCTTACCTGGAAGAGCGTTACTTCACCCCGTACACCTTTGAGGTGACGTGTGCCGGCGGGGATCCACGTGAAAGAAGCTGAGCCGGCAGATTGGCGCACCGACTCCGCGGCCAGCACGGTGCCGGGGCGTGCGACTGCGGTAATACGGCTGGCCACATTGACCGGCTTGCCGAACCAGTCACCGGCGCGGCTGACTGCCTTCCCCGCCGCAACGCCGACCCGCAGCCTCGGCAATCCCTCCTCTGCCGCGAGGTCCACCAATTCGAGGGCTGTCCTCAGCAGCGGATCGGGTTCAGGGCACACGAACATGACGGCGTCGCCGATCGTCTTGATGAATCGAACCGGGCCGCTTTCCAATTCATGGGCAAGTGAGGTGAGACGCCTGGCCACATGCTCGAGTTCCTCGGGAGGAAGCACCTCTCCCAAGCGAGTGAAACCGGTGAGGTCGGCGAATGCCACCGCAACTGTTCGAGCGCCGGGGAGTTTCCCGGCTGACAGCTCGGCGGCGCTCACCCACTCCGTTTCGAACGTGTGGCGTAGCTGGAGCATGAGCATGCCAACAACAAGTGGGCCAAGCTGCGGCGCGGCGAGCTCTGCCATCCGCTCAGCCGCCTGAGCCAACTCAGTTTCGCTGGCGCCGGGTTTCACCCAGATCTTGAAACCAGCCTCGCGCATCGTCGCCGCAGTACGGCGCAGCCCGTCGGACAGCACGCGCACCACGGCCACCGCATCATCGGGCTCAGCGCCGAAGTCGATCAGAGTTTTCGCTCGGGCGGCGGCCTCCACGTCAGCTCTCGGCAGAACGGCGGCATCGGGATTCTCTGTTCGGGGCAGGCCGGCCGCTCGTTGCAGACGCTGTAAGAGATCCAGATCGATGCCGGTCGATTCGCAGATCTGACGGGCAGACACCAGAGTGCCATCGTCGCCCAAGACTCGGTACGAAGGCAGCAGCATGGGGGCCGCGCGCGACGCGCGGATCTGTTCCGTGCTGAAGCCGCGACCGAGCAACCAGTCAATGAGCTCTGCGCGGTCCTGGCGTGCCTTTCCCTCAAGGCCGTCGAGCAGACCCGACGCCTCGATGTCGACTCCCACCCCCACAGTGCCAGCCATCCTCAGTCTGCGGTATGGACGATCAGAACGTCGGTCTTGGCCCTGCGCAAGACTTTGCCGGGCACCGAGCCCAGCCACTTGTCGATGCGCGTGTCCAATCCGACGTCGCCAACCACTAACAGATCGGCCTTGACTTCCTTGGCGAAGTGAGAAAGCGCCTGTGCTGGACCGCCCAGAACACCCTCCCGAACCGGTCGCACCTCGATATTCTTCGCCCCGGCCGCCCTGGCCCGGGAGCGGGCCTCCTGCAGGATCGCGTATATCGGGGCCATCCCGTGCACCTTGAAGTCCCCCTCGCCCCCGAGGGTGACCTCGGCGCGGCCATCAATCACACGATCCGGCCGGGCCGGCCTTCCCCAGCCTCCCCTGTCCACGTTCGGCAAGTGCGCCATCGCGATGATCAACGTCGCATCGTCTCTCGCTGCGCAAGCTGCCGCGTGTTCCACCGCACGGAACGATGTGTCCGAGCCGTCGGTGCCGACCACCACGGTCTGATAGGCGCTCATTTCCTTCCCCCGTGTAAAGCCCGACGGCGAGATCGTCACCGAGCATGAAACGGACTGGCGACGGACTGATCGGAGTGCTGTCCGTCTTGCCGTTGGCGGCGCTCGACCCCGACGACCATCGCCGTCCCACTTCGTATTGACCAAGGCGTAAACGATCAAACGCCGTCTTGTCGCCGCCCGCATCGATGGTTGCCGCCCATGAACACCCAAACGAAACCGGGGCCGGTTCCGCGCGCATCGAGTTCCGGCAAGTCGCACGCGACTGCGAGAACGCGTCCACGAAGCCGGTAGCGGAGCAGAAGTGTCAGGAAAGGATCAACTGATGGGCGTGTCAGACTCGCCGCGCAGAGGGTTTCCACAAATGTTGAGCGCGCCCGAAGGGATTCGAACCCCTAACCTTCTGATCCGTAGTCAGATGCTCTATCCGTTGAGCTACGGGCGCATGGTCGATCTTCAGTTTTCAGTTGTCCGGCTGACGTTGTCAGCCGCTGCGGAGGCGAGAGGATTTGAACCTCCGGTCCCCTGTAAGGGGGACAACTCATTAGCAGTGAGTCCCATTCGGCCGCTCTGGCACGCCTCCCGAACGTTTACCGCCGATCCGACAGAGTACACATCGGCAATGGCACCAGGCAAAGCGCAGGTGGGTGCCCCATAGACTGGTTCTGTGACTGTCCGGTTGCGCCCCGAAATGGCCGACCTGCCCGCTTACACGCCGGGCAGGACGGTTCCCGGCGCAATCAAGATCGCGAGCAACGAGACGGTCCAGGGTCCGTTGCCGAGCGTGCGCGCCGCGATCGCGCGGGCCACCGACACGATCAATCGCTACCCCGACAACGGCTACGTCGAACTCAGGGAGCGGTTGGCCAAGCACGTGGGCAACGGGGCCTTCGCCCCGGAGCACATCTCGGTCGGTTGCGGGTCGGTCAGCCTGTGCCAGCAGTTGATCCAGATCGCCGCCACCGTCGGCGACGAGGTGCTGTTCGCGTGGCGCAGCTTCGAGATCTACCCGCTCCAGGTCCGCACCGCCGGAGCGACGCCCGTGCAGGTACCGCTGACCGATCACACCCACGACCTCGACGCGATGCTCGCCGCGATCACCGACCGCACGCGGCTGATCTTCGTGTGCAATCCGAACAACCCCACCAGCACCGTCGTCGAACCCGACGCGCTGGCCCGGTTCGTCGCGGCGGTGCCACCGCACATCCTGATCGCCATCGACGAGGCCTACGTCGAGTACATCCGCGAACCGCTGCTGCCCGACAGCTTGGCGCTGGTCCGCGCGCACAGCAATGTCGTTGTGCTGCGGACGTTTTCGAAGGCGTACGGATTGGCCGGGCTGCGCGTCGGCTACGCGATCGGTGATCCGGACGTCATCACCGCGTTGAGCAAGGTGTACGTCCCGTTCACCGCGACCAGCGTGTCGCAGGCCGCCGCGATCGCCTCGCTGGACGCCGCCGACGAGCTGCTGGCGCGCACCGACGCCGTCGTCGCCGAACGCACGCGGATCACCGGGGCGCTGCGCGACGCCGGATATACCGTGCCGGACTCGCAGGCCAATTTCGTCTGGCTGCCGCTGCCCGGCCGCGCCCAGGAGTTCGCCGAGGCCTCAGCGGACAACCGCATCATCGTCCGCCCCTACGGCGACGACGGCGTGCGTGTCACCGTGGCCGCGCCGCACGAGAACGACGCCTTCATCGAGTTCGCCCGCCGCTGGAAAGGAAACGCATGACCTCGACGCGCACCGCCCGGGAGACGTTCACCGATCTCAAGGAGCGCACGCAGCAGATCTCCGACACCGAGCTCGACGAATTCTGGGCCACGCTTCAGCCGGCCACCATCGAGTTTATGCTCGGCGAGTGGAAGGGCGGCGAGTTCCACACCGGCCACAAAGCCAACGGGTTCATGGAACGTCTCAATTGGTTCGGCAAGACCTTCCACTCGGCCGCCGACGCCAAACCGCTGGTGTGCCTGGACGCCGACGGCAACAAGTTCTCCAACACCGAGGCGATGAATGGCGAGGCGAGCCTCTGGATGGAGGAGTTCCGCGGCGAGGTCGTCGCCTCGATGGTCTACGACGGCGCCCCGGTGCACGACCATTTCAAGGTCGTCGACGAGAACGCCGTCGTCGGCATCATGAACGGCAAGGGCGCCCTCGACGAGGGCAGGCACCTGTACTTCTACCTCGAGCGGCTCTGAGCGCTCGCGAGATCAACACCAGGGTCGTGCATTGGGTGGAATCAACGGCCCTGGTGTACGCCTCGCGAAGTGCCTAGGAGGGCTGGCGGCCGGTGTATGCCAGCAGACGGTCCAGCGCGGCCGCGTTGTCGGGCACTTCGATCGGAGCGTCGAAGCCGACGTTGACGCGGCCCTCCGGGGTGATGATCTTGCGCGCCAGGCCGAGCACGTAGTCGGACAGCGACTCCGGCGCGCTCACCTCGCGACCGACCGCCGCCGCGTAATCCCACGCGTGCACCAGGAACTCGAGCGACAGGATGCCGATCATCACCTTGGCGGGCACCTCGTTGCCGCCGAAGGCGACGGTGCCGTCGAGCCCGCGTCGCTGCCACGCGTCCAGCGCCGGTCGCGCCGCGGTCACGATCTGCTGCTCCACCGACGAGTCCCGGTCGCGCTCACCGAACTCGGCGCCGGCCATCCCGCCGATGGTGGTGATCGAGTTCATCAGGTGATCGGTCAGCGCCGCGACGTCGAACTCCCGGCAGGCGGTCTGCTTGTGCAGATCGTCGGCGGCCAGGCCGTGCAGCACGTGCTGTAAGACCGCGAACGACCTCTCGGCGCTGCGCAGCTCGTCGGTCGGCGGTGAATCCGGTCCTGCTCGCAAGTCGTCGGGCATGAGCCCCACGCTACGTCGCACTTGGGCATATCGTTGCCGGGATGAAGACGCGCGTTCGGGTGACGGCAGCGGCGCTGCTCCTTCTTGGCGTGACCGCATGCCAGCAGACCACCGAGGGGTCGGTCGCGATGACCACCGAGCCGGGGCCGCCGCTGACGTCCTCGCCGACGACGTCACGCTCGCCGTCCTCGCCCACCATCCCGGGTCTGCCGACCATCCCGGGCCTGCCCGACATCCAGATACCGGGCCTGCCGAACACCGACGTGCCCGAGGTGCCCGCACCGCCGAACGCGACGACCATGTCGTGCAGCGAGTACAACGACCTCGACGACGCGACGAAGCTGGCCGTCATCCGCGCGATCATCGCCGGGGAGACCAACCCGCCCGGACCGGAGGGCGAGCTGGCCGCGCTGCTCATGGCCGACGCGATGTGCCAGTTCATGCCCGACGCCGAGGTCAACGAGGTGGTCATCGGAATCCCCGGCGGGTGAGTCGCTAGCCTCTTGCTCATGGCCGATACGTACGAATCCGTCACCGTCGACATCAAAGACCACGTCGCGCAGGTGACGCTGATCGGTCCCGGGAAGGGCAACGCCATGGGGCCCGCCTTCTGGGCGGAGATGCCCGAGGTGTTCGCCAAGCTGGACGCCGACCGCGAGGTGCGGGCGATCGTGCTGACCGGATCGGGCAAGAACTTCAGCTACGGCCTCGACCTGCTTGCGATGGGCGGCTCGCTGTCAGACGTGCTGGCCGAGGGCGCGACGGCCCGCCCGCGCGCGGACTTCCACGCCACGATCCTGCGGATGCAGGGCGCCATCAACGCCGTCGCCGACTGCCGCACCCCGACTATCGCGTCGGTGCACGGCTGGTGCATCGGCGGCGGCGTCGACCTGATCTCGGCCGTCGACATCCGCTACGCCAGCGCCGACGCGAAGTTCTCCGTCCGCGAGGTCAAGATCGCCATCGTCGCCGACGTGGGCAGCCTGGCGCGGCTGCCGCTGATCCTGTCCGACGGCCATCTGCGGGAACTGGCGTTGACGGGCAAGGACATCGACGCAGCGCGGGCCGAGAAGATCGGCCTGGTCAACGACGTCTACGCCGACGCCGACGCATCGCTGGCCGCCGCGCACGAGACCGCGGCCAAGATCGCCGCCAATCCGCCGCTGGTGGTCAACGGCGTCAAGGACGTGCTCGACCAGCAGCGCATCGCCCGCGTGTCGGAGTCGCTGCGCTACGTCGCCGCGTGGAACGCCGCGTTCCTGCCGAGCAAGGACCTGACCGAGGGCCTCAAGGCGACGTTCGAGAAGCGGCCGCCGCAGTTCACCGGGGAATAGGCGTCCAGCCGAGTTCGGCCTTGGCCTTGGCGTTGGACAGCGGTAGCCACGTGGTGCCGAACGCCGTCGCCGCGTACGGCAGCGCCAGGCGCGCCAGCCGGGGCGACAGCGGCAGCGGACGCGGTCGGCCCAGCTTCGCGGACAGCTCCCGGACGTAGTCGCCGAACGACTGCGGCCGGTCGTCGACGATGTTGTAGATCTGGCCACCGCGCCCGCGCTCGAGCGCATCGGACGTCGCGGTCGCGACGTCGTCGATGTGCACCCACGACACGATGCCGCCGCCGGTCATCGCCGGGACGGCCCACCACTTCGCCAAGCGGGTGATCAGCTCGTCATGCGGTACGCCGGGACCGTAGAAAGCGCCGTAGCGCAACACGATTCCCTCGGTGTCGGTGGTCTCACCCGACGTCAGCACCGTCTGCTCCATGCTGCGCAGCGCCGCGAGCATCGCCTCCCCGCCCTTCGGCGGCGGTCCCGGATAGGGATCGGTCTCGTCGATCGACGGGGGACCACTCGTCGGATAGCCGTAGGCGAAGATCACCGACTCGGCGACCACCCGGCGCACGGCGGCCCGTTGGGCGGCGCGGACCAAATTCGGTGCGCCGCGGCCCCACAGTTCGCGGGCGGGCTCGAAGTCCTTATAGCGCAACGGTCCCCACTTCGGCAGGGTGGTCAGCAGCGACACCACCACCTCCGGCCCGACGTCGGCGACGACCTTGTCGATCTGATCGGCGTCGAAGACGTCCGCCACGACCGGCCTGGCGCCCGCGGCCGCGATGTCGGCGGTCTTGCCCGCCGATCTCGTCAGCCCGACGACGTCGTGACCCCGGCCAAGCAGTTCGCGCAGCAGCGGCAGTCCCGGGACGCTGGTCGCGCCCGCGACCAGGACGCGCATCAGCGTCTCCGCTCGGCGGTCATGGCGGCGCGCAACGCGAGCGCGAGGATCGCGGTGGTGACGACGAGGCCGCCCGCCTCCAGCCAACCGACCCAATCGCCCGCGGCGTGATGCGGGTCGACGAGGTGACTGGCCGAGTGCATGGCCCAGTGCAGCGTCGCGAAGGCCAGCGCCGGGACACGCCACGACGGCCAGCGCACCGCCGCCAGCAGCAGCAACCCCTGCGGCACCTCGAAGGACGCGTTGTCGAAGATGTAGTGGTCGTTGCGGACCCCGAAGGCGCCGAGGGTGTCGAAAAACGTTCCGGGAGCGACGATCATGAACAGCCCGATGGCGAGGGCGTAGATGCCGAACACGACGAGGGTCACCTCGACGAATCCGGCTCTTGTGCGCGTCGGCGTAGTTGTCATACGGTCACGCTAATTCGTCACTGGCCTCAAGATAGGCACCACTTCGATGGCTCTTTCGGGTACCACTTCAGGACCAGAACTGCTGGTTGAAATCGACCGCTCCGGTGCGCAACCCCTGCACCGCCAACTCGTCAACGGGTTGCGCGAGGCCATCCGGACGGGCCGGCTCACACCGCAGACCCGGCTACCGTCGACGCGGGTACTGGCCGCCGATCTCGGAGTGTCCCGACGACTGGTGGTCGACGCCTATGGCCAACTCGTCGCCGAGGGTTTCCTGCTCGGCAGGCACGGGTCGGGCACCGTGGTCGCCACCGTGGATACCGCCACGGCCACGGCGCCGGCCACCGGTGCCATCGATGAAACGCCGCGGTACGACGTCGACTTCCAACCGGGCTCGCCGGATCTGCACAGCTTCCCCCGGCACGCCTGGCTGCGCGCACTGCGGCAGGGCCTGGCCGAGATCGGGTCCGATGCGCTCGGGTACGTCGCGCCGCAGGGCCTGCTCGCGGCCCGCGTCGCGGTCGCCGACTACCTGCGCCGAGCCCGCGGGGTGCACGCCGACCCGCAGCACATCGTGTTGTGCACGGGGGCGACGCAGGCGGTCGCGCTGCTGGCGCAGTCGCTGCGCCCGGCGCCGCTGGCGATGGAGGACCCGGGCTTCTGGCTGCACCGAATGGTGCTGCGGCACAACGGCATCGACCCGATTCCGGTGCCGATCGACGGCGACGGCATCGACGTCGCAGCGCTAGCGGACAGCGGCGCCGAGGCGGTGTTGACCACACCGGCGCATCAGTCCCCGACCGGTGTGGTGCTCTCGGCCGCGCGCCGCGCCGCGTTGACCGACTGGGCGCGCGGCGGTCATCTGGTCATCGAGGACGACTACGACGCGGAGTACCGCTACGACCGCGCGCCCGTCGGTGCGCTGCAGGGCATCGCACCCGACCGCGTGGTGTACCTGGGGTCGACCAGCAAGACCTTGGCGCCCGGCCTGCGCATCGGCTGGATGGCGCTGCCCCCGCACCTGGTGGGCGCGGTCACGTGGGCGAAGGGGCTCGCAGACACGGGGAGTTCGGTGATGGATCAGTTGGCGTTCGCACACCTGCTGTCGGCGGGCGGATACGACCGGCATCTGCGCCAGATGCGTCGCCGCTACCTGGCCCGCCGCAATGCGCTGCTGCGGGCGCTGGCGCGTTACCTGCCGCAGGCGACGGTGCTCGGCGCGGCCGCCGGCGTCCATCTGACCGTGCGGTTTCCCGACGGGTTCGCGGTCGACGAACTGGTGCGGCGGGCAGCGGAGCGCGGGGTCCGCGTCGAGGCGCTGGCGCCGTGCTACGCCGACCCCGCGTCCGCACCGCCCGGCCTGCTGTTGGGTTACGCGAATCTCACCGAGTCGCAGATCGTTTCGGGCGTGCAGGCGTTGGCGCGGGCGATCGACTGAGCGGTGGCGGAGGGATTTGAACCCCCGGACGGTGTTAGCCGTCTCTCGCTTTCAAGGCGAGTGCATTAGGCCGCTCTGCCACGCCACCGCCGACAAGAGTACGGCCCGGGGGTCGCGTGGACGCGACGAGCGTCAGACGCGGCCGACCTTGGCGTTCGGCGCCCCGCTCTTCAGCGCGACGCTGATCCGCCTGCAGCTGTCGCCCATCGCCGCCACCTGCGGACGCGACAGCCTGCCGAGGAAGTGCGCCCGCACCCCGTCGCCGTAGGTGGTCATCGCGGTGCGCACCGCCTTCCTACCGTCGTCGGTGATGCTGGCCAGCACGCCGCGGCCGTCGTCCGGGCTGGCACCGCGACGCACCAGTCCCTGCAACTCGAGCCGGCGTATCTGCCTGGTGACCCTGCTCGGCAGCGACATCAGCCCCTCGGCGAGATCCCCCATTCGCGCCGAGCCGGTCGCGGATTTGTCCAGCATGTCGAGCAGCCGCACATCGTTGAGCGTCAGATGATGCGCATCGACCAGCGACCGGTTCAAGGTCGCGTACAACCTCAGCGCCGAGTCCAAGAAATTTTGCCACGAGCGCTGTTCAGCGATGTCCAACCCCGGCATATCACTAGCGGTACGCCCCGAAATGATCCCCTCCATGCGGTCATAGTAAACACCAGAAAGATTGCTGTGACGGATTTCGTCAGACTCTTTTCGCAGGCTGTAGCGTTATTTGAATGCATGCGATCGTGGCGGAGCCGCAAGGCCGGCTGAACTGGCGCGAAGTTCCCGATGCGACGCCTTCCGACGGTGACGTGCTGATCGAGGTGACAACCGCCGGGGTGAACCGGGCCGATTTGCTGCAGGCGGCGGGCAAGTACCCGCCACCGCCCGGCGCGAGCGACATCCTCGGCCTGGAGGTGTCGGGCACGGTGGCCGCCGTGGGCGGTGGCGTGACGAACTGGACCGTCGGGCAACCTGTGTGCGCGTTACTGGCGGGCGGGGGTTACGCCGAGTACGTCGCGGTTCCCGCCGGACAGGTGATGCCGGTGCCGGAGTCGGTGACGCCGCACGAAGCCGCCGCACTCCCCGAGGTCTCCTGCACCGTGTGGTCGAACCTGGTCATGACGGCTGGACTGCGGGCCGGACAGTTGGTGTTGATCCACGGTGGCGCCAGCGGCATCGGCACCCACGGCATCCAGGTGGTTCGCGCGCTCGGCAGCCGCGTCGCGGCGACCGCCGGCTCGCAGCACAAGCTCGACCTGTGCGCCGAGTTGGGCGCCGATCTGACGATCAACTACCGCGACGAGGATTTCGTCGAGCGGATCCGGGCCGAGGGTGGCGCCGACGTGATCCTCGACATCATGGGAGCGGCGTACCTGGACCGCAATGTCGACGCGCTCGCCGTCGATGGGCGACTGGTCGTCATCGGGATGCAGGGCGGCGTGAAGGCCGAACTCAACCTCGGCAAGCTGCTGGGCAAGCGCGCCGGCGTCATCGCCACCGCCCTGCGGTCGCGCCCGGTCAGCGGGCCGGGGAGCAAGAGTGACATCGTCGCCGAGGTGGTCGCCAATGTGTGGCCGATGATCGAGAGCGGCCAGGTGCGTCCGATCATCGGCGCCGAATTCCCCGTCGCAGAGGCGCGCGCCGCACACGAGCTGTTGGGGTCCGGCGAGGTCGCGGGCAAAGTCCTTCTGCGCGTTGCCGATTGAGGCCGAAGTCAGCCCAGCGACGCGAGAGCGCGAACCAGCTGGTCGACCTCGGCGGCGGTGGTGTAGTGCGCGAGGCCGACGGTGACGGCGCCGCCGATGTCGTTGACCCCGATGACGTCGAGCACCCGCGAGCTCGCGTTGGAGATGGCCAGGATGCCGTTGTCGGCCAGGCGCTGCACGACCCGCTCGGCGGGCACGTCGCTGACCGCGAAGCTCAGCACCGGAATTCGCGCCTCCGGCCTGCCGATCACCATGACCGTCGACAACGAGCGCAGCGAGATCAACAGGTAGTCGAACAGCCGGTTCATGTACGAGCTCGCCGATTGCATTGACACCGCGAGCCTTTCGCGTCGGGTGCCCTGAGCCGACTCGTCCAGCGAGGCCAGGTACTCGATGCTGGCCACCGCGCCGGCGAGCAAACCGAACTGATGCGCGCCGATCTCCAAGCGCGCCGGGCCCGTGGCGTAGGGGTTCAGCGACACCGAGCCGAACGTGTCGATGATCGACGGGTCGCGGAAGACGAGGGCGCCGATCGGCGGGCCACCCCAGGCCAGCGCGTTGACCGCGACCACGTCCGCGTCGATGTCGTCGATGTCGATCAACTGGTACGGCGCGGCCGCGGAGTGGTCGACGACCACCATCGCGCCGAGGTCGTGCGCCAGCTTGGTCACCGCACGCAGGTCCGTGACGGTGCCCAGGGTCGCGGAGGCCGACGTGATCGCGACCAGCCGGGTCGGCCGGGTGATCAGGTTCTCCCACTGCCAGTTCGGCAGTTCGCCGGTCTCGATGTCGACCTCGGCCCACTTCACCTTGGCGCCGTACCGGTTCGCCGCCCGCAGCCACGGGGCGATGTTGGCCTCGTCGTCGAGCCGGGTCACCACGATCTCGTAGCCGAGCCCGACCCGCGACGACGACGCGTCTGCCAGCGAGGTCAGCAGAATCGCGCGGTCCGCGCCGAGCACCACGCCGCGCGGGTCGGCGTTGACCAGATCGGCCACCGCCTGACGGGCGGCCTCGAGCACCGCCGCGCTGCGCTGCGCCGAGGGATGGGGACCCATCGGGGTGGGCATCGAGCCACGGAAGGCGGTCGACACCGCCCGACCGACCGTGTCGGGCAGCAACATGCCGCTCTGGGCGTCGAAACGCACCCAGCCGTCGCCCAGGGACGGGTGCAGGCCCCGCACCCGGGCGACGTCGTATGCCATGCCAGTCCACCTTAGAGCGTCTGTGAAGTGCACAAACCGACACGATTCCGGCCGTTCCGGCCCTGACCCGCCGTGCCGGACTGGGTCATCTGGGCAGCCATACTAGTCCAGTGAGCTTCGGGTTCGGAGGGCTAATCGGACCGTCGTTGCTGGTGACCCGGTGGTGCGCAGGGTTGTCCCACTCGACGGACTAGTGTCGCTAGGTGGTTCGCGATCGTGGGTGACGATCGACGACGACGGCCGGCCCACATCCACGGCCCGCATCGACGAATGGCGCGCAGATTAGAGGGAACGCACGAGCAATGACCGACGACGACAACATCGAGATCATCAGCGGCGATGAGGCCGAGGGCGACGAGCAGAGCGACGGCAAGTCGCTGACCGACCTCGTCGAGCAGCCAGCCAAGGTGATGCGGATCGGGACCATGATCAAGCAGCTGCTCGAAGAGGTCCGGGCCGCTCCGCTCGACGAGGCCAGCCGTAACCGGCTGCGGGAGATCCACCGCACCAGCATCCGCGAACTCGAGGACGGCCTGGCTCCGGAACTGCGCGAGGAGCTCGAGCGGCTCACCCTGCCCTTCACCGAGGACGGGGTGCCGTCCGACGCCGAGTTGCGCATCGCCCAGGCCCAGCTGGTCGGCTGGCTCGAGGGGCTCTTCCACGGCATCCAGACCGCCCTGTTCGCCCAGCAGATGGCCGCGCGCCAGCAGCTCGAGCAGATGCGGGGGCAGGGCGCGCTGCCGCCCGGCGTCGCGATGCGAGGCGGCCCCGGGCAACACGGGACCGGCCAGTACCTGTAGGAGCTGGAGTTGACCCCCCATATCGAGACGCACAACGCGTGGGTGGAGTTTCCCATCTTCGACGCGAAATCGCGCTCGCTGAAGAAGGCTTTCCTCGGCAAGGCCGGCGGCGCGATCGGCCGCAACGAGTCCAACGTCGTGGTCATCGAGGCGTTACGGGACATCACCATGTCGCTGGAACACGGCGACCGGGTCGGCCTCGTCGGACACAACGGGGCGGGCAAGTCCACGCTGCTGCGGCTGCTGTCGGGCATCTACGAACCCACCCGCGGCGTGGCGACCGTGACCGGCCGGGTGGCGCCGGTGTTCGACCTCGGCGTTGGCATGGACCCGGAGATCTCCGGTTTCGAGAACATCATCATCCGCGGGCTGTTCCTCGGCCAGACCCGCAAACAGATGCTGGCCAAGGTCGACGAGATCGCGGAGTTCACCGAACTCGGCGACTACCTGTCGATGCCGTTGCGCACGTACTCCACCGGTATGCGGGTGCGCCTGGCGATGGGCGTGGTGACGAGCATCGACCCGGAGATCCTGCTGCTCGACGAGGGCATCGGCGCGGTCGATGCCGAATTCTTGAAGAAGGCGCAGAGTCGCCTCCAGGAACTGGTCGAGCGATCCGGGATACTGGTGTTCGCCAGTCACTCCAATGAGTTCCTGGCCCGGTTGTGCAAGACGGCGATGTGGATCGACCACGGCACCATCAAGATGACGGGCGGCATTGAAGACGTGATACGTGCCTACGAGGGCGAGGATGCCGCGAGGCATGTTCGAGAGACGCTCAAGGAGACCCGGCGAGAGTCCGTGCCGCATGACTGACACGGTGTTCGCCGTTGTGGTCACGCACCGGCGTCCCGATGAGCTCGCCAAGTCGCTGGACGCGCTGACATCGCAAACCCGCCAGCCGGACCATCTGGTGGTGGTCGACAACGACGACGACCCGCGGGTCCGGGAATTAGTGCAGGCGCAGCCCCTCCCGTCGACCTATCTGGGATCGATGCGCAATCTTGGGGGAGCCGGCGGGTTCGCGCTGGGGATGTTGCATGCCCTCGCTCTGGGCGCCGACTGGTTATGGCTCGGCGACGACGACGGTCGGCCAGCCGATTCCGAGGTGCTTTCGACCCTGCTCGCGTGTGCCGAGCTGCATGGCCTCGCCGCCGTGTCACCGATTGTGGGCGACATGGCCGACCCGAAGCTACTGGCCTTCCCATTGCGGCGGGGTCTGGTCTGGCGCCGTCGGGTCGACGAGCTGCGCACCGAGGGTGCAGGACAGGACCTGTTGCGCGGCATCGCGTCGCTGTTCAACGGTGCGCTGTTTCGAGCTTCGACGGTGGAAGCAATCGGCGTGCCCGATCTGCGGTTGTTCGTGCGCGGAGACGAAGTCGAGGTACACCGACGTCTGCTGCGGTCCGGGCTTCCTTTCGGCACCTGCCTGAATGCGGTCTTCCTGCACCCACAGGGATCCGACGAGTTCAAACCGATCTTCGGCGGCCGCATGCACACGCAGTACCCGGACAACGAGACCAAGCGCTACTTCACCTATCGCAACCGCGGTTACCTACAGAACCAGGCCGGGCTGCGCAAGTACATCCCTCAGGAATGGGTCCGTTTCGGGTGGTTCTTCCTGGTCACCCGCCGGGATCTCCGTGGGTTCCGGGACTGGATCGAATTACGTCGTACAGGTCGCAAGGAGAGGTTCGGAAGGCCGCCACAGTGACGTTCACCGACGCTGCCGCGCAGTCGAGGACATTGAGCAGGGCCTGGGGCGATCTGGTCGCCGGCTTCGGCAAGCGCGAACTGTGGTTGCACCTGGGCTGGCAGGACATCAAACAGCGCTACCGCCGTTCGGTGCTCGGACCGTTCTGGATCACGATCGCCACCGGAGCGACCGCGGTCGCGATGGGGCTGTTGTACTCCAAGCTGTTCAAACTCGAGCTGTCCGAACACCTGCCATACGTGACGCTCGGGCTGATCGTGTGGAACGTGATCAACGCGGCGATCCTGGAGGGCGCCGACGTGTTCGTCGCCAACGAGGGCCTGATCAAACAGTTGCCGACGCCGCTGTCGGTGCACGTCTACCGGCTGGTGTGGCGGCAGATGATCCTGTTCGCGCACAACATCATCATCTTCGTCATCATCGCGATCATCTTCCCCAAGCCGTGGACGTGGACCGACCTCGCGGTCATCCCCGCGCTGGCGCTGATCGTGCTCAACTGCGTGTGGGTGTCGCTGTGCTTCGGCATCCTGGCCACCCGCTACCGCGACATCAGCCCGCTGCTGTTCAGCCTGGTGCAGCTGCTGTTCTTCATGACGCCGATCATCTGGAACGAGTCCACACTGCAGCAGCAGGGCGCCGCGTCCTACGCGAAGGTCGTCGAGCTGAACCCGCTGCTGCACTATCTCGACATCGTGCGAGCGCCGCTGCTGGGCGCCGACCAGGAGCTGCGGCACTGGCTGGTGGTCATCGTGCTCACCGTGATCGGCTGGATCATGGCGGCCTTCGCCATGCGCCAGTACCGTGCCCGCGTACCGTACTGGGTCTGACTTTGCTCCGCGAGCAGCTGTAGGGGGCGGGCGCGGAACCCGACAGCCTTCGCGCGGCGTTATGCAGTTATGAGCATCCCGCCATATCAACCACCGTCGTCCACGCCGGCAAGTGCAGGGACGATGACCTGCCCGAAGTGCGCCGGCGCCATGAAGACCTACGATCGCAACGGCATCCACCTCGAGCAGTGCGACACCTGCCGCGGCATCTTCCTGGACTTCGGTGAGCTCGAGGCGCTCACGCAGATGGAGAACCGATTCGCCCAAACCCCGCCGCCGCCACCGCCTGCGCAAGCCGGCTACGGCTACGGGCCCGGATGGGGTCATCGCGGCAACAAGTACTACCGCAAGCAGGGCTTCGGCCGGCTGTTCTTCTCCAGCTAGTGAGGCGATTCTCCCGACTGTGAATGGACTTCGAAGATCCGCACGAAATTTCGCAGTGGGTTCACAGTCGGTGGTCGAAAGAGCTCATCCGGGCGCATGCCGCGCGCAGCAGGTCGTCGTCGGGATGGTGCGCGGCGGCCTGGACCACCGCGGCGCGCGCGTACGGTTCGAGCACCGGCCACGGGTCGCCGTCCGGCAACGCCGGCCCGGCCGCGTCGCGGTAGCCGTCGACGAACAGCACCCAATCCTGGTCGGTGACGAGCCCGGCCGCCCAGAACCCCGCCGGGCGGGCCAGATCCCATGCCGGGTCGCCGACGCCGAGATCGTCGACGTCGATGAGCAGCCACGGCGCGTCCGCACTGCGGCGGCCGAGTTGGCCCAGGTGCCAGTCGCCGTGCACCAGCGTCCGGGGCCGCTCCGCCGACCCGGCCCGCCACGCCGCGTCGGGCAGGTCGGCGGCCGCACGCCGGATCACCGGGTCGCCGCCGTCGCGCAGCACATCGACCGCCCTGCGCACCCGCTCCGGCCAGCCGTGCGGCGGCACCCGCGGCGGCCGGGGTTCGCGGTGCAGCCGGGCCAGTAGAGCGCCCGCATCCGCCCACGGCACGCACTCCGGTTGCGGCGCAACGGTTTCCACGCGTGGCCACCGGGTCCGCCACCGCTCGCCCACCGGCTCGGGCGCCATCACCAGCGGCGACAGCAGACAGTCCGACCGGGCGGCGATGCCCAGCCGGACCGTCAGAGCCCTCGGATCGGTCCCGGGTCGGTGCAGCTTGGACACGACGTCACCGTCGACGGCGATCTCCGCACCGGACCGGGTCTGCACACCTGGAACTTAGCGGCGCGGCGGTTCCTGGCGGACCGCGGCGTTGATGCGGTTCCACGCGTTGATGGTGACGGCCATCGCGATGACCTGTCCCAGTTCGCGCTCGGAGAACTCCGCGGCGGCGCGCGCGTACACATCGTCGGGCACGGGGCCGTAGCGCAATTCGGTGATGGCCTCGGTGAGCGCCAGGGCCGCGCGCTCCCGCTCGCTGAACAGGTCACCGGCCTCCTGCCAGGCGGCGAGCACATCGAGCTTCTGATCGCTGACGCCGTGCTTGCGGGCGTCGCGGGTGTGCATGTCGAGGCAGAACGCGCAGTGGTTGAGCTGCGACGCGCGGATCTTGATCAGCTCGCCGAGTTCGACATCGACGTCCTTGGCCGCCGCGTTGCTCAGCGCCATCATCGCGTCGAGCATCTCGGGCGAGGTCTTGTAGATCTTGAGGCGGTCGGCGGTGTCGCGGGATTGCAGTGTCTGTGTCATAGCATCGACGCTGATGCGCAATGTCCCATGTGCATGGTTCAATCCATTCGTGAATACGTGGGCCAATCCGGGCACTCGCGATCTGCACCTGGACCTGCGCGAGCGCATCACCCCCGGCACGCGGGGGGCGCGCGACCTGCTGCTCGGCGCCCTGCGCGACGCCGTGCGCTCGGGCCGGCTGGCCCCCGGAACGGTGCTGCCGCCGTCGCGCAGCCTGGCCGCCGACCTCGGGCTGGCCCGCAACACCGTCGCCGAGGCCTACGCCGAACTCGTCGCCGAGGGCTGGCTCGCGTCACGGCAGGGCGCGGGCACCCACCGAGGCGCTGCGCATGGGCGACCCTCGCGGGCGTCCCGAACTGCGCGAGGCCGTCGCCGACTACCTCGCCCGGGTGCGCGGGGTGCGCAACTCTGCCGAGACGATCGTCATCTGCGCGGGTACCCGGCACGGCGTAGAGGTGCTGGCACGGGTGTTCCGCGGTGAGCGCCCGATCGCCGTGGAGGCCTACGGGCTGTTCATCTTTCGTGACGCCATCGCCGCCCTCGGGATGACTACCGTGCCGATCGGCGTCGACGAGCGCGGCGCCGTCGTGGGCGATCTCGACGCGCTCGACGTTCCCGCGGCGCTTCTGACGCCCGCTCACCACAGCCCGTTCGGCATGGCACTGCACCCCTCGCGGCGCGCCGCCGCGATCGAGTGGGCCCACCGCACCAACGGCTATGTGATCGACGACGACTACGACGGCGAGTTCCGTTACGACCGCCAGCCGATCGGCGCGCTGCAGGCCCTGGGCCCCGACCGCGTCGTCTACCTCGGCTCGGCCAGCAAGAGCCTCTCGCCGGTGCTGCGGCTGGGCTGGATGGTGCTGCCCGGCGACCTGGTCGAACCGGTGCTCGAAGCCGGCGGCGGAGACCAGTTCTACGTCAACGGCATCGCCCAACTCACGATGGCCGACTTCATCGCAGGCGGCGCCTACGACAAGCACATCCGGCGTATGCGCCTGCGCTACCGGCGCCGCCGCGACATGCTGGTCGAGGCGTTGGGCCGCTTCGACATCGGGATCACCGGCCTCAACGCCGGGCTCAACCTGCTGCTGACGCTCCCCGACGGCGCCGAGCCCGAGGTGCTCCAGCGCGCCGGCGAGGCGGGTATTGCGCTGCAAGGGCTTTCGCTCATGCGCCATCCGCTGGCCGGGGCGGACGTGGCGGCTCCCGACGGCGTCATCATCGGCTTCGGCACACCCGCCGAGCACGCGTTCGGCGCCGGGGTCGACGCCCTGTGCGACCTGCTCGCGTCGAGCGGGCTGAGCCGCTGACCCGCTCGCCGCCGCACGCGCCGTAAGCTGCCCGGGTGGCCGAGCCCCCCATGCAGCCCAGTCTGAGCCTGGGCACCCAGGTGTGGCGGTTCGTCGTCACCGGCGGGCTCGCCGCCGTCGTCGACTTCGGGCTCTACGTGACGCTGCTCGCCGCGGGCCTGCACGTCAACGTCGCCAAGACCGTCAGCTTCGTCGCCGGCACCACCACCGCCTACCTGATCAACCGTCGGTGGACGTTTCAGGCGCCGCCGAGCACGGCCCGCTTCGTCGCCGTCGTCGCGCTGTATGCGGTCACCTACGCGGCGCAGGTCGGCATCAACTACCTGCTGTACATGGCGTGGGAGGACCGGCCGTGGCGCGTCCCCGTGGCGTTCGTCATCGCCCAGGGCACCGCGACGGTGATCAACTTCGTGGTGCAGCGCGCGGTCATCTTCCGCCTTCAGTAGTGACGGACCGCGCTGTCGGGCGCACGGTACCCTCGTCACGATGTCCGAGATCCTGGTGACGACCTCGCGCCGCCTGACCGGCTGGGCCCGCACCGCCCCGACGGTCGCGCAGGTGTTGTCGACGCCGGATGTCGAGACGATCGCCAAGGCCGTCAACCAGGCCGGCCAGCGTGGCGTCATCGCCCGCGGGCTGGGCCGTTCCTACGGCGACAACGCGCAGAACGGCGGCGGGCTGGTCATCGACATGACCGCGCTCAACCGCATCCACTCCATCGTCGCCGACACCCGCATGGTCGACGTCGACGGGGGGGTGAGCCTGGACACGCTGATGAAGGCGGCCTTGCCGTTCGGGCTGTGGGTGCCGGTGCTGCCGGGCACCCGGCAGGTCACGGTGGGCGGCGCCATCGCCTGCGACATCCACGGCAAGAACCACCACAGCGCGGGCAGTTTCGGCAACCACGTCCGTTCGATGGACCTGCTGACCGCCGACGGCGAGATACGGCGACTGACCCCGGACGGGGCCGACGGCGAACTGTTCTGGGCGACGGTCGGCGGCAACGGGCTCACCGGCATCATCCTGCGGGCGACGATCGAGATGACGCCCACCGAGACCGCGTACTTCATCGCCGACGGCGACGTCACCGGCAGCCTCGACGAGACCATCGCCTTCCACAGCGACGGCAGCGAGGACAACTACACGTATTCCAGCGCCTGGTTCGACGCGATCAGCGCACCACCGAAACTGGGGCGTGCCGCGATCTCGCGCGGCTCACTGGCGCGGCTCGACCAGTTGCCCGAGAAGCTGCAGAAGCACCCGCTGAAATTCGATGCGCCGCAACTGCTCACATTCCCCGACATTTTCCCCAACGGCCTGGGCAACAAGTTCACGTTCGGTCCGATCGGCGAGCTGTGGTACCGCAAGTCGGGTACCTACCGCAACAAAGTGCAGAACCTGACGCAGTTCTACCACCCGCTCGACATGTTCGGAGAGTGGAACCGCGCCTATGGATCCGCCGGATTCCTGCAGTACCAGTTCGTCGTGCCGACCGCCGCCGTCGACGAGTTCAAGAGCATCATCGTCGACATCCAGCGCTCCGGGCACTACTCCTTCCTCAACGTCTTCAAGCTGTTCGGTCCGGGTAACCAAGCGCCGCTGAGCTTTCCGATTCCCGGCTGGAACGTGTGCGTCGACTTCCCGATCAAGCCCGGGCTGGGTGAGTTCGTCACCGGCCTCGACAAGCGGGTGCTGAAGTTCGGCGGCCGGCTTTACACCGCCAAGGACTCCCGCGCCTGTGCCGAGACCTTCCACGCCATGTACCCGCGAATCGACGAATGGATTGCCGTGCGCCGCAAGGTGGATCCGGACGGCGTGTTCGCCTCCGACATGGCCCGACGTTTGGAGCTGTTGTAGATGGTGCTCGATGCCGTAGGTAACCCGCGGACCATCCTGCTGCTCGGTGGCACATCGGAGATCGGGCTGGCGATCTGCGCGCGCTACCTGCGCACCGCCCAGGCCCGGATCGTGCTCGCCGACCTGCCCAACCACCCCGGCAAGGACGCCGCCATCGCCGAGATGACCGCGGCCGGTGCGAAGTCGGTCGAGTGGATCGACTTCGACGGGCTCGACACCGAGAGCCACCCGAAGGTGATCGACGCGGCGTTCGCAGGTGGGGATGTCGACGTGGCAATCGTGGCGTTCGGCCTGCTCGGCAACGCCGAGGAGCTGTGGCAGGATCAGCGCAAGGCGGTGCAGATCGCCGAGATCAACTACACCGCAGCGATTTCCGTCGGCGTGCTGATCGGGGAGAAGATGCGCGCGCAGGGCTTCGGGCAGATCATCGCGATGAGCTCGGCCGCCGGCGAGCGGGTGCGACGATCCAACTTCGTCTACGGCTCCACCAAGGCCGGTCTGGACGGGTTCTACCTCGGGCTGGGAGAAGCGCTGCGCGAGTGCGGCGTTCGGGTGCTGGTGATCCGGCCGGGTCAGGTGCGGACCACGACGACGATCGAGCACTGGAAGGCCACCGGCGCCAAGGAGGCGCCGTTCACCGTCGACAAGGAATACGTCGCCGAACTGGCGGTCACGGCGGCGGCCAAGGGCAGGGAACTGGTGTGGGCACCGGGAGCGTTCCGGTACGTGATGATGGTGCTGCGCCACATCCCGCGGCCGATCTTCCGCAAGCTTCCCATCTGATGCGGGGCCCCCAGGCCCTGCCGGTCAAGGTGGCCGGCCAGATGACGGCGGCCGCCGCGGTCGCTGCCGTGGTCGCGGTGGTCTCCCTGCTCGCCATCGCCCGGGTCGAGTGGCCCGCCTACAACTCGTCGAACCAACTGCACGCGCTCACCACGGTGGGTCAATTCGCCTGTCTGGCCGGGTTGTTCGCGAGCGGCTGGATGTGGCGCCGGGGTCGGCGGACGCTCGCACGCGGCGCGTCGGCGGTGTTCCTGTCGGCGTTCGCGGTCGTGACGCTGGCGATGCCGCTGGGTGCCACCAAGCTGTACCTGTTCGGTATCTCCGTCGATCAGCAGTTCCGCACCGAATACCTCACGCGGTTGGCCGATGCGCCGGGGCTGCGCGACATGACGTACCACGGGTTGCCGCCGTTCTACCCGCCCGGCTGGTTCTGGGTCGGCGGCCGGCTGGCCGCGCTGACCGGGACGCCGGCCTGGGAGATGTTCAAACCGTGGGCGATCATCTCCATCACCGCGGCGATCGCCGTGGCATTCGTGTTGTGGGCGGCCATGATCCGCTTCGAGTACGCGCTGGTGGTGGCGACCGCCACGGCCGCGGTCACCCTGGCCTACTCGCCCGCCGAACCGTACGCGGCGATCATCACCGTGCTGCTGCCGCCGGTGTTCGTGCTCGCGTGGTCCGGGCTGAGGGGCCGGGCGAGGGGCGGCGGTTGGGCGGCGGTCATCGGCACCGGGATCTTCCTGGGTGTCGCGGCGCTGTTCTACTCGCTGCTGCTCGGCTACGCCGCGTTCACGCTGACGATCATGGCGGTGCTGCTGGCGGTCGCACGCCGCAGCATCGAACCGCTCCTGAGACTGCTCGTCATCGCGGTGATCTCGGCGGCCATGTGGTTGATCGGCCTGGGCCCGTGGCTGTTGGCCGCCGCCACGGGCGAGCCCGCGGACTCGGGCACCGCACAGCACTACCTGCCGTCTGCCGGCGCGCAGCTCGAGTTCCCGATGCTGCACTTCACGCTGCTGGGGGCGCTGTGCATGGTCGGCACATTGTGGCTGGTCTGGCGGGCCGGCTTCTCGACCCGGGCCGGTGCGCTGGCCATCGCGGTGCTCGCCGTCTACGCCTGGTCACTGCTGTCGATGCTGACCACGCTGGCGGGCACCACCTTGTTGTCGTTCCGGCTGCAGCCGACGCTGACCGTGCTGCTCACCGCCGCGGGCGCGTTCGGCTTCCTCGAGACGACGCTGGCCGTCGCCCACCGGTACCGGCCGCAGACCGCCCGGCGCGTCGTCGCGGCCGCGGCCACCCTGGGCGCGATCGGCGCCGTCACGTTCAGCCAGGACATCCCCGACGTGCTGCGCTCCGACATCGTCGTCGCCTACACCGACACCGACGGCTACGGTCAGCGCGCGGACCGCCGCCCGCCCGGCGCGGAGCGCTACTACCGCGAGATCGACGCCCGGATCACCGAGGCGACCGGCCGACCGCGCGACGAGACGGTCGTGCTCACCGCCGACTACAGCTTCCTGTCGTACTACCCCTACTACGGGTTCCAGGGGCTGACGTCGCACTACGCCAACCCGCTGGCTCAGTTCGAGAAGCGCGCCGACGCGATCGAGAGCTGGGCGACGCTCACCGACGCCGATGCGTTCATCGCCGCCCTGGACGCCCTGCCGTGGAAGCCGCCTACGGTCTTCCTGATGCGCCGCGGCGGCCCGTCCGGTTCGGCTGACACCTACACGCTGCGGCTGGCCTCCGACGTCTATCCCAACCAGCCCAACGTGCGGCGCTATCACGTCGCGCTGGACGAGGCGCTGTTCGACGACCCCCGCTTCGAGGTGTCCAGCATCGGGCCGTTCGTTCTCGCGATCCGCACGCCCAATTAAGATCAGGCCCCGTGATTGCCGCTGGGACGAACCATCGGACCGCGCGGCTCATCGCGATCGTCGCGGGGTTGCTCGGCGCTGTGCTGGCGATCGCGACCCCGCTGCTTCCGGTCACGCAGACCATCGCGCAGCTGAACTGGCCGCAGAACGGCGTGCTGGCCAGCGTCGACGCGCCGCTGATCGGCTACGTCGCCACCGACCTGGAGATCAGCGTGCCGTGCAGCGTCGCGGCGGGCCTGGCCGGACCGCAGAACCAGGGCCGTACCGTGCTGCTGTCGACGGTGCCCAAGCAGGCGCCGAAGGCGGTCGACCGCGGTCTGCTCATCGAACGGGTCAACAACGACCTGCTCGTCATCGTCCGCAACACCCCGGTCGTCAGCGCGCCGCTCGATCGGGTGCTCAGCCCGCAATGTGAGCGGCTGACGTTCACCGCGCACGCCGACAAGGTGACGGGCGAGTTCGTCGGCCTGGTGCAGGGACCCGATTCAGAGGACCCCGGCGAACCTCTGCGCGGGGAACGCAGCGGCTACGACTTCCGCCCGCAGATCGTCGGTGTCTTCACCGATCTGTCCGGACGCGCGCCCCCGGGCCTGCAGTTCTCGGCCACCCTCGACACCCGCTACAGCAGCACGCCGACGCTACTGAAGATGCTGGCGATGATCGTCGGCGTCGCGATGACCGTCGTCGCACTGGGCGCCCTGCACGTGCTGGACAGCGCCGACGGCCGGCGGGTCAAGCGCCTCCTGCCGCCGCGGTGGTGGTCGCTGCGGCCGCTGGACGGCGTGGTGACCGCGGTGCTGGTGTGGTGGCACTTCGTCGGCGCCAACACCGCCGACGACGGCTACATCCTGACCATGGCCCGGGTGTCCGAGCGCGCCGGCTACATGGCCAACTACTACCGCTGGTTCGGCACCCCGGAGGCGCCGTTCGGCTGGTATTACGACCTGCTGGCGCTCTGGGCGCAGGTCAGCACCAACAGCGTGTGGATGCGGCTGCCGACGCTGGTGATGGGGCTGGCCTGCTGGTGGGTGATCAGCCGCGAGGTCATCCCCCGACTGGGCCGCGCGGTCAAGACGACGCCGGCCGCGGCGTGGACGGCCGCGGGGCTGTTCCTGGCGTTCTGGCTGCCGCTGAACAACGGTCTGCGTCCCGAGCCGATCATCGCCCTCGGCATCCTGCTCACCTGGTGCTCGGTCGAGCGCGGGGTGGCGACCAGCAGGCTGCTGCCGGTGGCGATCGCCATCATCATCGGCGCCCTGACGCTGTTTTCCGGACCGACCGGCATCGCGGCCGTCGGCGCCCTGCTGGTCGCCGTCGGACCACTGAAAACCATCGTGGCCGCGCATCTCTCGCGATTCGGCTATCTGGCGCTACTGGCTCCGATCCTGGCCGCGTGCACGGTCACGATCATCCTGATCTTCCGCGACCAGACGCTGATCGGCGAACTGCAGGCCAACTCCTTCAAGTCGGCGGTGGGTCCCAGCCTGTCCTGGTTCGACGAGCACATCCGCTACGAGCGGTTGTTCACCACCAGCCCCGACGGGTCGGTGGCGCGCCGGTTCGCGGTGCTGACGCTGCTGCTGGCGCTGGTGGTGTCGGTGGCGATGTCGTTGCGCAAGTTCAGGATTCCGGGCACCGCACTGGGTCCGAGCAGGCGCATCATCGGCATCACGATCATCTCGTTCCTGGCGTTGATGTTCACCCCCACCAAGTGGACGCACCACTTCGGCGTGTTCGCCGGGCTGGCCGGTTCGCTGGGCGCGCTGGCGGCGGTGGCCGTCACCGCCGCCGCGATGCGCTCGCGCCGCAACCGCTCCGTCTTCGCCGCGGCGGTCCTGTTCGCGATGGCGCTGTCGTTCGCCACGGTCAACGGCTGGTGGTACGTCTCGAACTTCGGGGTGCCGTGGTCGAACCAGTTCCCCGAGTGGAAGTTCGGCTTCACCACCCTGCTGCTGGCGCTGTCGATCGTCGCGCTGCTCGCCGCGGCCTGGTTCCACTTCTCCGGCAGGGACGCGTCCCCGCCCGTCCCCCCGCATGGCCCATCCAAGGCGCAGCGAATCATCCAGGCGCCGTTGGCCATTGCCACCTGGGTGCTGGTGGTGTTCGAAGTGCTGTCGCTGACGCTGGCGATGATCGACCAGTACCCGGCCTGGAGCGTGGGCCGTTCCAACCTCGAGGCCCTGACCGGCAAGACGTGCGGGATGGCCGAGGACGTGCTCGTCGAGCAGGATCCCAACGCCGCGATCTTGACGCCTGTCGGCGTGCCCATCGGCGAGGGACTCTCGGTGACCGCACGGGGTTTCGGGCCCAACGGGATTCCTTCGGACATCTCCGCCGACGAGGTGATGAGCGGGCCCGGCACCGCGACCAACTTCGCCGACACCCCCGAGGGCGAGGACCAGGCGGGCGAGGCGGGCACCGAGGGCGGCACCACGGCCGCGGCGGGTGTCAACGGATCACGCGCCCGGCTGCCGTACGACCTCGACCCGACCCGCACGCCGGTGATGGGCAGCTGGCGCTCGGGCA
Organism: Mycobacterium sp. B14F4; assembly: GCF_039871645.1. Lineage (NCBI taxonomy): Bacteria > Bacillati > Actinomycetota > Actinomycetes > Mycobacteriales > Mycobacteriaceae > Mycobacterium > Mycobacterium sp. B14F4. The sequence continues at coordinate 397,925 of NZ_JBDPMF010000005.1, read as the reverse complement.
CCCAGCAGCCTGCGGAGCTGCGCTCGGCGTGGTACCGGTTGCCGCCACGGGACGAGGCCGGACCACTGCTGGTCGTCGCGGCGGCCGGCCGGTTCGATCCGGGCGAGGTCGTCGTGGAGTGGGCGACCGACGAGCAGGCCGCCGACGACGAACCCGGCGGTGGCGTCGGTTTCGCCGACGTCGGTTCCGCGCCGGCGTGGCGCAACCTGCGGGCGCCGATGACCGCGATCCCGCGCGAGGCCACCCAGGTCCGGCTGGTGGCCACCGACGACGACCTGAACCCTCAGCACTGGATCGCGCTGACGCCGCCGAGGACGCCGCAGCTGCGCACGCTGCAGGACGTCGTCGGCTCCGAGGACCCCGTGTTGCTGGACTGGCTGGTCGGTCTGGCGTTCCCGTGCCAGCGGCCCTTCGGCCACCGCAACGGCGTCGTCGAGGTGCCGAAGTGGCGCATCCTGCCCGACCGGTTCGGCGCGGAGGCCAACTCGCCGGTGATGGACAACCTCGGCGGCGGACCGCTCGGCATCACCGAGCTGCTGGCGCGGGCGACCACGGTGCCCACGTATCTGAAGGACGACTGGTTCCGCGACTGGGGGGCGCTGCAGCAGCTCACCCCGTACTACCCCGACGCGCAGCCGGCCCGGCTGGATCTCGGTTCCGCAACGCGTAGCGGCCTGTGGAGCCCGGCGCCGCTGCGTCACTGATCGCTTCGCCTACCATCGACCCTCGTGCCACGCGACGGTAATGAGCGGATCCACCGCCTCGCCCGACTGATCGCCGTCGTCGCCGGCATCGCCGGAGTGCTGCTGTGCGGAGTGGTCCCGCTGCTGCCGGTCACGCAGACGACGGCGACCATCGTGTGGCCTCAGGCGCCCGGCCCGGACGGCTTCGTCAGCGACGTCACCGCCCCGCTGGTGTCGGGTGCGCCGCAGTCCCTCGACATCTCGATCCCCTGCCAGGCCATCGCCACCCTGCCCGCCGCCGGTGGGCTCGTGTTGTCGACGGTGCCGCCGGGCGGCATCGACGCCAGCCGCAACGGCCTGTTCGTGCGCGCCACCACCGACGTGGTGTTCGTCGCGTTCCGCGACTCGGTCGCCGCGGTGGCCAACCGCGATGCGGTGGCCGGCGAGGCCTGCAGCACCCTGCGCATCTGGGCCGACCCCGGCCAGGTCGGCGCCGACTTCGTCGGAATCCCCGGTGCCACCGGCACGCTGCCCGCCGAGGAGAAACCCCAGGTCGTCGGCGTCTTCACCGACCTCGAGGTGGCCGCACAACCAGGGCTGTCGGCGCGCATCGACGTCGACACCCGGTTCATCACCTCGCCGACCACCCTGAAGCTCGCGGCGATGGTGCTCGGCGTCGCGTGTGTGATCGCGTCGATCGCGGCGCTGGCCGTGCTGGACCGCCGGGGTGGCCGCCGTGCGCCCGGCGCGTGGCGGCGGTTCTGGCGCGTCGGGCCGTCGCACTGGCTGGCCGACATCGGGGTCATCGGCACGCTGCTGCTCTGGCATCTGATCGGGGCGACGTCGTCGGACGACGGCTACAACCTCACGATCGCGCGGGTCTCGGCCGAGGCCGGCTACACCGCGAACTACTACCGCTTCTTCGGTGCGACGGAAGCGCCGTTCGACTGGTACCAGTCGGTGCTCGCCCAATTCGCCTCGATCAGCACCGCAGGCGTGTGGATGCGGGTGCCCGCGACGCTGGCCGCGATCGGCACCTGGCTGATCGTCAGCCGTTGTGTGCTCCCGCGACTGGGCCGCCCGCTGGCCGTCAACCGGGTCACGGTGTGGACCGCGGGCGCGGTGTTCCTGGCGGCGTGGCTGCCGTTCAACAACGGCCTGCGGCCGGAACCGCTCATCGCGTTCGGCGCGATCGCGGCCTGGGTGCTGGTCGAGAACGCGATCGCGACCCGGCGGCTGTGGCCCGCCGCGTTGGCGGTCGTCGTCGCGGTGTTCAGCGTCACCCTGGCGCCGCAGGGGCTGATCGCGATGGCGCCGCTTCTGGTGGGTGCCCGCGGGATCGTGCGCACCGTCCGGGGCCGCAAGCCCGTCGACGGGATATCCCCCGCAAGCGGGAGGTACCCCCAGGCGTCCGCATGGCTGCCGCTGTTGGCGTCGGCCGCCTTGATCTTCGTGGTGGTGTTCCGCGACCAGACCCTGGCGACGGTCGCCGAATCGGCGCGCATCAAGTACGTGGTGGGACCGACGATCGCCTGGTATCAGGAGTTCCTCCGCTACTACTTCCTCACCGTCGAGGAGAGCATCGACTCGTCGCTGACCCGCAGGTTCGCGGTGCTGGTCATGTTGCTGTGCCTGTTCGGGATGCTGGCGGTGCTGTTGCGCCGCGGCGGCGTGCCCGGAATGGCGAGTGGTCCGGTCTGGCGGCTGATCGGAACGACCGCGGTGGGCCTGCTGCTGCTGACGTTCACTCCGACGAAGTGGGCGGTCCAGTTCGGGGCGTTCGCCGGACTGGCAGGCGCGCTGGGCGCGGTCACCGCGTTCGCGTTCGCCCGCGTGGGACTGCACAGCCGCCGCAACCTCGCCCTGTATGTGACCGCGCTGCTGTTCGCGTTGGCCTGGGCGACATCGGGTCTCAACAGCTGGTTCTACGTCGGCAACTACGGTGTGCCGTGGTTCGACAAGCAACCGGTGATCGCGGGGATTCCGGTCACGGGGATCTTCCTCGCGCTGGCGATCGCGACGGGTCTGCTCGCGGGGTGGCTGCACTTCCGGATGGACTACACCGGCCACACCGAGGTCGCCGACACCCGGCGCAACCGGGTGCTGGCGTCCACACCGTTACTGGTGGTGGCCGTCGTCATGGTGGTGCTCGAGGTGGGCTCGATGGCGAAGGGCTTCGTGCAGCGCTACCCGGTCTACACCATCGGCAAGGCCAACCTCGCGGCCCTGACATCCGGCTCGAGCTGTGGGATGGCCGACGACGTGCTCGTCGAACCCGATACGAACGCCGGTCTGTTGCAACCGGTTCCGGGCCAGCGGTTCGGCGAGCACGGACCGCTCGGCGGCGAGGACCCGGTGGGCTTCACCCCGAACGGCGTCAACGACACACTCGACCCAGCCGAGCCCGTCGCCGTCAAGCCCGGTCTGGTCAACTCCGACGGCAACGCCAACGAACCCGTCGTCGGGATCGGCTTCGCGGCGGGCACCGGCGGCGGCTACGGACCGGTCGGTGTCAACGGCTCGAACGTGTTCCTGCCGTTCGGCCTCGACCCCGAGCGGACGCCGGTGATGGGCAGCTATGACGAGAACACCGTCGCTGCCAAGGTCACCTCCGCGTGGTACCGGTTGCCGTTCGCCGCGGGCGAGCGCCCCGAGGACCGACCGCTGGTGACAGTGGCTGCGGCGGGCGCGATCTGGTACTACGAGGAGGACGGGTCATTCAGCTACGGGCAGTCGCTGAAGCTGCAGTGGGGTGTGCACCGGCCCGACGGCATCTACCAGGCGCTCAACGAGGTCCAGCCGATCGACATCTTCCGCCAGAACGCCTGGCGCAACCTGCGTTTCCCGCTCGCCACGGCGCCGCCGGAGGCCAACGTCGCGCGCATTGTCGCCGATGATCCCAACCTGTCCGAGGACCAGTGGTTCGCGTTCACACCGCCGCGCGTGCCGGTCCTCGAAACCGCGCAGCAGTACCTCGGCTCCGTGACGCCGGTGCTGATGGACATCGCCACGGCCGCGAACTTCCCCTGCCAGCGGCCGTTCTCCGAGCGGCTCGGCGTGGCCGAACTGCCGGAATACCGCATCCTGCCGGATTTCACGCAGGTGGTGTCGTCGTCGAACATGTGGCAGTCCGCCCAGGACGGTGGCCCGTTCCTGTTCATCCAGGCGTTGTTGCGGACATCGGCCGTTCCGACTTACCTGCGCAACGACTGGTACCGGGACTGGGGCTCCATCGAACGCTATGACCGCGTGGTGCCCGCCGCGCAAGCGCCGGAGGCGGCAATCGAGCAGGGCACGCAGCGGGCATTCGGGTGGAGCCGCAACGGACCGATCAGGGCGCTGCCATGAGCCGGCCCGTGAGCAGCGACACGACGGTGCGCGGCGACGTGCGGACGGCTCGCTGGGTCGCGATGATCGCCGGCCTGCTCGGGTTCGTGCTGTCGGTGGCGACCCCGCTGCTGCCGGTCGAACAGTCGACCGCGGAGTTGAACTGGCCGCAGGGCGGTCAGCTGAACAGCGTTACGGCGCCGCTCATCTCGCAGGCGCCGGTCTCGATGTCGGTGACCGTGCCGTGCGACGTGATCGGCACGATGCCGCCCCGCGGTGGGGTGGTGCTGGGCACCGCACCCAAGGACGGCAAGCAGGCCGCACTGCAGGGCCTGTTCGTCACCGTCACCGCGGAGCGCGTCGACGTCACCGACCGCAACGTGGTGGTGGCCAGCGTGCCGCGGTCGCGGGTGGCAGGAGCCGGGGCCGCCCCGGGATGTTCGAGCATCGAGATAACGTCCTCGGAGGCAGGCACTTTCGCGACCTTCGAGGGCCTGACTAAGGCGGACGGCAGCGAACAGTACAGCGGCTTCCCGGACCCGAATCTGCGTCCTGCGATCGTCGGGGTGTTCACCGACCTGACCGGTCCCGCGCCGCCGGACATGCGCCTGTCGGCTGTCATCGACACCCGGTTCACCACGGAGCCAACGCCGTTGAAGCTGGCGGCGATGGTGCTGGCGATCCTGTCGACGATACTGGCGCTGCTCGCGCTGTGGCGGCTGGACCGCATCGACGGACGACGGATGCACCGCTGGATTCCGCAGCGCTGGCGCACGTTCACCGCCACCGATGTGGTGGTGGTCGGCGGGTTCGTCGGGTGGCACGTCATCGGCGCGAACTCCTCCGATGACGGCTACATCCTCGCGATGGCGCGCGTGGCCGGGCACGCGGGCTACATGTCGAACTACTTCCGCTGGTTCGGCAGCCCCGAGGATCCGTTCGGCTGGTACTACAACGTGCTGGCGATGATGACCAGCGTCAGCGACGCCAGCATCTGGATCCGGCTGCCCGATCTGGTCTGCGGGATCGTCTGCTGGGTGCTGTTGTCCCGCGAGGTGCTGCCCCGGTTGGGGCCCGCGGTCGCGGCGAGCAAGCCGGCGCTGTGGGCGGCGGGCCTGGTGCTGCTGGCGGCGTGGATGCCGTTCAACAACGGCCTGCGGCCCGAGGGCCAGATCGCGACCGGCGCGCTGATCACCTACGTGCTGATCGAGCGGGCCATCACGTCCGGTCGGTTGACGCCGGCCGCGCTGGCGATCGTCACGGCGGCCTTCACCCTCGGCATCCAGCCCACCGGCCTGATCGCGGTGGCCGCCCTGCTCGCCGGTGGCCGTCCGATACTGCGGATTCTGATGAAGCGGCGGCGCCTGGTTGGCACCTGGCCGCTGGTGCTGCCGCTGCTGGCCGCGGGCACGGTGGTGCTGACGGTGATCTTCTTCGACCAGACGTTCGCAACGGTGTTGGAAGCCACCAGAATCCGCACGGACGTCGGCCCGAACCAGGAGTGGTACACCGAGAACCTGCGCTACTTCTATCTGATCCTGCCGACGGTCGACGGCTCCCTGTCGCGGCGGTTCGGGTTCCTGATCACCGCGCTGTCGCTGTTCGCGTCGATGTTCATCATGTTGCGGCGCAAGCGGGTTCCCGGCGTCGCGCGCGGGCCGGCGTGGCGGCTGATGGGAATCATCCTCGCGACGGTGTTCGTGTTGATGTTCACCCCCACCAAGTGGGTGCACCACTTCGGTCTGTTCGCCGCGGTGGGCGCGGCGATGGCGGCGCTGGCCACGGTGCTGGTCTCGCCGGCGGTGCTGAGGTGGTCACGCAACCGGATGGCGTTCTTATCTGCCCTGCTGGCTCTGTTGTCATTGTGTTTCGCCACCACGAACGGCTGGTGGTACGTGTCGAGTTACGGCGTGCCGTTCAACAACGACATGCCTGCGCTCGGTGGACTCACGGTCAGCACCGTGTTCTTCGCGCTGTTCGCCGTCACCGGGCTGTACGCGCTGTGGCTGCACTTCTCGCCGCGCACCCGCGGTGAGGGGCGTATCGCGCGGGCGCTGACCGCCGCGCCGATCCCGGTCACGGCCGGCTTCATGGTGGTGGTGTTCGTCGGCTCCATGCTGGTCGGCGTGGTAAGGCAATACCCGACGTACTCCAACGCGTGGGCCAACCTGCGGGCGTTGACCGGTGGCTGCGGCTTGGCCGACGACGTGCTCGTCGAACCCGATCCCAACGACGGCTTCCTGACGCCGCTGGCCGGAGAATACGGTCCGCTGGGCGCGCTCGGCGGTGTGGACCCCACCGGGTTCGACCCCGACGGTGTGCCGGAAGAGATTGTCGCCGAGGCGATTCGGGTGAACCTGCCGATGCCGGGCACCGACTACGACTGGGATCAGCCGACCAAGCTCAAGACACCTGGCGTCAACGGGTCGACGGTGCCGCTGCCCTACGGGCTCGACCCGGCCCGCGTTCCGGTGGCCGGCAGTTACGTCGAAGGTGCGCAGCAGGAGAGTCGGCTGACCTCAGCGTGGTACCAGCTTCCGCCCGCCGACGACGCGCATCCGCTCGTGGTGGTCACCGCGGCGGGCACCATCACCGGCGACAGCGTCTTCAACGCCCGAACCGAGGGCCAGACGGTCGAGTTGGAGTTCGCGCGGCCCGGCCCCGACGGTGCACCGGTACCCGCGGGCAGACTGGTGCCCTACGACCTGGGACCGATCCCGTCGTGGCGCAATCTGCGGTTCCCACGCGCCGATATCCCGGCCGACGCGGTTGCGATACGCATTGTCGCCGAGGATCTTTCGTTGACGCCGGGTGATTGGGTCGCGGTGACGCCGCCGCGCGTGACCGAGCTTCGGTCGGTACAGGAGTTCGTCGGCTCCGAGCAACCGGTGCTGATGGACTGGGCCGTCGGGTTGGCCTTCCCCTGCCAGCAGCCGATGCTGCACGCCAACGGCGTCACCGATATTCCGAAGTTCCGCATCACCCCGGACTACAACGCCAAGCGCAAGGACACCGACAGCTGGCAGGACGGAATCAACGGCGGTCTGCTCGGCATCACGGACCTGCTGCTGCGCGCGCGGGTGATGGCGACCTACCTGTCGGCGGACTGGGGCCGCGACTGGGGTTCGCTGCGCAAGTTCGAGATGACCCCCGAGGCCGCGGACGCGCAATCGGCCACCATGGATCTCGGCACGGCCACCCGCAGCGGCCTGTACAGCCCGGGCCACATCCGCATCAAACCCTGACCCGTCGCCGCCCCGTTGTCGCGTGGGCCCACGCGCAGCTGCGGACGTGCGGGTCTAGCGGCTCGGCTTGCGCTTCTCGGCTTCCCACCGGTTTTCGAGCCGGACCACTCGGCGGTTCTCGACGACGATCCACATGGCGCCGGCGACCGCTCCCAGCACGGCGATGAGCACCGTCGAGTAGATCCACTCGTAGCGTTGGTATGCAGCGACGGCGACCGTGGCCATCAACGCCGCCGCCGACAGCGCCAGCAGGATCAACCCGGGCCAGTAGAAGTTGTCCTTCATGGTGATGCCGGCGTGGGGTTGCGTGGTCCGATGGTGATCTGTCGGATCGTGATGCGTGGTTCCCATCACGCCTCCCTCCGTGGTCGGACGGCTTGGCGTACCGGTCAGGCTGTGCCGGTACGCTCCCGGGCCAGGGTCGCGGGCAGCGAGATGGCACCGATGGTCGTCACCAGCCACACCACCAGCGTCGTGGTCAACCACGACGCGAACCCGTCGATGCTCAGCCCGTGGGTCAGAGCGGCGGCGACCGCCAGCGCGAGAACCGTCAGCGCCAACCCGGCGCCGCCGAGGAGCAGCGACGCGTAATCGTGTGGCAATTTGAGAAGGACCAGCGAAGTGAGCGCTTGGCCCACCGAGAACACCACCACGGCGACGAGGAACGCGGGCACGGTCACCGAGACGCCGGGCACCACCCAGGCCGCCACCAGCAATCCGATCGCCCACGAGCCCAGCAGCGCCACCGCGCGCACCAGGACTTGCCTCTCCATGACATCAAGCGTAAGTCGCTGGTCGACGACTGTGAAGGTCCGCGATCGACGCGACCCGGCAGCCGCCCGGACACGCTGGACGTGCGTTATGCGCGTGGCTCTCTAGCCTGAGGCGGTGGACCGGATCCGGCGCAGTGACTCGACGCTGACCCGCGTCATCGAATGGTAGGTCGACGACCTGCCGGGCTGGCTGAAGCTCCCGCCGATCTGATCGTCGCTGGACCGGGTGTCAGTGCGGCGTGCCCAGGTACGGGAACTCGTTCGTGGTGTCGACGTGCGGGCGCAAACCGCTGGGCGGGCATTCGCCCTTGGTCAGGAAGGCCAGTCGGTAGTCGATGACATCGTCGGTGAAGGTCCGGCCGTTGGGATACTTGGCGGGTTCGGACGGGTCGAAGGTGAGCATGTCGGGCAGGATGCCCTCGTCGTCGATCGCCGCGATGGCTTCTGCGCGGGTGTAGTCGCCGGTGTGTCCCATGAGGTGAATGAATTGGTCGATCCACCGCTCCCGGTCGTTGACGGGTTCGCTGGCGTTGTACTCCAACTTGGTGTCGTCGGTGTTGAAAAAGCTGCTCACCGACGGGTGACCGGCCCGGTCGACGTGCTCCAGCTTGCCCTCGCGGCGCAGGCTGCATCGTCCCCAGATCCGCACGTCGGGGTCCGCACCCAGGTAAACGGTCGGAAGTTCCAACACTGTCGAGAAGACATTGGCCGTCGTATTGGAATCCCGGCCGGTCCATGGTGATTTCCCGGCGAGCGCGTCGAGGTGAGGCGCGGTGAAGTTCCGCGTTCCCGAGATGTCGAACAGGTTCTTGATGCCGTCGAAATCAAAGAAGAACGCGTCGCTGCGGGCGCCGGCGAAAAACGTGAAATCGCCTGACAGGGCGATATGGGGAGTCTTACCGAACGAAACGTCGACGGCGTCGAAGATCTTCTCGCCGACGGCTTCGGGCTCCTCGGCCTCCTCACCCGTTGCCAGAAAGACATCGACGGTCTGCCGGCCATCGTTCACGGACGAGAAGGCATAACTGAACGCGATGTCGTTCCGCAGGTCACCGTCGTTGTCGATGGCCAGCCGGTAGATCGCGTCGGGGTGCAGCGCGTCTGCGTTCGGATTCGCGTTGAGGATCAGCACCGTCCGAGTGGGATCGGCGGGTGATTGAAAGGCGTACAGATCGCAGAGGTCGAGCCGTTGATCGCCCAGCGGCGGACCGAGGCTCAGGCCCGTGAAGTGGTTTGACACAGTCGTCAATCAAACCGCACCGAGCCGACCACGTCCTGAGAACCGAGGCGAAGATGCGCACCGTGACACCGTCCCGAAGGTGCGCAGAGTGCTGCGGTTTCCGCGGCGTTTCGTGAGCAAACACCCACGCTCGCGGAAAACCAACATTAAATCGGCGTGAGGCCGTGTTTGCGCTGCACGCGGGTGATCTGCTTGTCACGCAACAGGTTCATCGACTTGCGCAGCATCAGTCGCGTCTCGTGTGGCTGGATCACCGCGTCGATGAACCCGCGCTCGGCGGCGATCCACGGCGTGGCCATGTTGAGGTTGTAGCCCTCGATGAAGTCGGCGCGGATCTTCTGCACCTCCGGCGCGGTCGGATCCGGGAAACGCTTCACCAGCAGCTGCGCCGCACCCTCGGCGCCGATCACCGCGATGCGCGCCGTCGGCCACGCGTAGTTCAGGTCGGCCGACAGCTGCTTGGAGCCCATCACGGCGTACGCGCCGCCGTAGGACTTGCGGATCGTGATCGTCACCTTGGGCACGTCGGCCTCGACGACGGCGTTGAGGAAGCGGCCGCCGCGCTTGATGATGCCGCCCTTCTCCTGCTCGACGCCGGGCATGAAGCCCGGGGTGTCGACGACGAAAACCAAAGGCAGGTTGTAGGAGTCGCAGAACCGGATGAACCGCGCCGCCTTGTCCGAGGCCTCGTTGTCGATCGAACCCGAAAGGTGCATCGGCTGGTTGGCCAGCACGCCGACCGGCCTGCCGTCGACCCGCGCGAACGCGGTGATCATCGCAGGCCCCTGCTGTTCGGCCACCTCGAACACATCGCCGTCGTCGAAGATCCGCAACAGGATCTCGTGCATGTCGTAGGCCATGTTGTCGCTGTCCGGCACGATCGAGTCGAGCTCGTAGTCGTGCGGTGTGAGCTCGGGCTCCAGCCCGGGGTTGACGATCGGTGCGTCGTCAAACGTGTTGGGCGGCAGGAAGCTCAGGTAGTCGCGCACGTACTGGAAGGCCGCCGCCTCGCTCTCCACGACCTGGTGGATGTTGCCGTAGCGGGCCTGGGCGTCCGCCCCGCCGAGCTCGTCGAGCGAGACGTCCTCACCGGTGACGTCCTTGATCACGTCCGGGCCGGTGACGAACATGTAGCCCTGGTCCCGCACGGCCACCACCAGATCCGTCTGGATCGGCGAATAGACCGCTCCGCCTGCGCATTTGCCGAGGATGATCGAGATCTCGGGCACCAGGCCGCGCAGCAGCTCGTGGCGGCGGCCCAGCTCGGCGTACCACGCCAGCGAGGTCACGGCGTCCTGGATCCGGGCGCCGGCCGAGTCGTTGATGCCGATGATCGGGCAGCCGACCATCGCCACCCATTCCATCAGCTTGGCCACCTTGCGACCGAACATCTCGCCGACCGAACCCTGGAACACCGTCTGGTCGTGGCTGAACACGCCCACCGGCCTGCCGTTGATCTGACCGTGGCCGGTCACCACACCGTCGCCGAACAACGCGTTGGGATCGCCGGGCGTCTTGCACAGCGCGCCGATCTCCAGGAACGTGCCCGGGTCGAGCAGCGCGTGGATGCGGGCACGGGCGCTCGGGATGCCCTTCTTCTCACGCTTGGCGACGGCCTTCTCACCACCGGGCTCCTTGGCCAGCTCCAACTTCTCGCGGAGCTCGGCCAGCTGTTGAGCGGTGGTCTTCGGGTGGGGGGCGGGAACTGGCTCAGCGGTCACTTCGCCTGCTTCTCCTGATCCTCGTAGCGGGCCTCGATGCGCGCGAGCGCCTCGCTCATGTGTGCGCCGACCTTGGCAATGTACGGCTCGTCGATCGCCTGGATGTGCTCGCCCCCGATCGGCACGACCTCCAGTTCGGAGACGAACTCGCCCCAGCCGCCGTCGGGCCGGCGGGTGGCGTAGCGCGGCTCGAAGTAGATCGCGTCGTCGTGGTAGCGGTCGGCCATGTACAGCGTGACCTTGCCGTCGTAGGGCTTGATCTCGGCGGTGTCGATCGCGCGCTGGTCGAGGTACGACGTGCGCTGGTGCTCGATGATGCCGCCGGGAATCTGCACGCCGCTCTGGCTCACCACGTCCAGGACGAACTTCACCTGGCCCTCGTCGTCGAGCTTCTCGAGCTCCTCGTAGGGGATCTCGGGCACCTCGACATTGAATGTGCGCTCGGCGAAGCGGGCGTAGCGATCCCAGCGGGCGCGGGTCTCCTCCTGCGTCTGCGGGATCTCCTCGCCCGGGCGCACTGCGTCGATGAGGCCGACGAACCGCACATCGGCGCCGGCCTGCTTCAGCCCGATCGCGCACGCATAGGCCAGCACGCCGCCCAGCGACCAGCCGGCCAGGATGAACGGTCTATCGCCGTTGAGCTCCAACAACTTCGGCACGTACTCGCGGGCGCGCTCCTCGATCGAGCCCTCGACGCGCTCGATGCCGTACACCGGCGTGTCCGGCGGCAGGCGCTTCAGCAGCGGCTCGTAGACGACGGTCGATCCGCCCGCGGCGTGGAAAACGAAGACCGGGACATGGTCCGAGCCTTCCTTGGGGGCCCGGAGGGTGCGCACGAAACCGTCGACCTTGCCGCCCTCGAGGTACTCCCGGACGGTGACGGCCAGGTCCTCGATCGTCTTGGCGCCGCGGACGTCGTCGGGGGTGACCGTGCCCTCGTCGACCCGCTCGGTCAGCCGCTCGGCGATCTTCGCTGCGGTGGCGTCGTCGATAGCGGGCAGCGCGTTGAAGATGCCACCGGGCGACTTGCCGGTGACGATCGCCCATGTCGCGAACGTCACCCGCTCGGCCGCGTCGCGCGGCGGCACGTCGGCGCCCAGCGCCTCGGTGACCGCCTCCTGGCTGAGCGCCTTGGCGGCCGCGGCGACCGTGGACTGCGACGGACCCGATGTCGCGGCCGGGCCGGACGGATCGGTCGGCGGCGCGGGGATGTCGCTGACGGTCGCGGTGCCCGCGCTGGTGAGCGGGGACTCTCCGGTCCGCTCGGCCAGCTTCTGCTCCAGTTCGGCCACGGTCGACGCGCCGCCCATGAGCTCGGCCTGCTCGGCCGCGATCTCCTCGGCGGTCTTCGACTTCTGGTGCTCGGCGAGCTGGTCGACCTCGTCGCGGTGCTCGACCGCGTAGGCGATCAGCTTCTCGACGGCGTACAGGTTGGCGTCACGCACGGCGGTCAGCTGGATCGGCGGCAGGTCGAAGTCGTACTCCACCCGGTTCTTGATTCGCACGGCCATCAGCGAGTCCAGCCCGAGCTCGATCAGCGGCACCTCCCACGGCAGGTCCTCGGGCTCGTAGCCCATGGCACCGCCGACGATCGCGCCCAGCCGCTGGCCGATGGTCTCGCCGGAATCCGGCGACCACTTCGCGAAGCCCGCCGCCAGACCCGCGCCCGCGGTGAGGTTGTCCTGCAGAATCTCGGCATCTTCCTCGGGCTCGGCCTCTGCGGGTACCGCGGAAACCTCTTCGGTCACAGCGGCTCCCGTCGCGACGGCGGCCGGCAGTGCGCCGACGGCGCCGTTACGGCTCACGACCGCGTCGTACACCAGGGTGAACGACTCGTCGATGCGTGCGTGCACCTGCACGCTGGCCCCGCCGGGGTGCCGCGTCAGGGTGGTCACCAGCCGGGCACCCTCGCCTGGTACCGCCCGCTGCTCGGAGGCGACCAGCTTGGCGTCCGGAAGCACCTGCGCCGCAGCGGCCTTCACGAGACCGGCCAGGTCGGGCTCGCCCTTGGGCGCGTATTCCCAGACGTGGCGGCCGTCCGGCATCGCGACGTGGTTGCCCGGCATCATCACCGAGCTGTCGCCGGTGAACCGCGCGTCGAGCCAGTGCGGCTTGCGACGGAACCGGGTCGGCGGTATGTCGGCGAAGTCCAGTGCCCCGGCCAACCCCTTGGACCGGTGCGGGAACAGCGTGCGCAGATCCAGATCGTGACCGTGCACGAACAGCTGCGCCATCGCGGTCGTCATCGAGTCGACCTCGTCCTGCTTGCGCGCCAGCGTCGCGATCAGCTGCGCATCGTGCAGCCCAGCAGCCGCCGTGGTCAACCCGACCTGCATCAGCGCAACGGGATTGGGCGCCAACTCGAGGAACGTGGTGTGGCCGTTGTCGACGGCGTTGCGGATGCCTTGGGTGAAGTGGACGCTGTGCCGCAGCCCCTTCTTCCAGTAGTCGACGTCGTGGATGGTCTCGCCGGGCCGGAGGTAGCGGCCCTCGTGCACGGTCGAGAAGTAGCCGATCGTGATCGGATGCGGCTCGATGCCGACCAGTTCGGCGGCCAACTCGCCCAGCAGCGGGTCCATCTGCGACGTGTGGCTGGCGCCCTTGGTCTGGAACTTGCGCGCGAACTTCCCCTCCGACTCGGCGCGGGCGATGATCGCGTCCACCTGCTCGGGCGGGCCGCCGATGACCGTCTGTGTCGGTGCGGCGTACACGCACACCTCGAGGTCCTTGAAGTCGGCGAAAACGGTCTCGATCTCCTCGGCCGAGTACTCGACCAAGGCCATCAACCGGATCCACTCGCCGAACAGCATCGCCTCGCCCTCACCCATCAGGTGCGAGCGCGAGCAGATGGTCCTGGTCGCGTCGGCCAGCGACAAGCCGCCTGCGAAGTACGCCGCGGCAGCCTCGCCGAGCGACTGGCCAATCACCGCAGCGGGTTTGGCGCCGTGGTGGCGGAGCAGCTCGCCGAGCGCGACCTGGATCCCGAAGATCGTGATCTGCGTGGTCTCGATGCCGTAGTCCTGCGAGTCGTCGAGGATCAGCTCGACGATCGAGTAACCGCGCTCGTCCTGCACCAGCGAATCGACCTTGTTGATCCACTCGGCGAAGACCTCGTTGCGCAGATACAGGCTCTTGGCCATCTTGCGGTGCTGGGCGCCGAAGCCGGCCAGCACCCACACCGGCCCGTTGGTCACCGGGCCGTCGGCGCTGAACACGCTCGGGTGCTGCTTGCCCTCGGCGACCGCGCGCATACCCTTGGCGGCCTCGTCGTGGTCGCGGGCCAGCACCACCGCGCGCGACCGGCCGTGGTTGCGCCGCGACAGGGCGCGACCGATGGACTCGAGCGACGACTCGCGGCCCTCGGGGCTGTCGATCCAGTCGGCCAGCTCCGCCGCGGTCGCCTTCTTGCGCGAGGTCAGGAATCCCGAAACCGCCAGCGGCACAAGCGGTGTCGGTTGCTCGCCGGATTCCAGCTCCTCGCGGGCGAGTTCCAGCAGCCGCAGCGCCTCATCGGTCAGGCCGGGCAGTTCCGGCTCGTCGTCCAGTGCGACGGCCGGCCGGTCCAGCGCGTCGTCGTCCTCGTCGTCATCGATGAATTCGCCGTACTCGTCCATCCGGACACCGCCGACATAAACGGCGGTCGCTTCCGAGGGAGCCGCGGTGGCCTCGGCGACGGGTTCGTCGGGTTCGGGCTCGACGAGATCGGACGGCAGCACCTCGCGCAGCACCAGGTGCGCGTTGGCGCCGCCGAACCCGAAACCGGACACACCCGTGATCGCGTGCCCGCTGTAACGCGGCCAGTCGGTGACGGTGTCGGCGACCTTGAGGTGCACCCCGTCGAAGTCGATGTACGGGTTGGGGCCGGTGTAGTTGATCGACGGCGGGATCTTGTCGTTGCGCAGCGCCAGCGTCATCTTCGCCAGGCTCGCCGCACCCGCTGCCGACTCCAGGTGGCCCACATTGGATTTGATCGCACCGAGCAGCGCGGGCTTGTCGGCGGCCCTGCCCCTGCCGACGACGCGGCCGAGCGCGTCGGCCTCGATCGGGTCGCCGAGGATGGTGCCGGTGCCGTGCGCCTCGATGTAGTCGACGACGCGCGGGTTGATGCCGGCGTCCCTGTAGGCCTTGCGCAGCACCTCGGCCTGCGCATCGGGGTTCGGTGCGAGCAGCCCGTTGGAGCGGCCGTCGTGGTTGACCGCGCTGCCCGCGATCACGGCGAGGATCTCGTCGCCGTCGCGGCGCGCGTCGGCCACCCGCTTGAGCACCAGCATGCCGCCACCCTCGGAGCGGGCGTAACCGTCGGCGTCTTGCGAGAACGACTTGATCCGGCCGTCCGGCGCGAGCACCCCGCCGACCTCGTCGAAACCGACCGTGACCAGCGGGGTGATCAGTGCGTTGACACCGCCGACGATCGCCACGTCGGCCTCGCCCGACCGCAGCGCCTGCACACCCTGGTGCGCGGCGACGAGCGAGCTCGAGCAGGCGGTGTCGATGGCCACCGAGGGGCCGCGGAAGTCGTAGAAGTACGACACCCGGTTGGCAATGATCGAACTGGCGGTGCCGGTGATCGCGTACGGGTGCGCGATCGACGGGTCCGACATCGCGAGGAAGCTGTAGTCGTTCAGCGAGCTGCCGATGTAGACGCCGACGCTGGCACCGCGCAGGCTCGACGCCGGGATCCGGGCGTTTTCCAGTGCCTCCCAGGTCAATTCGAGCGCCATCCGCTGCTGCGGGTCGACGTTGTCGGCTTCCATCTTCGACAGCGCGAAGAACTCGGCGTCGAAGCCCTTGATGTCGGTGAGGTAGCCGCCCCGGGTACGCGCCTTGGCGACCCGCTCGGCGATGCGCGGTTCGCCGAGGAACTCCTCCCAGCGGCCCTCCGGCAGATCGGTGATCGCGTCGCGGCCCTCCAGCAGCGCCCGCCACGTCTCGTCGGGGGTGTTCATATCGCCTGGGAACCGGGTGGCCAGGCCGACGATGGCGATGTCCCTGGAGGCTGTGTCGTCGCGACTCCACGACTCCTCGTCCTCGTCGGACATCTCGAGTTCCGGTTCGCCCTCGACGATCACCGTCGCCAGCGACTCGATGGTGGGGTGGCGGAACGCGACCGTGGCGGTCAACGTGACCCCGGTCAGGTCCTCGATGTCGCTGGCCATCGCCACGGCGTCGCGCGAGGAAAGGCCGAGCTCGACCATCGGGGCGGATTCGCTGACCGAGTCGGGCGACTGGCCGGTGGCGTTGCCGATCCAGTTGCGCAGCCACGCGCGCATCTCGGCGACGGTCATGTCGGTCTTCGGCGGGGTCAGCGGCTTCTCGGGGGCCAGCTGCACTTCCGGTGGGGGCACCTCCCGCTCGCGGGGTACCGCCTCGGCGGCGACGTTCGATTCAGTTTCAGTCGAATTATCCTGCGTATCAGCCATTTTCGATTCAGTCTCAGTCAGTCTCGTCGGGGAAAGCGTTGGCGACCCTCCCGCTGCGCAGACTGCCGTCGAGGTAGGCCGAGCGGCAGGCACGGCGGCCGATCTTGCCGCTGGAGGTGCGCGGGATCGCGCCCGCGGGGGTCAGGAGCACGTCGCGCACGGTGACGCCGTGGCGCACCGCGATCGCGGCGCGGATGTCGTCGGCGATCGGGCCCATCTCGAGCTTGTGGGCGCCCGGCGCGCGCTCGCCCACGATGACGAGCTGCTCGGATGTGTCGTCCGGATCGCGTTTGAGACCGGAGTGCGCGTTCTCGAACACCTCGTCGGGCAGCTGGTTCGCGGGAACCGAGAACGCCGCGACGAACCCGGTGCGCAGCGCTTTGGTCGACTCCTGCGCAGAGTACTCGAGGTCCTGCGGGTAGTGGTTGCGGCCGTCGATGATCACCAGATCCTTGACGCGGCCGGTGATGTAGAGCTCGCCGTCGTGGTAGGCGCCGAGGTCACCGGTGCGCACCCACGTCGCGTCGTCGGTCGCGCCCTCGGCGTGCGACGGATTGGTCCGCGACTTGAGGATGTTCTGGAAGGTGGCGATCGTCTCCTCGGGCTTACCCCAGTAGCCGGTGCCCATGTTCTGGCCGCTGATCCAGATCTCGCCGATCTGCCCGTCGGGCAGCTCGGTGGCGGTGTCGTTGTCGACGATCACCGCCCACTCCGCGACTCCGATCTTGCCGGCCGAGGCCTGCGCCACCGCCTTCGGGGAATCGTCGGGCACCGGGACGAAGCGACCGATGTTCAGCTCGTCGCGATCGACCGAGATGATCGTGGGCTCCTCGGCGGACGGCGTGGTCGACACGAACAGCGTCGCCTCGGCCAGACCGTAGGACGGCTTGATCGCCTTGGGCTGGAAGCCGTACGGACCGAACGCCTCGTTGAACCGGCGCACGGTGGCCGCCGAGATCGGCTCGCTGCCGTTGAGGACCGCCTTGACGTTCGACAGGTCCAGCGGCGACTCGCCGTCCTTGGGCAGGCCGCGGGTCGCGGCGTGGTCGAACGCGAAGTTCGGCGCCACCGAGATGGTGCCGCCGGTGTCGCCCTCCTTGCGCGCCATCTCGCGAATCCACCGACCCGGCCTGCGCACGAACGCGGCGGGCGTCATGAACGTCACGTAGTGGCCGATCATCGGCGAGAGGAGCACCGTGATCAGGCCCATGTCGTGGAAGAACGGCAGCCAGGACACGCCCCGGTCGCCCTCCTCGCCGTCGAGCGCCTCGATCACCTGCACCACGTTGGTGGCCAGGTTGAGATGGGTGATCTGCACGCCGGTGGGGATGCGCGTGGATCCCGACGTGTACTGCAGATAGGCGATGGTGTGCTCGTCGACGTCGACCTGCTCCCAGGTGGCCCCGACCTCGTCCGGCACGGCATCGACGGCGATCACCCGGGGACGCTGGTTGGCCGGACGGCTGCGGAAGAACTTGCGCACGCCTTCGGCGGCCTCGGTGGTGGTCAGGATCGCCGACGGGTGGCAGTCGTCGAGCACGGCGTGCAGCCGCCCGACGTGGCCCGGCTCATTGGGGTCGAACAGCGGCACGGCGATGCGGCCGGAGTAGAGCGTGCCGAAGAACGCGACGAGGTACTCCAGGTTCTGCGGGCACAGGATCGCCACGCGGTCACCCGGCTGGGTCACGTGCTGCAGGCGGGCGCCGACGGCGCGGTTGCGGGCACCGAAGTCGGCCCAGCGCAGATCGCGCGCGACACCGTCGCGTTCGGTCGAGAAGTCCATGAAGCGGTAGGCGAGCTTGTCCCCACGAACCTTCGCCCACCGCTCGACGCGGCCGACCAGGCTTCCGTTGTCGGGAAACTTGATCAGTCCGTCCTTGATGAACGGGTTGTGGAACCCCATTTCACTCTCCTGTCAAAGGCACACTCGTCTTGATGCCGATCGCACATGACGTCCGGGGACCACCCCAAACCCCGAAGATCGTACCGGTCGGCCTTCGCCCAACTGGTCTTAGTTTTTTCTTAATGTTAGGCGACCGGTTGACGCAGTCCAAATCGCTGCGGTCACAGGTCAGCCATGTTTCGGCCGCGGGGCGTTATCGATCAAACCCTGCGCCCAACCCAGTGTCCACTGCGTCGACGACGCCCCGTCCACATTCCAGAACTCCGTCGAGGCGTACATCGCGTGGATGGGTTGTCCCGCACCGCCGACGAGGATGTCGATGGTCTTCGGCAGGTTGACGATGTTGAACGCCTCCGGCGGCGCCGAGCAGATCAGATCGCCGGGCGCGCAGATCTCGTTGACGCGGTCGTTGAGCGCACCGAACCCGCCGGGCCGCGGCCCCGTCATCGCCAGGCCCAGGCCGTCCAGCATCGGCACCTCGGCCAGCGTGATCTCGGCGCCCTGACCGGGCGGGTTGGGACCGACGTCCTTGCCGACGCCTGCCTGACGGCGGCCGTCGGCGATCAAAGTCACGCCCAGCACGAGATCCTCGTCGACCGGGCCGCGCCCGTTGCCGATGTCGCTGGCGATGTCACCGGCGATGACCGCGCCCTGGGAGAAGCCGACGAGCACGTAACTGGTCAGCGGGCAGCGGTTGTTCATGTCGGTGAGGGCCTGGACCGCCGCGCGGGTGCCCTCGGCACGCGAGTCGTCGTAGCTCATCTGCCCGTCCTGGGCGAACGGGTTGTGGAACTGGGCGGTGTAGGGAACGGTGAACACCTCGAGGCGGTCGTCGCCGAACTGTCCGCGGACCGGGTTGGTGACGCCGAGCAGCAATGCGATCGGGAACTGCGAGGGGTTGAACGGGTCCATCTGCGGGGCCGACTCCCACGTGCCCGGGATCGACAGCAGTTGCACGTCGGGGCAGCTGGCGTCCTGGAACTCCGGGCGCGGCTTCTTGGTCGTCTGGGTGCCCGTCGGCGGCACCGCCGACGGCGGTACGGCGCTGGGTGGTGTCTCGGGCTTGCGCAGCACGACGACGATGATGGCGACGAGCAACACCACAACGAGCGCCATCGCCCCGGCGGCGACGAGCGCGAGAATGCGATGGCGTTTCCGCCGGCTGGTGTTGGCCATGGATCGGTGGGGCTCCTGTTAGCAGAGTCGGTCGGATGCGATGCGAATGTAGTCGGACGTCACCGCGTTGACGTCGGGCGCCGGCGGCGCCATCCGGTCTGTGACGTCGCTGCGCACCAGCGGGTACACGGAGTCCCACACTTCCTGATCGTCGTGTCTGGCGGCGCGCGCCTGACACACGTACGACCCGATGCTCAACGCGAGCAGGTCGCTGGACGGTTCGACGCCCGCGGCGGTCAGCGCGTCGAGGTAGCCGCGCTGCCGGTCGGTGACGACAAGTGCGTTCGACTGCCCGCCCGCGGGCGGCGGTCCCGGCGGTGCGGCATCGGACGTGCCGTGGGCCGGTGCCGACTCGGTGGTCGGCATGCCGATGGTCGCCATCACGTCCTCGCCGGAGCAGGCGGACAGCGCAGCGACGGCCGTGCCGATCAGCAGCAGCCCTGCCACTGTTGTCCACACCGCGCGTCGCACGCTTCCACGGTACCGGCTGCCCGTACGGGTCCCCGGTGAGCGAAACGACGTTCGCTGACTACCTGATGGTGGTCGCCAACTCGCCGGACATGGCGGCGAGTTGGCCGCTCCACGAACCCCAGTCGTGGTTGCCGCCGGCCGGGAAGTCGAAGTGGCCGTTGCGCCCGCCGACGGCGCGATAGTGCTGGTAGAACTCCCGGTTGGTGCCCTGCGCGATGTCGCAGTAGTCGATCATCGCCGCGGGATCGGTGCACCCGCCTGCCGGCGCGCTCCACACCCACAATCGCGTGTTGTTGTCGGCCAGCAGTTGGACGTGCACGTTGGGCGAATGCCACTTCCAGCGGCCCAGCTGTGGCATGCCCCACATGTTGCGGGTTGCGACGCCGCCATACTTCGCCAGCCCGGCGGTGATGGCGCCGTCGACACCGGTGCGCTCGGGTGCGAGGAAGCCCGACAGGGATCCGGCGAAGCGGTAGCGGTCGGGGTGGAAGGTGGCCATCGCCATCGCACCGTAACCGCCCTGAGCGGCGCCGACGATGCCGTGCCCGCCCGGCGCGAGGCCCTTGTTGGCGGCCAGCCAGTTCGGCAGCTCGGTCGCCAGGAAGGTCTCCCACTGGCGGCTGCCGTCGAGTTCCCAGTTGGTGTACATGCTCCACGCGCCGCCTGCGGGCGCAGCCACCGAGATGCCCTGCCCGGCCAGCGTGTTCATGGCGTTGCCCGCGGTCACCCAGTTGCTCACGTCGGGGGCGGCGTTGAAGGCGTCGAGCAGCACGACGGCGTGCGGCCCACCGCCCTGAAAGGCGACGGGGATGTCGCGGCCCATGGCCGCCGAGGGCACCATCAGCATCTCGACTTGGGCGTTCGCCGCCGGCGCTGTCGCGGTCCATAGGCCTGCGGCCAGTGCCACGGTCATGATCGTCCGGACAAACCCACGCATCAACTGACCCACCTCACGTTCGTCTGCTGTCCCCGCGCGAGAAGTCAATCACACCACCGCGGCGGGCCGCGCAAAAAACCTCCGTTGCGGGCAGTGCCGGAAACGGCTGACGGCGGCGACCCCGAAGGATCGCCGCCGCCTGCAACGTATTTACTGACGAGAGGGTCAGTTACCGCCCTCGGCCGACACCGGCGTCGCGATCGGCGTCGTCGGCTGCGGCGTGGCACCGAGCACCCGCTGGATGTCCGGCTTCATCTGCTGCAGCTGCTGACCCCAGTAGCCCCAGCTGTGGGTGCCACTCTGCGGGAAGTTGAACACGCCGTTCTTGCCGCCCGCGGCGAGGTACTGCTCCTGGAAGGTCTCGTTGGTCCTCAGCGTGAAGCCCTCGAGGAACTTCGCGTTGAAGTTGTCGCCCTCGACCTTGCCGTTGATGTCGGCGGGCTTGCCGTTACCGCAGAACACCCAGATGCGGGTGCCGTTGGCGACCAGCCGGTCGATGTTGACCATCGGGTCGTTGCGCTTCCACGCCGGATCGCTCGACGGGCCCCACATGTCCTCGGACTCGTAGCCGCCCGCGTCACCCATCGACAGCCCGACCAGCATCGGCCACCAGCCCTCGGAGAGGTTCAGGAAGCCCGACAGCGACGCCGCGTACTGGAACTGCTGCGGGTAGTAGATCGCCAGCGTCATAGCGGCCGAGCCGGCCATCGACAGGCCGACCGCCGCGTTGCGGTTGGGGTTCACGCCCTTGTTGGCGGCGAGGTATGCGGGCAGTTCCTGGGTCAGGAACGTCTCCCACTTGTAGGTGGAGCAACCCGCCTTGCCGCAGGCCGGCTTGTACCAGTCGCTGTAGAAGCTGGACTGGCCGCCGACCGGCATGATCACCGCGAGACCGGAGTCGAGGTACCACTCGAACGCCGCGGTCTCGATGTCCCAGCCGTTGAAGTCGTCTCGGGCGCGAAGGCCGTCGAGAAGATAGACACCCGGCGCATCAGGGCCGCCGTTTTGGAATTGCACCAGAATGTTGCGTCCCATCCCGGCGGACGGAACCTGGAGGTACTCGACCGGCAGACCCGGACGAGAGAAAGCCTCCGCAGTCGCCGAGCCTCCGATGGCGCTGACCAGGCCGGGCAACACGGCAGCCGCAAGCGCAGCCCCCGCGAGCCGGCGGACCCAGGCACCCCGGATCTTGCCAACGAACTTCATGCTTCTTCTATCCCATCTGTCGTGTGCCGCACGCGGAATCGCCCGTCGGGCTTGCCGCGTAACCCGTGCAGTCAACCACACCTCGGTGTGAGACCTCCATTCCAAGTGTGTCGTCGCTGGTCGCATACCGACCTGTGCCACACGGCGCGCGGTGCGCGACCGCTCTATCGACCCGACGACACGAGGTGTTACCGGGTGTGAGATCGATCACGGTCCTGCAGCGGGCATGCCGGTGTACGGCTCGCTGGTCGGTGCCGGCACCTCCAGACCGCAGCGGGCCAGCTCGTAGAGCGGCACCCGGTCGATGCGGTACTGCGTCAGCTGATAGGCGTGCATCAGGTTCGACAGGAACCGCCGTGGCCCCATCGGCCCGCGCACCGCCGTCAGCATCGCGTCGGTCGCCGGACACTTCAGCGCGGCCTCGGCCTGCTTGACCCAGTCCTCGTCGACATAGCTGGGGATGAACGGCGGTTCCTTCAGCCACGGCCCCTCGGCGATGGCCCAGTCGGGGAACAGGTTCTTGTCGTGACCGATCCGGCCGTCTTCGAGTCGCGCGGTGTGCGCGGCAAGAGGATTGGCCAGCCCGATCTGGTCGACGACCCGCACGTCGAGGCCGACGTTCATGCCGAGCATGCCGAGGTTGGTGAAAAAGACTGTGTGCGGGCCTTTTTGGTTCTTCGGCGCGTCGGGAGGGGGCGGCAGGGCGGGCACCACGTCCCACTGGTCGTAGTTGCCCGACGGCAGCAGCAGCGCGCCGTCGGGGGTGTTGTCGATCGCCTCGAACACCGCGCGCATGCGCGGATAGTCCAGGTAGTCGGCGGCCGTCAACGGGTGCGCGTTGCCGGTGGCCTGCGCGTAGAACCGACGCTCGTCGACGATGCCCGAATAGGTCACACGGGTGGCGTCGCTGCCCATTCCGCTCGAATTCGCCGCCCACAGCGCCCATCCCGCGACCGCGAGCCACAGCACACCGGTGGCGCCGACGAAGAGCCAGCCGGCCCCGCGGGCCATCCGTCTGCCGTCGGGCAGCACCACCGGGATCACCGCGATGGGCGCCAGCATGCAGAACAGCGGCGTCAGCAGCACTCTGCCGTGCATGAAGTCGCCGCCCTGGCGGATCCAGTACAGCGCCTGCAGCAGTCCGCTGAGGAGAAAGAAGATCACCACGGCGGCCGGGCTCTGCACCATTCGCGCCAGCCAGCCGTCGCCGGAGGACCTGATGCTGCGCACCGACCGGGTGCGGCCGCGGGTCACCCACACCACGCCGGCCAGGCCCGCCAGCAGGATCGCAGGCGCCCACAGCAGATAGGGCTGGTTGAAGTTGGCCAGGTAGACGAAGCCCTGCGACCACTTGGACCCGGAGGCGTCCTTGGCCAGCGCGGTGCCCGGAAACAGCAAGCCGTAGTAGCCCATTCGGAAGATCTGGTAGGCCACCGGGACCAGACCGCCCGCGAGGACGATGAACCCGCGCCGGCGCCAGTCGCGCGCCGCGATCAGCATCATCACCAGGGCCAGCCCGCCGATCAACGCCAACTCGGGGCGCACCAGAACGGACAGCCCCGCCACGAAGGCCAGTGCGGCGTCGAAGAAGCGGGTGTCGGTGCGCGCAGGCTGCGGCGGCGCCTGCTGCGCCAGCGGCTGCCTGCGGATGGTCGGGGCGCCACCGCGGGACAGCGGTGCGGGTACGGCCCTGTAGGAGCGCGACGACTGTGCCCAGCACACCATCATCCACCACAGCAGACCGAGATAGGCCAGCACCAAACCGTTTTCGAGTCCCGAGGTGGCGAAGTCGCGGGCAGGCGGCACCGCGATGTAGACCAGTGCGCCCGCGGGCAGCATCAGTGCCCGGCGGCCCTGCAGGCTGGGTGCGTAGAGCCGCCCGGTGCCGAGCATGGCCAGCACCACGCCGAGCACGCTCAGCACCAGTGCGAAGACGAGCGCCACGTACTCCAGGCGCACCGAACCGCCGACCAGCCCCCCGAGGTAGATCAGATAGGTCCACACCGTCGAGGTGTTGGCCTCGACGCGTTCGCCGGCGTTGAAGACCGGGCCGTTGCCTTCCAACAGGTTCCGAACCGTGCGCAACACGATCAACCCGTCGTCGGCGATCCAGCGGCGCTGCCAGGCACCCCAGCCGAACAGTGCGGCGACCACCAGCACGCTCAGCCACAGGCTCAGCCGAACGGTCGTGTCGTAACGAAGGGCGGGCCAGCGGGCCATCCGGCGATCGAGCTTGCCGACCCAGCCGTCCGCGGCGAGTGGGCCGGGTCGCTCAGCTAAGGAAGACGGCCGCACCGATGGTCCCGATCCAAGCCAGCAGCAGCAACTGCAGCACCCGGTCCTTCAACGCGATCTCTTCGGGCTCACCGGCCATGCCGCCGTCCACGTCCACGGCGTAGCGCAGGATCGCGATGGTGATCGGGATGATCGTGACCGCGTACCAGGACGCCGTGGAACCGTCGCGTTCGAACGCCCACAGGCCGTAGCACAGCACCATCGCGGTGGCCGACAGGGTCCACACGAACCGGAGGTAGGACGCCGTGTAGCTCTCCAGCGACTTGCGGATCTTGGCCCCGGTCCGTTCGGCGAGTTGCAGTTCGGCATAGCGCTTCCCGGCGACCATGAACAGCGAGCCGAACGTCATGACCAACAAGAACCATTGCGACAGCGGGATACCCGCCGCTGCGCCGCCCGCGATGGCGCGGATCAGGTACGCCGACGAGACGATGCAGATGTCGAGCACGGCCTGGTGCTTGAGGCCGAAGCAGTACGCCAACTGCATCGCGATGTACACCGCGATCACCACGGTCAGGTTGGTCGAGGCGAGCAGTGAAATGCCCAGCGCCGCAAGGCCCAACACCGTGGAGGCGGTGTAGGCCAGCCACTCGGGGACGACGCCTGCGGCGATCGGGCGGAACCGCTTGGTGGGATGCTGGCGGTCGGCCTCGACGTCGCGCGCGTCGTTGACGAGGTAGATCGACGACGCGGCCAGCGAGAACGCGATGAACGCGATCAGGATCTTGATCGCGACCTCGCGGTAGTCGTAGTCCACGTCGCCGCCCAGGGCCGCGATGGGGGCCGCGAGCACCAGCAGATTCTTCACCCACTGCCGGGGCCGAATCGCCTTGACGAGGCCGGTGGCTGTGTTGCGGGGCGGCCCCTTGACCGGCGGCGGTTTCTCACTCATTGGCCGTACGCTCTCTGCGCTGCTGTCACTCGAGATGCTCATCGGTTTCTTCCGCTCCGGTCCGCCACCGTGCCGACCACCTTCGCGACGGCCGCCCCGACCACGACGCCGGTGAGCACGTCGGACGGGTAGTGCACGCCGAGCACCAAGCGCGACAACGCCATCGGCGGCACCAGCAGCGCGGGCAACGGCAGGCCGGTGGGCCGGGCCAGCAGCACCGCCGCCGCGGTCGTCGAGGTGGCATGAGCCGACGGGAAACTCAACCGGCTCGGTGTGCCGACGTTCACCGCGATCGCCGGGTGGTGCGGGCGTTCCCGGCGGACCACTCGCTTGATCACCACGGCGGCCGCATGGGCCAGGAATGCTCCGGCGCCCGCGGCCAGCCAGGCGCGGCGGCGCTGGGGTGCGACGACGGCTCCCACCACCGCGACGACGATCCAGCCGAGACTGTGCTCGCCGAAATGCGACAGCGCCCTGGCGCCGGCCAGCACCCCGGGCCGATCGGACAGAACCGACTGCACCGCGACCAGCGCGGCTTCCTCGCCGCGCGGGCTCTCAGCCATGTGCGGATGATTCGAGCAGCACCGATTCCCACTTCTGCTTGCTGGCCAGCACCGGAAGGGAGTCGCGGTACACCTTGCGCATGCGGTTGAACTTGCGCGCCAGGCGCATCTGCTGGCGCAGCGAAGCGCGAAGCAGCGCAACCATTTTCTCGCGGTCACGCTGCCGGTACACCACACCGCGGCCGTCGGCGGTGGTGACGGTGACACCGTCGACCTTGCACAGCAGGAACCAGCGCGCGTCCTGGGTGGCCACGTTGAGCTGCGGCCGGCGATGGTGGGTGGGGTCGTGCGGCTTGAACTGGTGGATCAGCCCGCGGGCCAAGCGGGTCGCGATCGCCAGCGAATTGGTGGGGATCTTGACCTTCTTGCGGCGCCGGTCCGAGGGCGGCGGAAGCGCCGTGGCGCCCGGCAGTACCACCGCGTCCGGGTAGGCCTCGCGCATCCTGCGGACGTCGGGCAGTGCCGACTCGAGGATGGAGAAGATGTGCTCGGGCCCGGCGAGGAAGTCCTCCATCGCCTTGTTTTGGATGGCGACGGTCGAATACTCAAGGCAGAGCAGGTGTTTGATGGTCGCCTTCAGATGGCTCGCCAGCAACCCGCGCACGCTGCCGTCCCAGTGCATGGCCGCGACCACCAACCGGTTGCGCAGATGGAAGTAGGCCTGCCAGTCGATGGCGTCGTCCTTGTCGCTCCACGCCATGTGCCAGATCGCGGCGCCGGGCAGGGTGACCGTGCCGTAGCCGTGCTCACCGGCACGCAGGCCGTAGTCGGCGTCGTCCCACTTGATGAACAGCGGCAGCGGCTGGCCGAGTTCCTCGGCTACCTGGCGCGGGATCATGCACATCCACCAGCCGTTGTAGTCGACGTCGACGCGGCGGTGCAGCAGCTTGCTGCGCGGCTCCTCTTCGTCGGCGAGGGAGTACTTCGCGAAATTGTGGTCGTACTCCGTGTTGGGAGCGTTGGTCCACATGAAGTTTTCCTGGTCGACGATCTCGCCCATCACGTGCAGGTGCGACGGCTCCTGCAGGTTGAGCATCTGACCCCCGACCAGAGTCGGCGCCTTGGCGAACCTGTTCATCGCCAGCGCGCGCAGTATCGAGTCGGGCTCGATGCGGATGTCGTCGTCCATGAACAGGAGCTGCTCACAGTCGGTGTTCTTCAGGGCTTCGTACATCACCCGGCTGTAGCCACCGGAGCCACCGAGGTTGGGCTGGTCGTGGATCGAGAGCCGGTTGCCCAGCGGTGCGGCGGCGTCGGCGAAGCCCGGATGGTCCTTGGCCTTGCGCGTGCCCTGATCCGAGACGATGACGGCGCCGATCACCTTGTCCACCAACGGGTCCGACGTCAGCGCGGCCAACGCGTTTACACAGTCCGACGGGCGGTTGAACGTGGGGATGCCGACCGCGACGTTGGCGCGTCCTGGCGCCGGCACCGGCGCGTACCAGCCCGCGTTGTGCACCGTGACCTTGGAATCGGTGGTGACGTCGAACCAGATCCAGCCCCCGTCTTCGAAAGGCGTGAGGTCGATCTCGAACTCGACCGCGCCCAACTCGCCCTCGGCGGCGCCGGCGACCGGCGCGCCGCCGACGGTGATGCGCGCGCCGGTGGCCTTGGAGCGGTAGACGTCGACGCGTGCGCTGCCGACGAGTTCGACGCGCAGCACCACCGAGTCGAGGGTCGACCACCGTCGCCAGTAGCTCGCGGGAAACGCGTTGAAGTACGTCGCGAACGACACCTCGGACTCGGCGCCGATCTCGAGCGTGGTCCTGCTCGGGGCGTGCGCGCGGCGGGCGTTGGTCTCCGATTCCTCTATGTAGAGCTTGCGGACGTCGTGCGGCTCACCCGGACGCGGCAGGATGACGCGCGCCAGCAGGCTGACCGCCTTCGATTCCGCGGCGTCGAGCGCGCCGGACGGGATGTCACTCATGCGCTGTTGCTCCTCACGGGCCTGGTTCGGTCAGTGGTGCACCGTCATGCAGATGCGGCGCAAGGGTGTTGTCGTACATGCTGAGCGCGCTGGCGATGGCCATGTGCATGTCCAGGTACTGGTAGGTGCCGAGCCGGCCACCGAACAACACCTTCGCCGATTCGGTTTCGGCCTTCGCCCGGGCCCGGTACGCGGCCAGCAACGCGCGGTCGGTCTCGGTGTTGATCGGATAGTAGGGCTCGTCGTCGTCGTCGGCGAACCGCGAGAACTCCCGCATGATCACCGTCTTGTCGGTCGGGTACGCCCGTTCCGGGTGGAAGTGGCGGAACTCGTGGATGCGGGTGTACGGCACGTCGGCGTCGTTGTAGTTCATCACCGGGGTGCCCTGGAAGTCTCCGGTGTCGAGCACCTCGAGCTCGAAATCCAAAGTGCGCCAGCCCAACCGGCCCTCTGCGTAGTCGAAGTAGCGGTCCAAGGGACCGGTGTAGACGACGGGGGCGTCGGGATTCGCGGCGCGGAGTTCTGCACGTACGTCGAACCAGTCGGTGTCCAGCCGCACCTCGATGCGGTCATCGGCCGCCATGTTCTCCAGCCACCTGGTGTAGCCCTCGACCGGCAGTCCCTCGTAGGTGTCGCTGAAGTACCGGTTGTCGAACGTGTAGCGCACCGGCAGCCGGGTGATGTTGCCCGCAGGCAGCTCCTTGGGATCGGTCTGCCACTGCTTGGCCGTGTAGTTCTTGATGAACGCCTCGTAGAGCGGCCGGCCGATCAGCGAGATGGCCTTCTCCTCGAGGTTCTGCGCGTCCTCGGTCTTGATCTCGGCGGCCTGCTCCTTGATGAGCCGCCGCGCCTCGTCGGGCGTGAAGTACTTGCCGAAGAACTGCGACACCAGGCCCAGGCCCATGGGGAACTGGTAGGCCTGGCCGCCGTGCATGGCGTACACGCGGTGCTGGTAGCCGGTGAACTCGGTGAACTGCCGCACGTAGTCCCACACCCGCTGATTGCTGGTGTGGAACAGGTGCGCACCGTACTTGTGCACCTCGATCCCGGTCTGCGGTTCGGGCTCGGAGTAGGCGTTGCCGCCGATGTGCGGCCGTCTCTCGACGACGAGCACCCGCTTGTCCAGCTGCGTTGCCACGCGCTCGGCAATCGTCAGGCCGAAAAAACCGGAA
This sequence comes from Mycobacterium sp. B14F4, assembly GCF_039871645.1. NCBI lineage: Bacteria > Bacillati > Actinomycetota > Actinomycetes > Mycobacteriales > Mycobacteriaceae > Mycobacterium > Mycobacterium sp. B14F4. The sequence continues at coordinate 368,974 of NZ_JBDPMF010000005.1, read as the reverse complement.
CCGACGACGAAGAGGTCAAAACGAGCTGTCATCGGCAGCAAGGGTATCGGACAGCGACATCACACCCCGAATGCCACGGATGCGGAAGGTTTCGATCGGCTCACGATTCCATATCGTCACTTCAACCCCAGAGGTCACGCCAGTACCGTCGTTCACGTTGGCTCTTGGCCGACAGCGTCAGACCTGGGTTGTTCACACGATCACCTAGCCGATGTAGTCCATGTATTGAGGAGACTTCCGTGCCGAACCGTCGCCGACGCAGGCTCTCGACGGCCACGAGCGCAGTCCTGGCCCTGGCAGTCGCAAGTCCCGCCGCAGTCGTCGCCGTGAGCGAGTTGTCCGAGAGCACGACGCCCTCGGCACAGCACCGTGAGTTCGTTCAGGCCGCGATGATCACCGACCTGCCCAGCGAGTTGATGTCGGCCCTGTCGCAGGGTCTCTCGCAGTTCGGCATCAACATGCCGCCGATGCCGACCGGCCTGCTGACGGGCTCGGGCGCCAGCACGCCCGCCACCCTCACCTCGCCGGGGCTCACCACGCCGGGCCTGACCACACCGGAGCTGACGGCGCCCGGCCTCACCACCCCGGGGCTGACGGCGCCGAGCCTGACCGCTCCCGGCGCCACGCTGCCGCCGGTCACCGCGACCGGTCCCGGGCTCACCGATTCGGCCCTGACCAACCCCGCGCTCACCAACCCGGCGCTGACCAGTCCGGCGCTGACGAGCCCCGCCGGCGCGCTGCCGGACCTGGCCACCCCGGGGTTGTCGACGCCGCCGGCGTTGACCGATCCGGCGCTGGCCACCACACCGATCTCATCGGCGGCGGGCCTGCCGGCCCCGAGTGAGGTTCCGATCGCGGCGCCGATCGGCCTCGACCCCGCCGCGGGCACCTACCCGATACTGGGCGACCCGTCGCTGGCGACCATGCCCGCTGCGGCGCCCAGTACCGGTAGCGGCGGCATCCTCGGCGAGATCAACAGCATGGCCGAGCAGTTGGGTGCCGGCCAGGCCATCGACCTGCTCAAGGGCATGGTGATGCCGGCGATCATGTCGGCGGTGAAGCCGCCGGGCGCTCCGGCCGTCGCGCCGGCACTGCCGGCGGGCGCACCCGCGATGCCCGGTGCCGGGCCGGCGCCCGTCCCCGGCGCCTAGGACCCCGGGCGCTCCGCCCACGAGACCTGTCACCCGACGGCACCGCAGAAGCCATCCCCCGGGCTCTGCGGTGCCGTTACAGGGTCTGCCGATATTTGCGGCGCTGAAACCGTGTCGAAACAGCGGCATCAACTGACACATACGTAACATCAGGCCGTGCCGAGTCCTGGTTTTCGCTCCTCGCGAGCGCGGCCCGCGCCATCGCTGCTGTTCACCGCGGTTGCGGCAACGGTCGTGATATTGCCGATGGCGATCTTCGGCGTGCCCGGTGACGACGCCGGACCTCCGGCGCCGCAGGCGCCCCACCTGGCGCAGCAACCACTCACCGACCTCGGCGGCGGAGAGACCGTTCGCGAGATCCACCAGGACGTCCCGTTCTCCATGGTCGCGCTGACGGCCCAGGATTTCGCGGGCACCACGGCGCGGGTGCGGGCCAAGAAGGCCGACGGCAGCTGGGGCCCTTGGTACGAGGCCGAGCCGATGGCGGGGGTCGGGCTGGACACCGATGCCGTGCGGGGCACCGAACCGGTGTTCGTCGGCCGCACCACCACCGTGCAGATCGCGGTCACCCGCCCGCCCGACGCGCCGGTGACGACGGGCGCGAACCGGCCCGCGCCCCGACCGGGTCTGGGTTACGTGCCCGCCAACGTCGAGCAACCGTTCGGGCAGAACCTCAACGCCGTGCTGATCAGCCCGCCGCAGGCGCCGCCGGTGGACAATCTCCCGATGCCGTCGGCGGTCAACGCCCCCGGCATGCCGCCCACCATCATCAACCGCGCCCAGTGGGGCGCCGACGAGTCGATCAAATGCGGAAACCCCCGCTACGACATGGGGATTCGAGCCGGCGTGGTGCACCACACCGCGGGCAGCAACGAATACGCTCCGCAGGATTCGGCGGGCATCGTGCGATCGATCTACGAGTACCACACCCGCACGCTGGGCTGGTGCGACCTGGCCTACAACGCGCTGGTCGACAAGTACGGCCAGGTCTTCGAGGGCCGCGCGGGCGGGATGAACAGACCCGTCGAGGGCGCGCACACCGGCGGGTTCAACCGCGACACCTGGGGTGTGGCGATGATGGGAAACTTCGAGGTGGTGCCGCCGACGCCGATCCAGTTGCGCAACACGGGCCGGTTGCTGGGCTGGCGACTGGGTCTGGACCGCGTCGACCCGCGCGGCCGCGTGGTGCTGGCGTCTGCGGGGGGATCGTTCGCGAAGTTCCCGACGGGCGCGACTCCGGCACTGCCCGCGATCTTCACCCACCGCGACGTCGGCGCGACGGAGTGCCCCGGCAATGCGGCGTACGCGCTGATGGACCGCATCCGCGACATCGCGGCCCGGTTCAACGATCCGCCGGGACCCGAGGATCTGGCCGAGTCGCTGCGCGGTGGTGCCATCTTCGCCCGCTGGGAGTCGATGGGCGGGATGAACAGCCCGCTGGGCAGGCCGACGTCGCTGGAGGCCGCAGGCGAGGGCGCGGCGCGGTACGTCACCTTCGAGCGCGGCGCGGTCTACTGGTCACCGGTCAGCGGTGCGGAGCCGGTCACCGGTGAAATCTACAAGGCTTGGGGCTCACTGGGTTTCGAACGCGGCGCGCTCGGACTGCCGACCAGCGGCGAGATCCACGAGCCCCAGTGGATCGTGCAGAACTTCCAGCACGGCACGCTCAACTTCGACCGGGAGAAGAGCACGGTGACCCGGGTCATCGACGGGATCCCGGTGGAGTTGCCCAAGCCCTCGGCCGACAAGACGCCCGTCCAGCTCGAGCGGTTCACCCCGCCGATCAGCACCTAGCGCCGGCGGGCGGTCAGAGCCACCAGCGTTCGAGCACGCGCGCCACGCCGTCGTCGCTGTTGTCCGCGGTGATCTCGTCGGCCGCGGCCACCGCGTCCGGGTGCGCGTTGCCCATCGCCACACCGAGGCCCGCCCACCGCAGCATCGGGATGTCGTTGGGCATGTCGCCGAAGGTCACCACCTCTTCGGCGCTGATGCCCAGCGGACGCGCCAGCTCGTCGACGCCGGTGGCCTTGCTGATGCCCGACGGCACGATCTCGATCAGGCCGTTGTTCGTCGAGTACGTGATATCACCCTGCGCGCCAATATGTCTCGACAGTGCGGCCGCCATGTCGTCGCTGCGCGCGCCCGCCTTGCGGATGAGCAGCTTGATGGCGGGCTCGCCGAGCAGATCCTCGAAGGAGACCTCGGTGTTGTCGGGGTTCAACCACGCGTGCTCGTAACCGGGAGAGCTGACGAACTGCGGGGTCGCGGCGTCGTGCGCGGTGCGGCCGACCCGTTCGACGGCCAGGCCGGCGCCGGGGAGCACCCGGGTGGCGATCTCGGCGAGCTCGGCGAGCGCTTCGGCGGTCAGGGTCCGGGCGGACACGATGCGGTCGACGGCCGGGTCGTAGATCACCGCGCCGTTCGCGCAGACCGCCATCGGGGCGAAGCCGAGCGCGTCGACCACCGGTCGCACCCACCGCGGGGGGCGTCCGGTCGCGAGCACGAACCGCACGCCCGACTGCACGGCCGCGGTGACGGCGGCCCGCGTGCGCGGGGTGACCTTCTCGTCGTCGTCGAGCAGGGTGCCGTCGACGTCGGAGGCGATGAGCCGGGGCAGTGTCATCGGCTCACCGGTGGCTCTTCGCTTGTCGCTCGGCGCGCCTGCGGGCCCGCTCGGCCAGCTCCGCTTCGTCGAGCATCCTGGCCTCCGCCGGCGTCGGCGCGGTGCCGCCCAGCCGGCGGGGCACCCAGAACGCCCCCTCGGGGTGCGGGTAGTCCAGCTGCGCCTTGTGCAACAACTCGGTCATGGCGCTGCGCATCGCGGTGCCGAGTTCGGCGCTGTCAACGGCCGGCGGAATCGGCTCACCGACGGACACGATCATCGGAAGCTTCCTGCGGCTCAGCGCCCGCGGATGGTCCTTGGTCCATGCGCGCTGCGCACCCCACACGATCAGCGGCACGATGGGCACCTGCGCTTCAATGGCCATCCGCACGGCACCGCTCTTGAACTCCTTGAGCTCGAAGCTGCGGCTGATGGTCGCCTCCGGGTACACGCCGACGAGTTCCCCGGCGCGCAGCCGGTCAACCGCAACCGCATAGGCGCCCGCACCCGCGCTGCGGTCCACCGAGATGGTCCCGGTGTGTCTGATCAGCCAGCCGACCGACTTCACTTCGGCCATCTCGGCCTTGATCATGAAGCGCAGCCGCCGCTTGCGGTACATCGCCGCCATGGCCGCGGGCAGGAAGTCGATGTAGCTGGTGTGGTTGATCGCGACGACGGCGCCCCCGGTCGCCGGGAGGTGCTCGAGGCCTCGAAAGTCGATTCGGGTACCGATGGCCCTCCTCGCGACCCTGGCTGCGATCTCGAGCGTGCGGAAAACCGGTTCCATGCGGCTACTCCGGCGCTCCCGCGGGGTCGGGACGTTCGGTGCGGCGGGCGGCCCTCGCCTGCGCCTTCTGGGCGGCTTCCTCGACGTCCATCCGGTTGGCCTCGGCCAGCGTCGGCGCAGCACCGCCCAACCGGTGCGGCACCCAGAACTCACCCGGTGGGTGTTCGCCGTAGTCGGCCTGCACCCGCTCCAGCAGGTGCTGCATGCGCGAATGCAGCAGCGCGGTCAACTCGGCGGCGGGCAGCGTCGGCATGATCGGCTCCCCCACCGCCACCGAGATCGGCACCTTCGGCCGCCACATCTTCTTCGGATGGCCCTTGGTCCAGATCCGCTGCGCCCCCCAGACGATGTGCGGGACGATCGGCACGTCGGCGTCGATGGCCATCCGCGCGGCGCCGGACTTGAAGCCCTTGATCTCGAAGCTGCGGCTGATCGTGGCCTCGGGGTAGACGCCGACGAACTCGCCTTCCCTGAGCCGTTGACACGCCTCGTCGAACGAGGCGGCGCCGCTGTCGCGGTCCACCTCGATATGTCGCAGGCTGCGCATGACCGGGCCGGTGACCTTGTGCTCGAAGACTTCTCGCTTCGCCATGAACCGCACCTTGCGGCCGAGGCCCTGGCGGTAGGCGGGCAACCCGGCGAAGGTGAAGTCGAAATAGCTGGTGTGGTTGATCGCGATCACTGCGCCGCCGGTCTTCGGCAGGTTCTCCACGCCGGTGACGGTGAACTTCAGCCCCTGGACGCGCCAGACGAAACGCGCGAGTTGGATGATTGTGCCGTAGACCGGTTCCACGACCGCAAGCGTAGTGCGCGGGCGTGGATACGACTTCGGCTGTGTGCTGCCGCTAAGCTCGTCCCGGGCACGTTGAGCGCGACGAAGGGGCATCAGTGCAGGTCACAAGCGTGGGACATGCGGGATTCCGCATCGACACCAAGGCTGGAAGCATCCTGTGCGACCCCTGGGTCAACCCGGCCTACTTCGCGTCCTGGTTCCCGTTCCCCGACAACAGCGCCCTGGACTGGGACGCGCTCGGCGACTGCGACTACCTGTACGTCTCGCACCTGCATCGCGACCACTTCGACCCCCGGCTGCTGCGCGAGCACGTCAACAAGGACGCGGTGGTCCTGCTGCCCGACTTCCCGGTGCCCGATCTGCGTCGGGAACTGGAGAAGCTCGGCTTCCACCGGTTCTTCGAGACCACCGACTCGGTGAGCCACCGCGTCAGCGGACCCAAGGGCGACCTCGACGTCATGATCATCGCGTTGCGCGCGCCTGCCGACGGGCCGATCGGCGACTCGGGTCTGGTGGTTTCGGATGGCGCGACCACCGTTTTCAATATGAACGACGCCCGGCCGGTCGACCTGGACGTGGTACACGCCGACTTCGATCACGTCGACGTCCACATGCTGCAGTACTCCGGGGCGATCTGGTACCCGATGGTCTACGACATGCCCGACCGCGCCAAGGAGGCGTTCGGCGTGCAGAAGCGGCAGCGCCAGATGGACCGCTGCCGCCAGTACATCGCGCAGGTCGGCGCCACCTGGGTGATTCCGTCCGCGGGTCCGCCGTGCTTCCTGGATCCCGAGCTGCGCGACCTCAACGACGACCACGGTGATCCGGCCAACATCTTCCCCGACCAGGTCGTGTTCCTCGACCAGATGCGCACGCACGGCCACGACGGCGGGCTGCTGATGGTTCCCGGCTCGACCGCGAATTTCACGGGCGCGCAACTGGACTCGCTGACGCACCCGCTGCCCGACGACGAGGTGCAGGCGATCTTCACCACCGGCAAGGCGGCCTACATCGCGGACTACGCCGAGCGGATGGCGCCGGTGCTGGCCGCGGAGAAGGCCAGCTGGGCGCCCGCCGCGGGTGAGTCCCTGCTGGAACCGCTGCGCACGCTCTTCGAGCCGATCATGATCCAGAGCGATCAGATCTGCGACGGCATCGGCTACCCGGTCGAGCTGCGGCTACGAGGCGGCGGGCATGACGAGACCGTCGTGCTGGACTTCCCGAAACGTGTTGTGCGCGAACCCATACCGAATGAAAAGTTTCGCTACGGGTTCGCCATCGCGCCGGATCTGGTGCGCACCGTCCTGCGGGATAACGAGCCGGACTGGGTCAACACCATCTTCTTGTCCACGCGCTTTCGGGCCTGGCGGGTCGGCGGCTACAACGAGTTCCTGTACACGTTCTTCAAGTGCCTGACCGACGAGCGCATCGCCTACGCCGACGGCTGGTTCGCCGAGGCGCACGACGACTCGTCGTCGATCACGTTGGACGGTTGGGAGATTCAGCGCCGCTGTCCGCACCTCAAGGCCGACCTGTCTAAGTTCGGCGTCGTCGAGGGCTCGACGCTGACGTGCAACCTGCACGGCTGGCAGTGGAACCTGGACAGCGGCCGCTGCCTGACCACCAGGGGCCACGAGCTGCGGTCGGAGCGGAGGGGGAGATGACCGGCCCGCGCCAGTACTACGACGACGGTCTGATCCAGCTGGACCGTGAGGCGATCACGCTGCGGCGCTACCACTTTCCGTCGGGCACGTCGAAGATCATTCCGTTGCGGTCGATCCGCGGGTACAAGGCCGAGCCGCTGGGCATGCTGACCCACCGGTTCCGCATCTGGGGCAGTTCCGATCTGCGCCGGTGGCTACCGCTGGACATGTGGCGGCCGATCAAGTCGACGCTGGTGACCCTCGACGTGCCTGGCGCGCGACCGCAACCGGCGTTCACCCCGCAGCGACCCAGGGAGTTCCTGGCCAGCCTCGACGAACTACTGGGCGACTAACGACTACTCCGTCGGCGTCAGCACATTGGTTCCGACGAACGGCACCAACGCCTCCGGGACGCGGACGCTGCCGTCGGGCTGCTGGTGGTTCTCCAGGATCGCCACCAGCCAGCGGGTCGTGGCCAGCGTCCCGTTCAGGGTGGCCGCGGTCTGCGGCCTGCCGTTCTCGTCGCGGTAGCGCACCGCGAGCCTGCGCGCCTGGAAGGTCGTGCAGTTCGAGGTCGAGGTGAGCTCGCGGTAGGTCCGCTGGGTCGGCACCCAGGCCTCACAGTCGTACTTGCGCGCGGCCGACGAACCGAGATCGCCTGCGGCGACGTCGATCACACGATAGGGCACCTCGATCATCGCCAGCATCCGACGCTGCCAGCCCAGCAGCCGGTCGTGTTCGGCCTCGGCCTGCTCGGGCGTGCAGTAGACGAAGCCCTCGACCTTGTCGAACTGGTGCACGCGGATGATGCCGCGGGTGTCCTTGCCGTGACTGCCTGCTTCGCGGCGGAAACACGACGACCAGCCCGCATAGCGCCGCGGCCCGCCGGACAGGTCGAGGATCTCGTCGGCGTGGTATCCGGCCAGCGGCACTTCGGAGGTGCCGACGAGGTACAGGTCGTCGGCCTCGACCCGGTAGACCTCCTCGCTGTGGGCGCCGAGGAACCCGGTGCCGGCCATGACTTCCGGGCGCACCAGCACCGGCGGGATCATCAGCGTGAAGCCGTTCTCCGTGGCCAGCCTGGCCGCCAGCTGCATCAGCCCGAGCTGCAGCAGCGCACCGGCACCGGTGAGGAAATAGAACCGCGCGCCGGATACCTTGGCGCCGCGTTCGAGGTCGATCAGGCCGAGCGACTCACCGAGCTCGACGTGGTCCTTCGGGTTCTCCAGGGGCGGCGGCTCGCCGACGGTGTCGAGCACCACGAAGTCGTCCTCGCCCCCGGCAGGCACGCCGTCGATGATCACGTTGGAGATCGCCATGTGGGCGGCGGTGAAGGCCCGTTCGGCGGCGGCCTGCTCGGCCTCCGCGGCCTTGACCTTCTCCGCCAGCGCCTTGGCCTGCTCGAGTAGCGCGGGCCGCTCGTCGGGCGACGCCTTGCCGACCTTCCTGCTGGCCGCCTTCTGCTCGGCGCGCATGTTGTCGGCCGTCGAGACCGCCGCCCGCCTGGCGGCGTCGGACTCGAGCAGGGTGTCGACCAGGCTCGGGTCGTCGCCACGGGCACGTTGCGAGGCGCGGACGATATCCGGGTTCTCGCGCAGCACTTTGAGGTCGATCACGGGCGCAACCCTACTGGTCACCCGGCCCAGCAAACACAACCGTATAACTTTACAACCGCAACACTTGTCACAGCACCTGACACGCCTGTCACAATGGAGCGGATGTTGCAGGCACCCGACGGCTCGGGCAGCGCAGGCGCGCTGTCCGATCATGACGACGAGCAGGGCTCGGAGCGGGTGGCGTGGTGGACAAGGATTCACGCCACGTCCACGCACCGCGCGCTGTTGCTGACGGCCCTCGGCGCGTTGCTGATCGCCGGCTTCATCACCGCGCTGCCGCAGACTGAGGGCGCCAGCGGCCTGACCGCCAGCACGATCTCGCTGGGGCCGCGCGGCAACGACACCTTCAAGCACGCCAAGCCGGGTGACTGCCTCAACTGGCCGGACCGCACGCCCGACGCCGCCGAGATCGTCGACTGCAAGGCCGAGCACCGGTTCGAGGTGGCGGAGTCGGTGGACATGAGGACGTTCCCCGGCAGCGAGTACGGCCCCGAGGCGGCACCGCCGTCGGCCGCGCGCATTCAGCAGATCAGCCAGGAGCAGTGCTCGGCGTCGGTCAAGCGCTATCTCGGGCCCCGGTTCGACCCCAACAGCCGCTTCACCGTCAGCATGCTGTGGTCGGGGGAGAAGGCCTGGCGCCAGTCCGGCGAGCGACGCATGCTGTGCGGCCTGCAGTTGCCCGGCGCCAACAACCAGCAGCTCGCGTTCGCGGGCAAGGTGGCCGAGATCGACCAGTCCAAGGTGTGGCCCGTCGGTACCTGCCTCGGCATCGACCCGACCACCAACCAGCCCACCGACATCCCCGTCGACTGCGCGGCACCACACGCCATGGAGGTCACCGGCGCCGTCAACGTCGCCGAGAAGTTCCCCGCCGGCCTGCCGCCGGAGCCCGAACAGGACAGTTTCATCAAGGACGCGTGCACTCGGCTCACCGACGCCTATCTGGCGCCGATCCAGCTGCGCAGCACCACGCTCACCCTGATCTACAGCACCATCTCGCTGCCGAGCTGGTCGGCGGGCAGCCACCAGGTGTCCTGCAGCATCGGCGCCACCCTGGGCAACGGCGGCTGGTCCACGCTGCTCAACAGCGCCAAGGGTCCGCTACTCATCAACGGCCAGCCGCCGGTGCCTCCGCCGGACATTCCCGAGGAAAGGCTCAACTTCCCGCCGATCCCGATGCCGGAGAACGGCGAGGATGACACCACGTCGCAGGTGACCAGCGACCAGTCGAGCAGCAGCAACAGCAGCAGCTCCTCGGACAGCAGCGGCCAGACGACCCACGGCCCGCAACAGTCCAGCGAGGCCACGGAGACCGAGGCGCCGCAGGCCCCGCCCGCCGGGGGTAACACGTTCATGAACGGCCCACCGCCGCCCCCCGGCGCCCCGCCGCCGGGTGAGCCCGTGCCACCGCCGCCGCCCGGTGCTCCGGCTCCACCGCCGCCGCCACCGGCACCCGCACCGCCGCCGCCCGGCGCGCCGCTGCCGCCCCCGCCGCCACCGGTGCCGTAACCGCGTGCCCGTGCGGATGAGCGCGCGGCGGTTCGACGAGCTGGTCTCCGAGGCACTGGACCTGATACCGCCGAAACTGGCCGCCGCACTGGACAACGTCGTCGTGCTCGTCGAGGCCCGCCACGACGAGGAACCGGGCCTGCTCGGGCTCTACGAGGGCATCGCGCTGACCGAACGCGACTCGTCGTACGCCGGATCGCTGCCCGACACCATCACGATCTTCCGCGAGGCGCTGCTCGAGGTGTGCGACACCGACAAGGAGGTGGTCGACGAGGTGGCGATCACGGTGATCCACGAAGTCGCCCACCACTTCGGCATCGACGACGAGCGGCTGCACGAATTGGGGTGGGGCTGAGCAGCGCGGCAACCGCGCGTTGTCGCCGCGCGGTGCTATCAAGAAGTCATGGCTGATGCGTTCCGGTGCCGCGAGTGTGTTGCGGGCCTCGAGCACTGCCACGGCACCGTCATCCACCACGCCGCAGCGCGCACCGAGTGCACCGAACCGGACTGCGTGACACCCGAGGTGGTGCACTCGTTCGCCATCGACTGCGAGGCAGTCGGCTGCATGTGCGCCGTCAGGGCGTCAGCCCATCGGGTCGGCTGACTGCAGCGCGTCCTGGACCGGATGCACGTCGGGCTCCGGGTAGAACGGCGGTGTCAGCGATCCCCACTGCACACAGCTCCAGCGTCCGTCGGTGATCGGCGCCAGCACGATCGACTCGGTGTTGCTCAGGTGGTGGTCCAGCGCGAAGCTGCTCTCCACCCCGGCCAGCACCGACGACACCAGCCGGATCGCGGCGCCGTGGCTGACCACCACGATGTCGCCGTGCCAGGAGTCGTCGTCGAGGTGGCGCAGCCGCAACTGGGTGATGGCCGAGACGTAGCGCTCCAGCACCTCGTCGCCGGTTTCACCGCCGGGCATCGGCACGTGGAGGTTGCCCTCGTGCCACCTCTGGTAGACGGTCTCGAACGCGGTGATCGCCTCGTCGTCGTTGCGGTCCTCGAGGTGACCGACCTGCACCTCGTGGACGCCCTCGAGTTCGACGGTGTCCAGGCTCAGCTCACCGGCGATCTCGCCGGCCGTCTGCACCGCCCGCACCGCCACCGAGTGCGCGAGCAGCGTCGGCGGATGGACCAGGTCGCGGGCGAAGACGCGCGCCTGATCGCGGCCCAGGTCGGTCAGCGGCGCCCCGGGCGGCCGGGTGTCGAGTCGACGCTCGACGTTGGCGTGGGACTGTCCGTGGCGGACCAGCACCAGGCGCCCGCTCACGGCTTGCCATCCCGCAGCCGGGCCAGCCAGCGGGTGGCCTCGTCGAGTTGGGGCGGCACAGCGCCCGCGGCCGCATCCGTCGGCCAGGAACCAAGGAATCGCACATCGGAACAACGACGGTGCAGCGCTTTGAGTGCCTCGGCGACCGCATCGTCGTCGATGTGGCCGACACAGTCGAGGAAGAAGATGTAGGTGCCCAATTCGGTTCGGGTGGGCCGTGATTCGATGCGGGTCAGATCGATGTCGCGGATCGCCAGTTCCGTCATCGCCGACACCAGCGCGCCGGGCACGTTGGCCAGCCGCAGCACCACCGAGGTCCGGTCGGCCCCGGTGCGATCGGGCGGCGGGGCCGGCGTGCCGACCAAGACGAAGCGGGTACGCGCGTTGGGCTCGTCGACGATGTCGGACGCGAGGGCCGCCAGCCCGTAACGCTGGGCGGCCAGCGCGGTGCTCACCCCGGCGTCCGCCCGGCCGTCGGCGACGTCCGCGGCGGCGGCCGCATTGGAGTTGGCGGGCACGATGCGCGCCGCGGGCAGGTGATCGGCCAGCCAACGACGCACCTGGGCGGCCGCGACGGGGAACGCCGCCACGGTCGCCACGCGCTCGGCGGGCACGCCGTCGCGGACCACGATCGTGAACGACACGTCGAGGGTGAGTTCGGCGAAGATCTGCAGCGGCGTCCCGGTGGCCAGGCTGTCGAGCGTCGGCAGCACCGACCCTTCGATGGAGTTCTCGATCGGCACGCAGGCGTAGTCGGCGTCGCCGGCCCGGACCGCGGCCAGTGCGGCCGCCGTGCTGTCGGTCGGGATCGCGGTCACCCCGTCGGGGTTCGGCCCACCGGGCAGCATGCGCCCGGTCGTCAACCTGAGCAGCGCCGCCTCGGAGAAGGTTCCCTCGGGTCCCAGATAGGCGATGCGCGGCACGCCCCAACAGTAACGGCTCACCGTGGTAATGCCGTTCCCCTGCACGAAAGCCTTGCAGGATTCCGGGGCGTCTAGTTAAGTTAGGCTCACCTTATCTGATTGGAGGCGGCATGACGGCGATGATGACGGCACCGACCACGGCCGAGCGGATCCGCAGCGCCTGCGCTCGGGCGGGCGGCGCGATGCTGGCGGTCGAGGGGTGCCACAGCGGAGGACCCACCGAATCCCCGGTCCACCATCTGCTCGACGACGGTTCGGTCGCGATCACAGTGCCGGTCGACAGCGTGGTCGCGGGCGAGGTGGCCTCCGCCGCCGACACCGGGGTGCAGGCCGTGCTGGAGATGACCGACTACGCGCCGTTGCCGCTGCGCGAGCCCGTGCGCTCACTGGTGTGGATCAGCGGGCGACTGCGCGACGTGCCCGTTGGCGAGGTGTCGGCGCTGCTGGACCTGGTCGCATCGCAGGACCCCAATCCGGCGCTGCTACAAGTCAATACCGAGCGCGGCGGCAGCGAGACCGGATACACCCTGCTGCGGCTCGAGATCGAGTCGGTGGTCGTCGCCGACTCCACCGGTGCGGAGTCGGTCGGGGTGAGCACGCTGCTGGGCGCGCGGCCCGATCCGTTCTGCGCCATGGAGTCGTGCTGGCTGCAGCACATGGAGTCGGCGCACCGCGACGTCGTCGAGCGGCTGGCCAGCCGGCTGCCGATGACGTTGCGCCGCGGCCGCGTCCGCCCGCTCGGCCTGGATCGCTACGGCGTGCGGTTACGGGTGGAGACCGACGACGGCGACCACGACGTGCGGTTGCCCTTCGCCAAGCCCGTGGACGACGTCACCGGACTGAGCCAGGCGATCCGCGTGCTGATGGGCTGTCCGTTCCTCAACGGCCTGCGCGCGCGCAGGCTGTAGATCTCCCGCGGCCCGCTACCGTAACTCCGGTGACCGGCCCGGACGAGCCCAGCGACCCGAAGCGGCGGACGCTGCGCATCGAGGTCGCGGTGGTGCTGGCGGTCACGTTTGGCCTCTCCGCGTACAGCGCCCTGCTCAACCTGACCGAGTCGGTGCTGCTCGGCCTCTCCGGACAGGTCGTCGCGCTCAATCCACGCCGCTCGCCGTTCGACCTCATCGACCTCGGGCTCAACCTGGCTTGGGTGTTTCAACTGCTGGCGTGGGGCGCGCTGGCCGTATATCTGTTGTGGCGCAGCGGTTCCGGACCAGCGTCCATCGGCTTGGGTCGGCCGCGGTGGCGTCCGGACCTGCTCGGCGGGCTCGGCCTGGCCGCGCTGATCGGACTGCCGGGCCTCGCGCTGTACCAGATCGCCCGCATCCTCGGGATGAACGCGTCGGTGGAACCCGCCGAACTGTACGACACCTGGTGGCGGATCCCCGTGCTGTTGCTCACCGCGTTCGCCAACGGCTGGGCCGAGGAGGTGGTCGTCGTCGGCTTCCTGCTGACCCGGCTACGCCAACTGCAGCTCAGCCCGACGGCCGCGGTCGTCGTTACGAGCGTGCTGCGCGGGCTCTATCACCTGTACCAGGGCTTCGGCGCGGGGCTGGGCAACCTCGCGATGGGCCTGGTGTTCGGCTACGTCTACGTGCGCACCGGGCGGCTGTGGCCGCTGATCATCGCCCACGCCCTGATCGACGCCGTGGCTTTCGTCGGCTACGCACTGGCCGCGGGCCACCTGAGCTGGCTGCAGTGAAGCCGGCCGTCGGCCACGTACATTCCGTTGTGTGAACGACGACCGGCAGCCGCGCCGCGGTTACGGCCCTCCCCGGCCCGCGGGCGGGCCGGGAGGGGCTCGCCGGGAACCGTCACAGGTGATCCGCCGTGACCCCAACTATCGGCCCGCTTGGCCGCCGAACCCGCCGACTCCGCCGCGACCGGCCCCACCGAGCGGCAGGCCGCCGCGACCGGCCCCACCGAGCGGCAGGCCGCCCCCGCGCAGACCCGCGCCCCCGGCTCCCCGGCAAGCCCGGCCGCCGGCACCGCCTAAGCCGAAAAGCCCACGGCGCAAACGACATTGGGGACGCATCCTGCTGGCGATGATGCTTGTGTTCCTCGTCGCGACCGTGGCCGGTGTTCTCTGGATGGACTCGTCACTGCACCGGATCCCTGCGCTGGCGGACTACCCGGACCGCCCCGCGTCGGGCGCGGGCACCACCTGGCTTCTCGTCGGGTCCGACAGCCGCCAGCATCTGACCCCCGAGCAGCAGGCGCAGCTGGCCACCGGCGGCGACGTCGGCAACGGCCGCACCGACACGATCCTGGTGGTGCACATCCCGGCCCCCTGGTCGGGCACGCACACCACGATGGTGTCCATCCCGCGCGACTCCTACGTGTCGATCCCCGGCTACGGCAGCGACAAGATCAACGCGGCGTTCGCCGTCGGCGGAGCCCCGTTACTCGCCCAGACCGTGGAGCAGGCCACCGGCCTGCGGGTCGACCACTACGCCGAGATCGGCTTCGACGGCTTCGCGACCATGGTCGACGCCGTCGGCGGGGTGACCATGTGCCCGACCGAACCGATCAGCGACCCGCTCGCCGGCATCGACCTGCCCGCCGGCTGCCAGAAACTCGACGGCCGCACCGCCCTCGGTTACGTGCGCACCCGGGCCACGCCCCGCGCCGACCTCGACCGCATGCTCAACCAGCGGGCCTTCATGTCGGCACTGCTGCACCGTGCCGCCAGCCCCGCGGTGCTGCTCAATCCGCTCAGGTGGTACCCGATGGCGCACGCGGCGGGCGACGCCGTCGCGGTGGACCAGGACGACCACATCTGGGACCTGGCACGGCTGGCCTGGGCGCTACGCGGAGACGTCGTCACCACCACCGTGCCGATCGGTCAGTTCAGCGGCGGCGACTCGGGCTCAGTGGTGGTGTGGAACGACGCGGCGGCCGGGCAGTTGTTCGATGCGCTGCGCTCGGATTCTCCGGTCCCCGCAGACGTGATCGACACCGAGCCATAGGCCTACAGCAAACATCGAATCCGTCGGGTAAGCGGCGTCACACAGCACTCGACCAGGAGCGCACGGTCACCGAGCAGATCGGCCGACTCGCCGGCGTCGCTCGTGACGAAGGGGATTACCTCGGCGAGCAGTTCATGCAGTGGTTCCTCGGCGAACAGGTCGAGGAGGTCTCGCTGATGACCACGCTGGTGCGCATCGCCGACCGTGCCGGGGCGAACCTGTTTCACCTCGAGGACTTCGTTGCGCGCGAACTCGGGTCCGCGCCCAACGACGCCGATGCGCCGAAGGCGGCGGGCGGCACCCTGTGACCGTCTCCTAGTCGCGACCCGCCCCGGCGAGCCCGTTCTGCAGCCAGTCCTTGGTGCGGCCGGGGTGGTTCGTGGCGACCCAGCCGACCCCGAGGTCACGGCAGTAGTGCACGTCCTCGAAGTGGTCGACGGTCCAGCAGTACATCGCGCGGCCCTGCGCGGCGGCCCGGTCCACCAACTCGGGATGCTCGCGCAGCGTCGCGATCGACGGGCCCACGGCCGTCGCGCCGACGGTCGTCGCGGCGCTTCCGCCCAGGTAGCGCGACGTCTCGCCGAGCAGCACCGTGGGCAGCAGCGGTGCCGCGCGGCGCACCCGCCACACCGCGGCCGCCGAGAACGACATCACCACCGCGCGCGACAGATCCGCCGACGCGGGTGACGCGATGCCGTAGCGGTGCAGCAGTGCCAGCACCTTGCTCTCCACCAGCGCGCCGTAGCGGACCGGATGCTTGGTTTCGATGAACAGCTTGACCGGGCGGTTCCAGTCCAGCACCAGTGACACCAGCTCGTCGAGGGTCAGCAGGCCGGTCTCGCCCTGCCCGCCGCCGCGGTTGCGGCTGGGATGCCAAGCGCCGTAATCGAATTCGCGAAGCTGTGCGAGCGTCATCTCGCTGACCAGGCCCGTCCCGTCAGACGTCCGGTCCACCCTGCGGTCGTGCAGGCAGACCAGATGACCGTCGCGGGTGAGCCGCACGTCGCATTCCACCCCGTCGGCACCCTCCCTCAGGGCCAACTCGTAGGCGGCCAGGGTGTGCTCGGGGCGGTCCGCCGACGCGCCGCGGTGCGCCACGACGAAGGGGTGGCCGCTGAGCGGTCCCGATGTCGCTGCACCGGCGGCTTCGGCGTCGCCCGGGTTCATAGCTGCCTATGCTGCCGGGTTCTGCCCTTCGGACTCAACCGGAGCCTCGCTTTTGGGCTTGGAATCCGGCTGCTCCGTCGGTGGCTGCTCGTCGGGCACCATCACCCAGCGCCTGCTGGGCCGCTCGACCGGTTGCCGCTCGAACCCGAGGACCACCTTGGTGGTCAGCAGCAGGGTGGCCAGCGCCAGCAGATAGGCGACGGTGGTGGTGACCGTGTTGTCGGCGATGCCCTGCGCGTCGGTGGTGAAGCTCGTCGCGATCGAGAAGATCGACACCGCGTAGCTGGCCACCCAGGCCAGCCACCACACCACGATGCGCCGGCGCAGCCAACTCAGCCGCTCCTCGACACCCGCGAGTTCGAGTACGAACACCGGCGCCCACACCAGGTTGACGAACGGAGTGAGGCAGCCCGCGCGCAGGAGCCAGGCGGGGCGGGGGTCCTGGTGTCCGCGGTGCGCGAATGCGGCCGCCCGCCGGGCGACGAGCCAGTTCGCCAACATGATCACGCTCGCGAGCACCGAGAACATGGCGATCACGCTGAGGACGACGCCCATCCACGTCGCCCCGCCCGCCACCCACGGGTGCAGCAGCACCGAGCGGTTGACGATCAGCAGGACGTAGCGGACGAGGTGGATCAGTGCGGCGGCGCCGAGCGCGACCATCGTCAGGAGCAGGGTGCCTTGCAGCATCGCCGACGACGGCCCAGTGCGGGCTTCGACCTGCGGTTGATCGGCCGGCTCGAAGTGCTCGGTCAGACCCCACCGGGGAATCTCGGCGTAGCGCGGTGTCGGTCCGAGATCACGGCGTCTGCGGCGCGGCGGCGGTGCAGCACCGGGCCGCACGGCGATCCACCGGTACCCCGCAGGCAGCGGAGGGCCGCCGGGCGGCGTATTCCGTGCCGACGTCGACCCTGGCCGGGCGCTCCACTCCGCCCCGGGCGCAGGGCCGGACGGAGCCAGCAGCGCGCCGTGGCAGCGCGGGCACCACGCGCGGCGCCGGTCGCGCACGTTCCACCGCGTCCCGCACTGGGAACACACCTGGATCATTTCGCTCCTCGCGTGCGCGTGATCATTTCGCTCCTCGCGTGCGCGTGATCATTTCGCTCCTCGCGTCCGCGTGATCATTTCGCTCTTCAGCGTAGCGACGACCGGGCGCACGTCGGCCGACGCCGCCGTCGGTCGTCCAGGGCGGCACCGCCAGCAATGCGCAGCTATCCACAGTTTCCACAGGTTCATCCACAGGCTGTCAGCGGCGTCAAAGCGGTTTGAGCCGCTGATTCTGTGCGCGGGCTGAGAATTCTGTGGATAGAAGCGGGCGATCCGACGCACTCATCAACAGGCCCCCTTGCGGAGAGCGAAATTCCTAGGTCGGCTAACCACGCGGTCGACCGCTGCGCGACGCGCCGCAGCCTCGTTGGGGGCACGATTTTTTCGATCCGACATCAGGGGTTATGATCGGCGTCACAGCTTGATGTTGTGACAGATCTCACGGGGGAGAGCGATAAACGTGCAGGTCAGGAGGGGTTGATGTCATCTTCTATGGGTTCGGGGTCCGCGCTGCCGCCTTCTGAGTGGCAATCGTCGGCGCACGTCTACACCCGGTCTCAGTTGATGGCATTCCTACGTGCCGGCGTGATCGCTCTGGTGCTGCTCGGCGTACTCGCGCTCATCGTGCTCTTCTGATCGCACCAACCAAAAGAGCCGCCGGTCTTCGACTCGGCGGCTCTTTCTCGTCGCGGGGGTTCAGGCGGGCGGGTAGACGCCCATCTGCTTGCCCTTGTCGGTCTGCCAGAAGATGTCGGCGATCTCGTCGATGGTCTTGAGCAGCTTCTCGGCGACGGCGGCGTCAAGCGACTTCTTGACGTCGCCCGCCCCGTGCACACCATCCCAGAACAGCTGATGCAGATTCGGGAACTGCTCGAAGTGATCCTTGGTGAAGAAGTCGGCCCACAGCACCATCAGGTGATGCTTGACCTCTTCGGCCTGACGCTCCTTGATGATGATGGCGCGCGCCTTGAAGTGCTCGTCATCGGAGTCGTGGTACTTCTGGATCGTCTTCAGGCAGGAGAGCGCCTCGATCTTGGCCTGCGCGGGGTCGTAGACGCCGCAGTACAGATCGCAGTGGGCATGAGCTTCGGTGGCGTTGTTGAAAAGTCGATGCAGCATGGCTTTAACCTACCCTTCGACTGTGTCGGAAAACCATCCACTACGGCGATGGCCGCTGATGCGTTTCAAGGTGGTGGACGAGTCGATGCGACCGACTCTCGTCCCCGGCGACGGGCTGCTCGCGTTACGCGGTGGAAGTCCCCGGCGCGGACAACTCCGGGTGTTCCCCGATCCCAGACGATCGTCACGCTGGCTCGTCAAGCGAATCGGTGAGGTCCACGGGTCGGGCCGCAGCGCCATATTCGAAGCGCGGTCGGACAATCCGGGGGCGGCGGGAGCGGCGGACTCCCACGAGTTCGGTTGGGTGCCCGCCGCGGGCTCCTACCGCGTCGTGTGGACGGTGAAGGGCGAAATCGCCCGCTGACTCCCCGTGTCCGGCTTGCTAGCAGGTTTGACCTGCCTCATTCTGGTCAAATCGACTCATAGCCGTGTCGGGTAACCGAACACCGTAGGCGCGGAGGCGTGAGATGGAGATGAGCTCAGGTCGGGCGATCGAGATCGCCCCGTTCCATTCACGCGGATCGCTCAAGGGCTTCGTGATCTCCGGCCGCTGGCCCGACTCCACCAAGGAATGGGCGCAGCTCTTGATGGTCGCCGTGCGCGTCGCGTCACTGCCTGGATTGCTCTCCACCACAACGATTTTCGGAGCCCGTGAAGAACTCCCCGATGAGCCGGAACCCAATACCGTGGGCTTGGTCGTGGCTGAAGGTCCGGTAGTGGGTGAGTCGGCGGTGCCCCCTGGTTATTTCGCCGAGCACCAGCCCCCGGCCCTGCTCATGTTGCATCCGCCGTCGGAGACCACACCGTCGCTGCCGGAGTGCAACGGCGCCGCTTCCGGTTGCGTACTCCTACCCGGGCTGCCCCATCTGGGACTCGAACACCGCGCCGCCTGGGTGGAAGCCGAGGCGGACGGCACCGTGACGTCCATGGTCAGCCGGGTGGGCGTCGACCCCATCACCCACCCCGACACCGCCATCCTCGCCATGCTGCTTGCCGCATAACGGTTTTCGGCCACCCGAAACCGGCCCCGCGGTGGCCAGCCCGCGCATTGACGGCTATCGTCGAGGATGTCAGCGAAGGGGAGTAGCCCCCAATCGTCGTGTCGACATACTGGCGGCGCGCACCACGAGCAGCACGGTGACGCCAGCCCGGCCGGCGAACCGCACTCGACTGCGGTGGGCGAGACCTTCGACCGAAGCCTGACGGGTGAGCATTCGGCCCGTGGGCGACGCGTCGAAAGGTCATCGAATGCTCGCCGCCATTCTGGTCAGCCTCGCCGTGGTGTTCGTCGCCGAGCTGGGCGACAAGTCGCAGCTGATCACCATGACGTACTCGCTGCGGCATCGGTGGTGGGTGGTGCTCTCCGGTGTCGCCATCGCCTCGATGCTCGTCCACGGCCTATCGGTGGCCATCGGCCACTTCCTCGGGCTGACGCTGCCCGAACGCCCGATCGCCTTCGTCGCGGCGATCGCTTTCCTGCTGTTCGCGGTGTGGACCTGGCGCGAAGGCCGCGACGACGCTGAAGACAACATCCGGGTCGCCGAGCCGCGATTCGTCATCTTCGCGATCGTGTCCTCGTTCGTCCTCGCCGAACTCGGCGACAAGACCATGCTTGCCACTGTCACGCTCGCCAGCGACTACAACTGGGCCGGCGTCTGGATCGGCGCCACACTTGGCATGGTGCTGGCCGACGGAGTGGCCATCGCGGTGGGCCGGATGATGCACACGAGGCTGCCCGCGCGATTCCTGCACGGCCTGGCCAGCGTGCTGTTCCTGCTGTTCGGCCTGTGGCTGCTGTTCGACGGCGCCCTGGGGCTGCGGTGGGCCGCCGTCGCGATCACCGCCACGGCCGGCGTGGCCGCGCTGGCGGTCGTTGTGATGCGTGGTCGTGGAGCGGACACCGCCCCGGCGGCATCGTCGCCCCGGTCCAACTGACCATCTGCTGGCAATCGTCGCGGAGTTGCCACCTCGCTGCTCACCCGGCCCGGCGACGACGCCTTCCTGCGCAGGCGCCGACGTTTTCAGCTATTCGGTTCCGCGACGCTTAGTTGCGTAATAGCAAACACCGAAATTCTCTCCGACGCTCATGATCAACGTTGCCGGTGGGACCCAGCGTGATTACTGTGACGCCGGTGTCCAGAACTCTGGCAAAAGAAGTTCGACACCGCCGTTAGTATTTGCTTCGTCGCACCTTAAGGTGGAGCGATCGGCGCACGCAATGCACCTCGCGGTCACTACCTGCGAGCACCGACAACGGAAAAGGCGGGCTAACTTTTACGCGGTTTGCACTTGGTTGTGGCCTCAACACTCGCTACGATGATCAGCAAATACGCCGCCAATAGGTCCGCTCGTCAATGCATGTGGAGGTCTAATCGATGAGCACGACGTTCGCCGACCGTCTGAACCGCCTGTTCGACACGGTCTACCCGCCAGGACGCGGTCCGCACACGTCCGCTGAGGTGATCGCTGCACTGAAGGCGGAGGGCGTCACGATGTCCGCGCCGTACCTGTCGCAGCTTCGCTCAGGCAACCGCACCAACCCGTCTGCGGCGACCATGGCCGCCCTTGCCAACTTCTTCCGGATCAAGCCGGCGTACTTCACCGACGACGAGTACTACGAGAAGCTCGACAAGGAACTGACCTGGCTCGCGAACATGCGCGACGAGGGTGTGCGCCGTATTGCCGCACGCACGGTCGGCCTGTCCGCGGAGGCCCAGCAGGACATCGTTCAGAAGGTCGACGAGCTGCGTCGCCGCGAGCACCTGGACGATTAGCCCGCGGTGGCCTCCAACGCCGGCACCGGCGAAGCAAGGCCACGCTAACGAACCGAACGAGGATTAACCCGCCGCGTCACCGCGGCGGGTTAGTGCGCGGTACTGCTGGGCGATCTCGAGGATCCACTCCCGATCCGAGTAGGCACTGGGTTGGCGCAGCCAGCCCAGGCCGGGAAAGCTCGCCCGCATGACCTCCGGAGCGGCTTCACTCCCGGCATAGATCCACCGTGCGATCGCCTGCGCCTGTTCCTTCGGCGGAACCTGCGGAGACTCCAGCTCGGCATCGTCGTCCTCGGCGTCGGACACCGCGCCCGACGGATCGACCCGAAGCCGGCGTTTGTGGTCGGCGGCGGTGGCCTCCAGGAACAGGGCGTCGGAGATCAGCGACATCCGCTCGGCCACCCGGAACACCAGGGGGCCGCGGGGCCGCACCCCGATTCCGATGTCGGGATGCCTGCGGCCGAGTTCGGCCAGTATCGGCGCAATGATGCGCAGCTCGCGGCGGGCGCCGAACCAGTCCTCCACGCTGGGCAACAGCGAGCCGGTGGCGACCACCAGCATCGCGCAGCCCAGCAGCGTCGCCGCGGCGCCCACCCCGACCGGTCCGGTCGTGCCGACCGCCCGCAGCAGGAAAAACCCGGAAGCGGCGACGATGAGCACGATGCCGAGCGTGAAGACGAACAGGGCACGGCCGCGGCGGCTGCGATTGGAATACCGCAGGCCCGCCCACGACACCAAGGACAGCGCTAACAGCACGTACAACAGCGGCAGCAACCATGGCAAAGAACTGCCGCCAGAGTTGAGCGTCTGGCGCAGATACTCCTCGGGAGCCATCTCGGGTTGCTGACCGGCGGCGAAGAAGGTCACCAGGCTCACCACCGCGATGACGGCGGCAATCGCATATTGCGCCATCGCGATCTTGCGGATGGTGGCGGGTTTACGCACCGACGCGACGGTGGTGATCATGACGCAGCTGCCCGCCGCGCATGCGACGAGCGCCACCTGTGACAGCCCCATCGAGATGTTGGGCCACCGCAGCAGGGTGTCGAGCAGCAGCGTGAGCGGCTGCCAGTTCAGCGCGGCGACCAACCCCAGGCTGCCCAACGCAAGGATCATCGCGGTGCTCACCAGCGACTGCTTGTTGACCAGGGCCCATCCGATGCGCAGGCCGGTGGCCAATCCGAGCAGACCGGCGATCACCCAGACGATCAACCAAACGCCTCTCCGAGCCGGACCTGGACGATGGAGGCCCGATCGGAGGGCAGCCGGCCCAGCCGGTACAGCAGCAGGGCGGCGAAGTCCTCGGCCTCCTGCTCGGCGTCCTCACCGGCGGGGCCCATGCAGCCGGTCCGTTGGTTGAGCATGTAACCGATCAGGTCGAAGCTGGCGACTTCGGCGTTCTGACGGGCCGCATCCACGACCGGGATGCCCTCGTGGCCGAGCACGAGGTGACCGAGTTCGTGCGCCAGGGTCCGATCCCATGCGGGCAGGCCCTTCTGGATGAGGAACACGTCCCGGTCGGTGTACTGGCGCCACTGGCCACAGACCCCCGGCGGGAGATCGGCCATCTTCAGTTCGATGGAGCGGTTGCGGTCCTCGGCGACGGCATCGACGAGCCGGGTCAGTGACACCTCCCCATGCCGTGGAGCGAGATCGAGCACCGCACTAACGGCGCGGGTAACGCGGCGGCTGGCAGACATACAGCCCCCTTTCGACGAGTCCACTATGCGCTGTCCGCCCCTGTCGGCGGGCAGTTTCTCATCAGTTGACGAACCTTGCGACGGCGCCGGCGCGAACCGCGTGGCCCGCCTTTGCCTGGCGATAACCGAGGAGACCGCCGGCGCCGGTTAGTACCAGGATGCCCGTTAGCCCCGGCGCTGCCAAGGCGACCAGTTGCGACAGGCCCGCACTCCGCAAATAGTCGGTGTAGCCGGCCCGGTACGACGTCGCCTGCCCGGACGCATTGCTCAACGCGCCCGCCTGCGGAGGTTGCCGGCCCGCGGGCGGCTCCGCCTCGACCACGCGGGGTGCTCTGGGCAACGGTGCCGTCGCGCCGGCCGCGGACCCACCGGCGAGGCCGGCCGGGGGCGCGGCGATCACCGGCAACGTGATCGGACCCGTCAGCCCCGGCGCGGGCACGCCGGCCCCGGGCACCGCGTTCAGTGGTTCGGGCGGTTCGACGGGGTCGATCGGCGGACGCAGTCCCGGCGGGATCTGCATCTCCGGCGGCCGCAGGTCCGGCAGCCCCGCCGGCGGTTGGCCGGCGACGCCGCCACCGCCACCCGTCCCCGGTGCGTCGACGGGTGGGCGCGGTCGCGGCGTGGGCCATGGCCACCACGGCCACCACCCACCCGGCGCGCAGTCGTCGTCGCTCTTCTTCTCGCACTCGCCGAGCTGCGGCGCCGGCGTCTCGGTCAGCGGCGCCTCGGTCTCCGTCGGCTCCGGTGTCTCGGTAACCGTGGGGATGGGCTCGTCGTCCTCGCTGTCGGGGGTGTCGGCGGTGTCGGCGGTGTCGGCGTCATCGTGCTCGCTTCCGAAGTGCCCGTCGTCACCCTCGTCGTCGGGCGGCCCGCCGCCCCCGTCGCGTTTGTCGTCGCCGCGCGGATCGACCTTCGGCTCGCCGACAGTGCCGGTATCCGGCTTCTCCTCGGACCCCGCCGCGTCCTGGACGTCCCGCGCTGCGTCGGGCCCGGGAGGGTCGCCCTCCGTCTGGCCCGTCACCGCGTCGCCGCCGTCGAGGGCGGGATCGGCGAACGCGAGCGCCCCGCCCGCACCGCCGACCAGCAGCCCGGAGGCCACCAGACAGGTCGCCGTGGCGATACGCACCCGCGAAGCCACTTCGGTGCCACCCTTCGACGCATCACTGACGGGGCAATCAAAAGATCCGTCAATTCTCGCACAAACGGCCCTGACCACCGCGTGTCCTTCGCGGCTTCGCGCCGCCGGGACACACCCGCGGTCTGGAAACCCCGAACGATAGTGTTGTGTCGCGGTTCCAAGCACCCTCATGACATAGCAGCCGAAGAGAAGTCCGGGAGGCAGCCGGGATGGGCCTGTTCAAGCGACGCAAGACCCGCGCCACCCGCAGAGCCGAGGCCCGGGCGATCAAGGCGAAGGCCAAGCTCGAGGCCCGGTTGTCGGCCAAGAACGAACGCCGCCGGATCAACGCCGCGCACCGCGCCGAGACCAGGGCGCTCAAGGCCCAGCTGAGCGCACAGCGCGACAGCGACCGCACCGCGCTCAAGGTGGCCCAGACACAGCTGAAGGCCGCCCAGGAGGGCAAGCTGTTCTCCCCCACCAAGATTCGCCGGGTGATCACGGTGACGCGGCTGATCGCGCCGATCGCGGTGCCGGTGCTCTACCGCGGCGCCATCACCGCCCGCGGTTACGTCGACCAGCGCCGTGCGGACCGGCTGGGCGTTCCGCTCAGCCAGATCGGCCAGTTCTCCGGTCATGGCGCCCAGCTCTCGGCGCGCATCGCCGGCGCCGAACACTCGCTGCGCCTGGTCGCGGACAAGAAGCCCAAGGACGCCGAGACCAAGCAATTCGTCGCGGCGATCACCGAGCGCCTCGGCGACCTGTCCGCGGCGGTGACCGCGGCCGAGAACATGCCCACGACGCGCCGCCGGTCCGCCCATGCCGCGATCGAGCGACAACTCGACGGCATCGAGGCCGACCTGATGGCCCGGCTCGGCCTGGTCTGACCGACCTTGCGCGCCCTCAGGACCTCTGTCGCCGTGGCGTTGTTCATGATCGGACTTGCGGTGGCGGCGCTCACGGGGGCGGGTGCCGCGGGCGCGCACGCCACCCGCATCGCCAGCGATCCCGTCGAGAACGCGGAGCTGACCCGAGCCCCTGCCACGGTCAGCGCGACGTTCAGCGAGGCGATGCAACCACGGTTCGCGGCGATGACGGTCGTCGGGCCCGACGGGAAACTGTGGTCCACCGGCGAGCCACAGGTGCAGGGCGCGGTGATCAGCGTGGGCGTGCGACCACTGGGACCGTCGGGCACCTACACCGTGAACTACCGCGCGACGTCGGCCGACGGGCACGTCGTCACCGGTTCGTGGTCCTTCCGGCTGACCGTGACCGGCCCGGGCACACCGGTCCCCGCGCCGGTCACCCCGACCGAGGCGCCCGACGAAGACGACGGCGTTCCGGTGTGGCCGTTCTACGCCGGCGCGACCGTCGTGATCGCCGCGGGCGCGGTGTGGGCGGTGCGGCGCCGCACGTGACGCGTCGACGCGCGGTGGCCGCGGGGTCACTGCTCGCGGTGGCCGCCGCGGTCGCCGCGTGGGCGGTGGCCTACCCGCAGGCGGCGCTGACCCCGACGGTGGTTCGCACGGTCGCCGACTGCGCGGCCGTCCTCTGCCTCGGGCTGGCGGTGCTGCCGATACTCGACGACCCGCGTCACCGTGGCGAGGTGCTGAGCAGAGCGACCGCGCCGTTGACCGCCGCGGCGGCGCTCTGGGTACTGGCGGAGTTGGCCCGGTTGATCGTGGCGGCCGCGCAGACGGCGGCGGTGCCGCTGCCGGCCCTCGGGCTGCGGACCACCGTCGAGTTCGCGACCGCGACCGCACCGGGCCGGGCGGGGCTGATCTCCGTGGCGGTGGCCGCGGCGGTCGCTGCGGTGCTGCCGGCCCTGAGGCGGTCCGCCTCGACCAACGTCGTGGTGGCCGGTCTCGCCGTGGTCGGGGTGGTGACCCGTCAGCTCACCGGACACTTCGCCGACGACGCCGTCGGGGGCCTGGCGGTCACGATGCACACGCTGGCCGCGGCGCTGTGGTGCGGTGCGCTGGCGGCGATGGTTCTCACCGTCGAGCATCGCGGGCAGTGGGCGCGGATGCTGCCACGCTTCTCCCGGTTGTCGCTGTGGTGCGTGGCGGTCCTGCTGCTGGGCGGTCTGGTGGGCGCCGCGGTGCGCATGAGTGCGTTCGCCGAGTTGTGGACCTCCGGCTACGGCCGCGTTTTGGGGGCCAAGATCGCGATGACGGTGGTGCTGGTGGTGCTGGGATGGCGCAACCGCACGATGTGGTTGCCCGCGGCGAGAACCCATCGGACGTCGGTGGATGTGTCCGCAGCGCGCTCACGGGGCGAAACCGCGCTGATGACCGTCGCGCTGGCGCTGGCCGCAGGACTGGCCGTCACCGGTTGACGCCACACCCGACCTGGCATGATGGGTGCCGGTCCCCCGGCCCACGCCGGCGGAGAGACAAGACACTGCGAAGGAGCAGTCCGATGGCAGACCAGCAGGGCCGACCCGACGGGGAAGCGGACGGCGCGACACCGGCTGCCCAGTCGACGCCGCACTCGCCTGCCCCGGAGCCCGGCGCACCCGCCGCCGAACCGCCTCCGGCCAAGAAGGCTCCGGCCAAGGCGGCGAAGAAGCCTCCGGCCAAGGCCGCCGCGAAGAAGGCCGCCAAGGCGACGCCGGCCAAGAAAGCGGCGAAGAAGGCCGCGCCGGCCAAGAAGGCTCCGGCGAACAAGGCGCCCGCCCAAGAGGCGCCCCCCGTTGCCGAACCGGTGAAAGCCGCCGACGACAACCTCACCTCGGCCGCGAAAGTAGCTGCGGCGCAAGCCAAGTCAACGGTCGCCACCGCGAGCAACCCGGTGTCCGGTCCGGCACCGGTCCCGCTGATCGGCCCGCAGCCGTCCCGGCTGCCCGTGGCCGCGGCCATCGTGGCGGGCGTGCTGGCCATCCTGGTGGTGCTGTTGGTGCGCCGCTATTCCGCCGACGACTGACGAAACGGCTTGACCCTGACGCGGCGTCAGGGTCGATAGTGGCGCAATGGACGCCAACACCGTCGGCGCGGTAGCCACCCTCACGGGTGTCTCCGTGCGCACCCTGCACCACTACGACCACATCGGCCTGGTGGTGCCGAGCGTCCGGACCCCGGCGGGATACCGCGGCTACACCGACGCCGACATCGAGCGGCTGCACCTGGTGCTGGTGTACCGGTCCGTCGGGATACCACTCGAGGAGATCCGCACTCTGCTCGACGATGCGGACGCGGATGTGCTCGAACACCTTCGGCGACAGCACCGGCTGCTGCTGGAGCAGGCCGACCGGCTACAACACACGATCAAGGCAGTGGAGGAACTGATGAGTGCGCATCGCAGCGGGATTCAACTGACCGCGCAGGAACAGGTAGAGATCTTCGGCACGACCGCTTTCGGCGACGAGTATGCGACCGAGGCCGAGGAGCGGTGGGGCAACACCGACGCGTGGAAGCAGTCACAGCAGCGGGCCTCGAAGTTCGGCAAGCAGGACTGGATCGACATCAAGGCCGAGGGCGACGCGTTGCTACAGGCGCTGGCCGCGGCCAAGCGCAGCGGTGTCGCGCCGGGGTCGGCGGAGGCCGACGCGCTGGCCGAGCGGCACCGGGCGTCGATCGACCGGTTCTATGACGTCGACGACGCGATGCACGTCGGACTGGCCGAGATGTACCTGGCCGACGAACGCTTCACCCGGTACTACGACGACGCCGAGCCGGGCCTGGCGCAGTTCGTGCACGACATAATCGCGGCCAGGGCCGGTCGTTAGCATCGAGCGGTGAGCATCGAGCCCCGCCCCACCGCAGACCTGGTCGACGAGATCGGCCCCGACGTCCGCAGCTGCGACACCCAGTTCCGTCAGTTCGGTGGCCGCCCTGTGTTCGCGGGCCCGATCACCACGGTGAAGTGCTTCCAGGACAACGCCTTGCTGAAATCGGTTCTCGCCGAACCGGGTAACGGCGGCGTGCTGGTCATCGACGGCGACGCGTCGCTGCACTCCGCCTTGGTCGGCGATGTGATCGCCGGCCTCGGTGTCGACAACGGCTGGGTGGGCCTCGTCATCAACGGCGCGGTCCGGGACGCCGCTACACTGCGCACGCTCGACATCGGCATCAAGGCGCTCGGCACGAACCCGCGCAAGAGCAGCAAGACCGGCGATGGCGAGCGTGATGTCGTCGTCGAGTTCGGCGGCGTGGTGTTCGAGCCGGGCCACATCGCCTACAGCGACGACGACGGCATCGTCGTGGTCACCCCTTAGCGCGAGGAGGGTGACTAGGCCGAAGCCGTCACCGGGGCGCGGTGCTTGCTGAACTGCAGCGCCTCGTCGTCGACCTTGCCGTGCCGGATCAGTCGCAGATCGAGCAGATAGTTCTGCTTGAGCCGCCACGGCGCGATGTGTCCGGCCTTGGGCAGGTAGTCGAGTGCACGCAGGACGTACCCCGGGGTGAAGTCCATCAGCGGGCGCTCCTCGACGCGGTTGCCCGGATGCTGCGGCTCGACCGTGTCGTAACCCTTGGCGTCCATGTAGTTCAGCACGCGGCAGAAGAATTCCGACACCAGATCGGCCTTCAGCGTCCACGAGGCGTTGGTGTAGCCGATGGTGAACGTCATGTTCGGCATGTGCGTGAGCATCATGCCCTTGTAGGCCATGGTGTCGTTCAGGTCGATCGCCACGCCGTTGCGCATGATCTGCGCGCCGCCGAACAGCTGCAGGTTCAAACCCGTTGCAGTGACGATGATGTCGGCGGCCAGCTCCTCACCAGAGCTCAGCTTGATGCCGGTCTTAGTGAACCGCTCGATGGTGTCGGTGACGACGTCGGCCTTGCCGGACTTGATCGTCTTGAACAGGTCGCCGTTGGGAGCCAAACACAGGCGCTCGTCCCACGGGTTGTATTTCGGGCCGAAGTGCTTCTTGACGTCGTAGCCCTCAGGCAGGCGTCTCTCCGCCATCGTCATGAGTGCCTTGCGCATGAAGTCGGGGAAACGCCTGCTTATGCGGTACTGCGCCAGTTGGAAGAGCAGACTCTTCCACCGGTTCAAGACATACGCTGGCTTGGTGGGCAGCAGCTTGTTGGTCTGCACCGCGAACGGGTCGACCTGCGGTAGGGCGCCAATGTAGGTCGGCGAGCGCTGCAGCATCGTGACGTGTCCCGCGCCCGAATCGGCAAGTGCGGGAATCAGAGTCACGGCGGTGGCGCCGCTCCCGATCACCACGATCTTCTTGCCCTGGTAGTCGAGGTCCTCGGGCCAGTGCTGCGGGTGGATGATCGTGCCCTCGAAATCCTCGCGGCCCACGAACTGCGGGGTGTAGCCCTCGTCGTAGTTGTAGTAGCCGCTGGCGGCGAACAGGAAGGACGCCGTCATCTCGACTTCCTCACCGTCACGGTCGACGCGCAGGGTCCACCGGTTGTCGGCGTCGGACCAGTCGGCACTCAGGACGCGGTGGCTGTAGCGGATGTGCTTGTCGATGCCGTACTCGGCGACGGTCTCCTCGAGGTAGGCCATGATCGACGGCCCGTCGGCGATGGCCTTGTCCGCCGTCCACGGCTTGAACCGGAAGCCGAGGGTGAACATGTCGGAGTCCGACCGGATGCCGGGGTACTTGAAGAGGTCCCAGGTGCCGCCGAGATTCTCGCGGCGCTCAAGGATCGCGTAGCTCTTGCCGGGACAGCGGTCCTGCAGATGCCAGGCGGCGCTGATGCCGGAGATACCGGCTCCCACGATGACGACGTCGAGGTGTTCGCTCATGGTACCGGAGCGTATCAACGCCGTGTCGAGTCGGTCAACAGTGTGTTGAGAAACTCGACACGGTGTAAAGTATCGGACTGTGACCACTGTCAGCCAGGCCCGCGGACGCGGCCGTCGTTCCACCCGACCCTCGGGCGACGACCGCGAGCAGGCCATTCTCACCACGCTCGAGCAGCTGCTCGAGCGGCGGGCGCTGGCCGACATCTCGGTCGACGACCTGGCCAAGGGCGCCGGGATCTCGCGGCCGACCTTCTACTTCTACTTTCCGTCCAAGGACGCAGTTCTGCTCGCGTTGTTCGAGAAGGTGATCAATGAGGCCGACGCCAATGCCGACGCCGCGATGGGCGGCATGGACACCGCCGTCGACCCGCCCGGCGTCTGGAAGGCCATCAACGCCCTGTTCAGCACGTTCGGATCGCACCGGGCGGTGACGCTGGCGGGCGCCGACGCGCGGCCGACGAACACCGACGTGCGCGCGTTGTGGTCGCGGTTCATGCAGAAGTGGATCGACCACACCACCGCGTCCATCGAGACCGAGCGCTCCCGCGGCGCGGCCCCCGAGACCATTCCGGCCGAGGACCTGGCGACGTCGCTCAACCTGATGAACGAGCGCACCATGCTGGCGGCCTTCGCCGCCGAGCAGCCCGCCGTGTCGTCGGAGCAGCTCGTCGACACCCTGGCCCACATCTGGGTGACGAGCATCTACGGCAAGGGTCCGAACTAGTCGGTCCCCGATGCGAACATATGTTCGTGTCACGCGCCACCGCAGACATCCTGCACGCCGACCTCGACTCGTTCTACGCGTCTGTCGAGCAGCGTGATGACCCCTCGCTGCGCGGACGTCCGGTGATCGTCGGCGGCGGCGTGGTGCTGGCGGCGAGTTACGAGGCCAAGGCCTACGGGGTGCGCACCGCGATGGGCGGACGCCAGGCGCGCCAACTCTGCCCGCACGCGATCGTCGTGCCGCCACGGATGTCGGCCTATTCACAGGCCAGCGAGGCCGTGTTCGCGGTCTTCCACGACACCACCCCGATCGTCGAACCGCTCTCGGTCGACGAGGCGTTTCTCGACGTGTCTGGTCTGCGGCGGGTGTCGGGCACGCCCGTCGAGATCGCCGCCGGGCTGCGGGCGCAGGTCCGCGACCGCGTCGGCCTGCCGATCACCGTGGGCATTGCCCGGACGAAGTTCCTGGCGAAGGTCGCCAGTCAGGAGGCCAAGCCGGACGGCCTGCTGCTCGTGCCGCCCGACCGAGAACTCGCGTTCCTGCATCCACTGCCGGTGCGACGGTTGTGGGGCGTCGGCGCGAAGACGGCCGAGAAGCTGCACTCGTACGGTATCGACACGGTGTCCGACGTCGCCGAGTTGAGCGAGACCACGCTGGCCTCACTCGTCGGCGGTGCGATGGGTGGCCGGCTGTTCGCGTTGTCCCGCAACATCGATCGACGCCGGGTGGTGACGGGCGTGCGGCGACGCTCGGTCGGGGCGCAACGCGCGCTGGGCCGGGCGGGTACCACCATGTCGCCGCCGGAGATCGACGCCGTCGTCATCAACCTCGTCGACCGGATCACGCGTCGGATGCGCAAGGCCGGCCGTACCGGTCGCACCGTGGTGCTACGGCTGCGGTTCGACGACTTCGGCCGGGCCACGCGCTCTCACACGATGCCGCGGGCCACCGCGTCGACCGAGGCGATCCTGCAGGCCGCCCGCGATCTCGTCGATGCGGCCGCACCCCTGATCGCCGAGCGCGGCCTGACACTCGTCGGGTTCTCAGTGTCCAACATCGACCGCGACGGCGCCCAGCAGATGGAGTTGCCGTTCTCCGAACACCACGACACCACCTTGATCGACGCAGCGGTCGATCAGGTGCGATCGCGCTACGGCAACACGGCGCTCACCCGAGGGGTGCTGGTGAACCGTGACCCCGGACTCGAGATGCCGCATCTACCCGACTAGCGCCGGGGATCATTCGGCGGGGCCTTGCGCGGTTGCCCCTTCTTGGCGGCTGCCTTCTTCGCCGGCGCTTTCTTGGCCGCCGACTTCTTGATCGGAGCAGGAGGCGGATTGGCGGCCTCGGTCTTCACCGACTTGGCGGCCGCTTTCTTGGCGGCCGCTTTCTTGGCGGGCGCCTTCTTGGCCGGCGCCTTCGTGACGGCGGCCTTCTTGGCGGGTGCCTTCTTGGCGGGTGCCTTCTTCGCAGGTGCCTTCTTCGCGGGTGCCTTCTTCGCAGATGCCTTCTTCGCAGGTGCCTTCTTCGCAGGTGCCTTCTTCGCAGGTGCGGCTTTCTCCGCGAGTTCCTGCGCTTTCGGTGATTCGCCGAGGCCCACCTTCTCGGCCGCCTCCTCGGCTACACCGCGGACCCGTGCCACCAGTCGCCCGGTCGTCTCACCCGCGGCCGCGGCAAGTCCTGCCGCCAACGCCGCGGCTCTGTCACCGATCGTTCGTTTCACCACTGCCGACTCCATCACGTCGAGTTACGTCACCACTGTCGTGCAGGTGTACCCCGTTCGACGCGGTTAACCGTCGCTGTGTGAGGTGTTCAGGATGTGGTCCACTCCAACAGCTTGTCGGCGGGCCAGGTGTTGACGATCCGCTCGACGGGCACTTCGGCGTCCACTGCCCGCTGCGCGCCGTAACCGAGGAACTCCAACTGCCCGGGGGCATGCGAATCGGTGTCGATGGTGAACACACAACCGATCTCCAATGCCAGATTGAGTAACCGCGTTGGCGGATCGCGCCGTTCCGGGCGGGAGTTGATCTCGACCGCGGTGCCGTTGTCCCGGCAGGCGGTGAAGACCTTCTCCGCATCGAATTTCGATTCAGGGCGTATGCCACGGTTTCCGGTGACCAGTCGGCCCGTGCAGTGGCCGAGCACGTCGGTGTGCGGGTTGGCGACGGCCTTGAGCATGCGGCGCGTCATCGACGGCGCATCCATCGACAGCTTGGAATGCACGCTGGCGACGACGATGTCAAGGCGTTCGAGCAACTCCTCGTCCTGATCCAGCGAGCCGTCCTCGAGGATGTCGACTTCGATGCCGGTGAGGATCCGCATCGGCGCCGCGGCCTCACGAAGTTCGTCGATGACGTCGAGTTGTCTGCGCAGCCGATCGGCCGACAACCCGTTGGCGACCCGCAGCCGAGGCGAGTGATCGGTCAACGCGCAGTACTCGTGGCCCAATTCCCGTGCGGCGAGCATCATCTCCTCGATCGGCGCGGATCCGTCCGACCAGCTCGAATGCACGTGCAGGTCCCCCCGCAGCGCGGAGCGTACGTCACCACCGCCGAGATCCTCTGCACTGGAACGCAAGTCGATCAGCACATCGGGTTCCTTACCGGCCCATGCCTGCGCGATGACCTTTGCGGTCTTCGGACCGATGCCGGGCAGCGACTGCCAACTGTTGGCCGCACCGTGACGGTCCCGGTCGGCGTCGGACAGGGCCTCGACGACGTCGGCGGCATTGCGGTAGGCCATCACGCGGCGCGGATCTTCGCGTGCGCGGTCCTTGTAGTACGCGATCTGCCGAAGGGCAACGACGGGGTCCATGGTTTCAGTGTGCCCGCTCAGGGCGCACGCCATCCAGGGTCACGCCCGGTCAACGCGACGATCCGGTCGAGCACAGGGACATCATCGGCGACGCGCACCGCAGGCTCGAACAGTCCCTCGACGGGATCGGCTGCGGCAATTTGAGTGACGTGCGGCAACACAGCGGTCGCGGTACCGGGGTCGATGCCATACGACTGCCCGCTCGCACGAGCCACATCCCACCCGTGAACCACGACTTCGGTGAGGGCGATGATCCCGGCCACCTCGCCGGGGAAGTCAACGGCCCCTGCCCGCGTCATGCCCTCCCATGCCGACGGGTCGCCGAAGGCGCGAGCCAGTTCGGCGAGCCGTGCGGGATATGACTTGCGCCAGTCGTCGTCGAGCGGCTGCGCGCCCACCTTCGGCGGCGTATCGGTCAGCGGCCCGAAGTCTTTGCGCGCCGCCGCCGTGAAGGCCAGTGCCAAGCCGCCGACATGCGCGACCAATTCGGCGAGCCGCATCTTCTCGCACGGTGTCGGCGCTCTCAGCTGTTCATCGGTCACCTTCGCCAACACGTCGGCGGTGCGCTGGCAGGCCTGGGTCAACTCAATCATGCCGGTAATGACCGGCGGACCGGGCTGAACTCATCGACGGCTCAGAGGTCGTTTCCCGCGTAGGACAGATTGAAGCTCTTGTTGGTCAGCGGAAAGTCCGGAACGATCGTGTCGGACATCGCGACCGGCAGCGCCGGCCAATTGAACCACGACGGGTCGACGATCTTGGCCCGCGTGAAGTTCCCGC
Organism: Mycobacterium sp. B14F4; assembly: GCF_039871645.1. Taxonomy (NCBI): domain Bacteria; kingdom Bacillati; phylum Actinomycetota; class Actinomycetes; order Mycobacteriales; family Mycobacteriaceae; genus Mycobacterium; species Mycobacterium sp. B14F4. The sequence goes on along the minus strand of NZ_JBDPMF010000005.1, from coordinate 334,760 downwards.
CGTGATCCACCTCGACGCGGTGCACGATGGTGCCGCGCCAACCCTCGACGATGCCGACGCCACTGGACGCTCCGACGCGGTGATCGAACTGTGCGCGATATTCGATCGGTGTGCTGTGCGATTCGATGAGCACGCACGCCAGCTCGACGGATGCGGCGAACTCGTCGCGACGGACTGTGTAGCGAGCGAGCACATCTCCGTCGGTGGCGCCGACCTCGATCACGGGCAGTTCGGTCGTCGGGTGATCGATCCTGGCGTCGGTACGCAGCCCACTCGCCCGGGCGGGATAGCCCAGGCACCCCAGTGCGTGCGCGTCGTCGTAGGAAAGCACCGAAGTGCCCGCGAACCGGTCGTAGACGATGCCGTTTCGCAACGTGAGGTCGGCCAGCTCGGCTAGGTCCGCGGCGACCTCGCGCAGGATCGCCGGGTCGGGCAGCGTCCGCAGCGCTACCCCGCCGGGGTGGATCGCGCCCCTCAGCAGCCGGTGGCCGGTCACCTCGGCGTTCAGGCGCAACAGGCTTTCCCGGATCCGCAGCGCATGTGCATTGGCGAGCCCGAAGCCGACGTCGTTGGCCAACGCGCCCAGGTCCGCGGCGTGGTTGTACAGGCGCTCGAGTTCGACGACCAGGGCCCGTAGCCGGTGCACGTCGTCGGGCAGCGTGACGCCGAGAGCGTGCTCGACCGCCAGCGCGTGGGCCAGCGCGTGACCCGCCGACGTGTCACCGCTGACCCGTTCGGCCAAGCCGATCCCCGATGTGGCGGGCCGGCCCTCGAACAGCTTCTCCAGTCCGCGGTGCACGAACCAGAGCCGTGCCTTGAGCCGCAGCACGGTTTCGCCGACGACGGAGAACCGAAAGTGACCCGGTTCGATCAACCCTGCGTGCACAGGACCCACCGGGATCTCGTACACACCGGCGCCCTCGACAGTGACGAACGGAAAATTGCCGGCGGGCTCGAATCCCGGAGCGGACCCCGCGTCTCGGCGCATGGGATGCCAGTCCTCCGGCCAGTGCGCGTGCCTTACCAGCCGACGAGGCCGGGGATGCCCGGCGGGCCGAATGCCGTAGAGATCCGCCATTTCCCGCTCGAATCGGCCGGCCGGAAAAGACAGGTAGGCCAGCGACGGGAGCACAGGATCACCAGGCGGCAGGGCGCATTCGATTTCGACCCGGCGATCGGGCTGAGCGGCCAGGAACAGATACACCACCCGCAGCGCGTCACCGTCGTCGTGGGCAGCCACCAACGCCAGTCGAAACCCAGACCCGAAGAGTTCTTCGGCCTTGTCCCCGAGCATGTCCCGGGATATGCGGTGCCGCACGTAGTCGCTCATCGCAGACCTCCGAGCAGATCCGCCGCGTCGGTGAACAAACCGGTGAGTGGGCCTGCCGTGACACCGAGCGCAACCGAGGCGGCCACACCCACCAGCAGGGCCGCCGCGACGGACCGGGGCACGACGATCGCGGGGGCACTTGCGGCTGCCGTACCGAACAACATCCGGCCCGAATTTCGCACCAACGCCGTGAATGCGATCGCCACTAGCAGCATCGCCGCGGCCAGCACCCAGTCCATATTGGCGTAGGCGAGGGAACGGGCGATGGCCAGTTCGCTGGCGAACATCGCGAACGGAGGCAGCCCGAGCAGCACGATCAGCCCGACCGCGAAGGAGCTGCCGACCAGGCGGGAACGCCGTACGACGCCGGTGATGTCGCCGATGGCGGTGGAGTCGTGGGCAACCTGCAGTTCGCCACCCGCCAGGAACAGCACGGTCTTTCCGACGCCGTGCGCCAGCACGTGCAACAGCAGGGCCGCGATCGCCAGCGACGTCCCGGCCGCGGCGGCGATCGCGATCAGACCCATGTTCTCCATCGAGGAGTACGCGAGCATGCGCTTGATGTCGCCGGTGACGGTCAACATCGACGCCGCGACGAGCAGAGTCGCCAGACCGAGGACGACCAATCCGTTGCGCAGGAACGACGGTCCCGTGGCGGCGTCGACGATCGGTTTGATGCGCAGCAGCACCGAGAATGCCACCGACAGCAGCACCCCGCTCATCAGCGCGGACACCGGTGCCGGGGCCTGACTGTGCGCGTCGGCCAGCCAGGTGTGGAACGGGAAGAGGCCTGCCTTGGCGCCGTATCCGATGAGCAGCAGACCGCCGGCCAGCCGGGTCACCCCCGGATCAAGGCCCGCGGCGTAAGCGGCGAGCACGTCGAGATTCAGTGCGTGCGCATCGGGTGCGCCCGCGTGCTGGGCGGCGAAGTACAAGAGCACGGTGCCCAGCAAGGCCAGCGCAATGCCGACCGAACAGATCATTACGTACTTCCACGTCGCCTCCAGTGCGGTGCGGGTGCGGCGGTGTCCCACCAGGAAAGCGGTGACGACAGTGGTGGCTTCGATCGCGACCCAGATGACACCGATGTTGTTGGCGCACACCGCCAACGCCATTGCCGCGATGAACCCCGGCGTCAACACCCCGTAGAGCCGGGCGCCGCCGGCGTCGGTGTGGTCGTGTGCGAGTTCGGCGCCGATGTAGCCGATGCCGGCCCACGTGGTCAGCATGGCAACCACGCCGATGACGATCAGCATGGTCACCGACAGTGCGTCGGCGCGCAGCAGACCACCCATTGCCACGTGCTGAGCGGACCCGACCCGCATGGCGAGCACGGCGCCGCACACCAGCACCGTGGCGGCCGAAGCGACCGACAACATGGCAGTCCAACGACGCCAGCCGACAAGGAGATTCACCAGCGCCGCAACGATCGGCACGACGATGGGGGCGAGAATCAGGGTGGTCATCAGTCCCGCAGCTCCTGCAGGTGATCGAGGTCCGCGCCGCCGAACGCCCTGCGCAAACGTCCGGTCAGGACTCCGATGATCAGCACGGCGAACAACACGTCCAGCGATGCACCGAGCTCGACAATCAACGGCACGCCGGCGGTCAGCAGAAACGCCGCCGCAGTAATCCCGTTGTCGAGCATCAGAAATCCCGCCGCCTGCGATACGGCGTGGCGCCGTGTCGTCATCACGAACAGCGCGATGAGAATCACCGCGAACGCTGCGGGGACCGCGTTGACGACGGCGTCCGACTCGAGGTTCACCAGAGGGCGGGTGATCGCGAACGCAACGACGGTCAGCACCCCGGTGATCAACAGCGAGGTGGCGGTGTTCACCAGTGGCGTCGCCTCCCGTTGCGCCTCCTGTTCGGCGGCCAGCGCCCGGGCGAGCAGCCACGGCAACAGCACGGCGCGCAGCACCAGCACCGCGCAGCCCACGACCACCAATTCGGCGTGACCGTCATGCAGTCCCCGCACGATCGGGATCGCGGCCAGAGTCACGCCTTGCCATGCCAACAGACGCACGATGGCGCGCAGGTCACAGCGCCACACGATGAGGATCGCCGCGAGAACGAGTCCGCCCGCGGCGAAGTCGATGAGAATCGCGAAGTTGGCGTCGGTCATGCCGGCCCCTGCACTGTGAAGAAGTTGGCCGCGGTCACCGCAAGCAGGGCGAGTAGGAACGAGCCGGCCAACAGCTCTGGTACCCGGAACAACCGCAGCTTGGCGATGAACACCTCGGCACTGGCCAGCAGAACCGCCAGCACGGCGACCTTCACGGCGACGGCGACAACTCCGATGACGACGGCGGTGGCCGTGGGAGCGGAACCGGCAATCCCCCACGGGAAGAACAGGTTCGCCAGCAACGCCAGCAGCACGGCGAGCCGCATCGCCGACGCCCATTCCACCAGCGCCAGTCGCGGACCGGCATATTCGAGAATCATCGCTTCGTGCACCATGGTCAGCTCGAGGTGGGTCGCGGGGTTGTCCACCGGCAGCCGACCCGTCTCAGCGATGATCACGATGACCAGCGCGACGAACGCCAGCACGCCCGCCAGGGATGCTACGTGGGCGGGGTGCTCCATCGTGTTGGCCACCAGCGCACCGAGATTCGCTGACCCGGCGGGGATCGACAGCGCGAAGACCGCGAGCAAGATCGTCGGCTCGACCAGAGCAGCGATGGTTATCTCGCGGCTGGCGCCCATTCCGCCGAACGAGGTGCCGGTGTCGATCCCCGCGAGCGTGAGCGCGACAGTGCCCATAAACAACAGCCCGACGACGGCGAACAGGTCGGCACTGAAATCGAGTGGTGACCCGGTCGCCACCACCGGTGCGATCGCGGCGATCATCAAGGTCGTACCGGCGAGCACGGCCGGGGCGGCGGAGAACACGACCGTGGTGCCGCGCGGTGTGATCTGTTGCTTGCCAAGCTGTTTACGTAGGTCCCGCCAGGGTTGCAGCATTCCGCCGCCGGCACGTCCCTCCCATCGCGCCCGCACCTGCCGCATCAGCCCGACCACCAGCGGTGCACCGATGGTGACCGTGGCGAGCTGGGCCGCGCCCGCGAGGTAGGACATCACGTCCACTGGGCCACCACCAGCACGATCAGCACGCCCGCTGCACCGTAGGCCAGGTAAAGGTGCACGCTGCCCGTGTGTGCTCGGCGCAGCAGGTTGGCCACGGCGGCCACAGCCCGCACCACCGGGGTGTACAGCCGTTCCTCGAGGGCATCGACCATCCGGCTGCGGTATCTCACTGCCTCGACCATGTACTGCGATTCGGCGAAGGGTGTGACCTCGATGTCCGTATCGGGACGCAGGACGTCGTCGAACACCCGCTGCAGGGGCTCGGCGAACGATGTCGCGGTGTACTGCATCCGGGGGGTCAGGTTGTCGGCGCCGCATGCCCACAGCGGCAGCTCCTCGGCGGGGGGACGGCGCCGCGATCGCCATCGGCTCAGCACCACTGCGGCCAGTACCGCGGTCACGAGCACGGCCGCGATCACGCCCGGCGCGATCGATCCTGGTACACCCGGCAGCCGAACTACAGCACCGAAATCGGCGAAGTCGACGGCCGCCGTGCCCGGCAGTGTGGAGAGCACCCGGCGCAGCGCGGGCGCCACCACCTGCGGAGTCACCGCGATCAGCAGGCAAGCGACGGCGGCAGCCGTCATCCCCGCAACCATGGTGCGAGAGGATTCCCTCGCCGCGTAAGCAGATTCGGATCGGGAGCGGGCCAAGAATCCGATGCCGAACGCCTTGACCATCGCCGCCACCCCCAGCCCTGCGGTCAGCGCGACCACCCCCACCGCCAGCGGCGCCGTCAACGACACCATCGTGTCGTTGCCCGGGGCGGCATGGATCAGCGACTGGACCAACAACCATTCGCTGACGAAGCCCGCGCCGAGCGGCAACCCAGACGCGCCGAGGGCGGCCACCCCGAACAGCGTCGTGGTGGCGGGCATTCGCCGGGCCAGCCCGCCGAGCCGATCGAGGTCGCTGCGCCCAGTGGCCGCCAGCACCGATCCCGCGGCCAGAAAACCCAGGCACTTGAACCCGGCGTGGCCGACGAGGTGTAGCGCCGCTGCCGCCATCGCGATGGTTGCGGGTGCCGACGCGCCGGTGTTCGCGAAGAGTGTCGCGGCGCCCAGCGCGAGGGTGATCAACCCCATGTTCTCCGTCGTCGAATAGGCGAGCAGGCGTTTGAGATTCGTCGCCACGGAAGCCTGCAGCACGCCGTACAGCGCCGACACCCCGCCGACCACGAGCAGCGCCAGCCCCCACCAGCGCGGGCCCGGGCCGAGCAACTGCAGATCGATGCGCACGATGCCGTAGATGCCGAGGTTGACCATCGCGGCGCTCATCAGAGCCGACACCGGGCTCGGCGCCTCCGGGTGAGCCCGCGGCAGCCACGCGTGCAGCGGCACCAGGCCCGCCTTCGAGCCGAACCCGGCAAGTGTCAACACGAAGACCAACGTCCGCACACCGTCGGGCACGTCGGTCAGGTCGGCGAAGCGGTCGGCGCCGCCCGCGGCCGACAACACCATGAGCCCGACCAGGATCGCGATGAAACCGAGTTGCGTCATCACCGCGTAAACCAGTGCCGCAGACCGCACGTCGGGCCGGGTGTGGTCGGCGAGCACGAGCACCAGCGACGAAATCGCCATCAGCTCCCAGGCCAATAGGAATGTCGTCACCGATGCGGCCGCGGGCACCAACAGCATGGCCGCGACCAACAACGGCAGCACCGCCGCGGGTGTCCGGCTCAGATGGCGGGCATAGCCGACTGCGTAGACACCGACCGGCACCGCTACCGCCCCGGTCAGCGCCATGAAGAACCCGCCGAGCGGATCCAGGTCCAACTGCACCCCGGACAGGGGCAACAACCAGCCGATGCTCACGGGCCGTGACTCGCCGAAGATGCCGACCAGGCCCAGCCACACCCCGACTGCGCCGATACCCGCGGTGGTCAGCCCCGCGATGGCACCGAAACGGTCGCGGGACAAAGCCTTTTGCTCAGCCTCCGAAGGGGCGGCAAGCGTGACGGTCACTTCCCGGTCACCGACCGCAGCGCGTTGACGATCTGGTCGGGGGAAGGTGGGCAACCCGGTATCTCGACGTCGACCTGCACCATGTCGCCGACCGCGCCGGCCACGCCGTAGGCGTCGGCGAATTCGCCTCGGTGCAGCGCGCAGTCGCCGCAGACGATCACGATCCTGGGCTGCGGTGTCGCCGCGACGGTGTTGCGCAGAGGCTCAGCCATGTTGTGAGTGACCACACCGGTGACCAGCAGTGCGTCCGCGTGCCGGGGAGAGGCGACCAGTCGCGCCCCGTACTGCTCGGCGTCATACACCGGACCGAAAGCACCGCCGATCTCCACCTCGCAGCCGTTGCACGAACCAGCGTCGACATGGCGGATCTGCAGCGAGCCCCGGACGCCGGCAGGGGGTTTCATCGCCACCTCGGGTGCGCCTTCGGCCCGCCGCACAACGCGGCCGACACGGCGTATCTTGCCGATCCAGCTCATGTCTCATCCCCGGCCCGAAGATCCGCCAGTACGGCAACACGGTCACTGAGCACCGTGGTCAGCACCTTGCGCGCCACCGCGAGCAGTTGGGCGATGTCCGACGAGGCAATCGAGTAGATGACGCTGTTGCCGTCCTTGCGGGCGGTCACCACCCCGGCGCGGCGCAGCACTCCCAATTGCTGCGAGAGGTTCGACGATTCCAGGCCGACCTCGGGTAGCAGTTCACCCACGGACCGGTCCCGCTCGGCCAGCAGCTCCAGGATCCGGACGCGGGCCGGATGGCCCAGGGTCTTGAAGAACTCGCCCTTGAGCTTGTACAGCGGCTGCGCCTCCACGGATCTCCTGAAGAATTGCTGTTTCTTTCGATCAATCAATTGAAAAGTTTATCAGATAGATGAGAACATCCAGAATTCGTATTCGCCCTGATCAGTCAGCGGGCGGGGCGAGCCCGGTCATCGAGGGGCCTGATGACGCCGTCGACGAGCGCGGCCACCTCGCCTTGCACGCCGCCCGTCAAGAACAGCATCTCGTCGCCCGCCTCCAGCACGTCGTCGGGCTGCGGCAGCACGATCCCGCTGTCGCGAATGATGATCGCCAGCGCGGTGTTCTGCAGCAGCGGCAGATCCCGCATCCGTTGGCCAACTAGCGAATCCCCCTCCGGCAGAGTCAATTTCGCCAAACTCACCTGACCCTGGCGCAGCTGCATCAACCGCACGACATGGCCGATGTCGATGGCTCCCTCGATCGCGGCGACCATCGCGCTCGGCGCCGACACCGCAACGTCGACACCCCACCCCTCGGTGAACAGCCACTCGTTGCGCAGGTCGTTGACCCTGGCCACCACCCGCGAGACTCCGAACTCCGTCTTCGCCAACAGCGACGCGGCAAGGTTGACCTTGTCGTCTCCGGTCGCGGCGATCACCACATCGCACATCTGCAGACCGGACTCCTCGAGCGCGGACAGCTCGCACGCGTCGGCCAGCAGCCACTCCGCGCGCGGCACCGTGCTCGGCTCGTAATGACGGACGTCGTGCTCGATGAGCAGGACCTTGTGTCCGTAGTCGAGCAGCTCCTGGGCGACCGAGCGGCCGACAGCTCCGGCTCCCGCGATGCCCACGCGCATCACCGGTCGATCGTCGGCGGGAGCCGGTGCCGCCGAAGACCTCTTCCTGCGCCGGAACACGCACCCATACTGACCCATGCGGACCACGTCGTGCGCGACTCTCGAGCAGGACCGCCGACTCGGCGCGCGCGATAGGTGTTTACTGCACCTCACACCAGCCAGGCGGGCCTGATCGGGGATGAAATGACCTTGGAGCAGCTGTATCTGGTGCTGCTCGGCGGGGGGCTGGTGCTGCTGGCCAGCATCGTCGCCACCCGCGCGGCCAGCCGGGTCGGTCTGCCCAGCCTGCTGCTGTTCCTCGGGGTGGGTGTCATCGTCGGCGAGGACGGGCTGGGACTGCAGTTCGACGACTACAGGCTGGCCGAATACCTGGGCACGGTGGCACTGGCGGTCATCCTCGTCGAAGGTGGTCTGACGACGCGGTTCTCCGACATCCGCCGGATGCTGGCACCGGCCGGCGCGTTGGCCATCCTTGGCGTCGCGGTCAGCATGGTGGTGACCGCGGCGGGCGCACACCTGTTGCTCGGGATGGACTGGCAGTTGGCTCTGTTGCTGGGTGCCGTCGTGTCGTCCACCGACGCAGCCGCGGTCTTCTCGGTGCTGCGTGTCGTGCCGCTGCCGCGGCGGGTCGCGGGACTGCTGGAGGCCGAGTCCGGTTTCAACGACGCCCCGGCTGTCATCCTGGTGCTGCTTTTCAGCGTGACGCCGCTGGAACTGGCGCCCGTGCACACGCTGTTGACAGTCGTCTACGAGCTGGCCGTCGGAGCGGTGATCGGAATAGGGTGCGGCTTCCTGGGCTCGGTCGCGTTGCGCCGCATCGCCCTTCCGGCCTCGGGACTGTATCCACTGGCGACGTTCGGCCTCGGCATGGTCGCGTTCGCCGCGGCGGGCAGCGCACACGCCAGCGGCTTCCTCGCCGCGTATCTGGCCGCGGTGGTGCTCGCCAACAGCGGACTGCCGCACCGCTCAGCCACCCGGTCGTTCGCCGAAGGGCTCGGCTGGCTCGCGCAGATCGGTCTGTTCGTCCTTCTCGGGCTGCTCGTCGATCCCGCCGACCTCGCCGCCGAGGTGGTCCCCGCCATCGTCATCGGGCTCGTACTGCTGTTGATCGCAAGGCCGCTGTCGGTCGCCGTCTCGCTGGCCGGTTTCCGCCTGCCGTGGCGCGAACAGATCTTCGTGTCCTGGGCCGGGCTGCGCGGCGCCGTGCCCATCGTGCTGGCGACCTTCCCGATCGTCGCCGGGGTCCCCGACAGCACCCGCCTACTCAACATCGTGTTCCTTCTCGTGGTGGTCTTCACGCTGATACAAGGCCCCAGCCTGCGCACGGTCGCGCACCGTCTGGGCCTCATCCCCAAGGAGGCCACCCGCGAGATCCAGGTGGAATCCGCGCCGCTCGACGTTCTCGACGCCGAGTTGTTGACGATGACGGTCCAGGCGCCGTCGCGACTGCACAACGTCACTGTGCTCGAACTGCGCCTGCCCGATCCGAGCGTCATCACCCTGATCATTCGCAACGGGCGCACCTTCGTCCCACAGCCCGACACCCGGATCGCGATCGGGGACGAACTGCTCATCGTGACCACTGCCAAGACCCGGGCCATGGCCGAGCGCCGACTGCGTGCGGTGAGCCGTCGCGGCAAGCTCGCCTACTGGTTCAACGAGTTCGGCGAAGCGGATTAGATTGTGATCAGCCCTCAGAAGGGTGGGGGTTGGTTGTGTTCGGCGAGGCGTTGGTCGGCGTGGGGTTGGTTGTGTTTGCGTTCGGCGGCGATGGCGTGGGCGCGGTTTTGGGCTCGGGTTCGTTTGCGGCGCGGCATCTTCAGGCAGCGCACGGTGTCGTCGAGCACCTCGACCGAGTGGTCGATGACCGCGGGTGCGGTGGGTCGGCACAGCGTCGGGAACAACAGTCTGCTGCCGGGATACGTCGTATATCTCTGCCCGCTTGGTGCGATCCAATCGACTGTTCCGTCGGGATGCTGAAAGTCGCGCCACCTCCAGAACGTCTTGAACAAGTGATGTCTGCGGCACAGGCATTTCAGGTTCGACGCTTGGGTCGCCCCGCGCGGATACGGGATGGTGTGGTCGATATCGCAGTGGGTGGCCGGTTTGCCGCAGCCCGGGAAGCGGCAGGTCAGGTCGCGACACCGGATGAACGACGCCAACACCGCCGAGGGGATGCGCCGCTTCTCCGGCGGAGCGTCACCGGGATGGATCACCGGTTGGCGTTGGGCGGTGCCCAGCTTGTCGGCCACCACCGGCGCCGGCATGACCGCCCCGCTGTCGATGACGTAGCCCGGCCCGCTGGTGGCGGGGCCGGCGGGTTGGTCGTCGGGCTCGGGTGGGTGATACCCGTCGAGCCGAACCGGAGTCGGGTCGGACAGGGTGTCTTCGGTGGCCACCACGTGGACGACTACAGCGGTCGCGGTGGTACCGGCGGCCGGGCACTCGTCTGACCCGCACGCGCACGCCAGACTCTGGGTGCCGGTGAACACCGCGGTCATGGCATCGGAGCGGCGCTGTTCGACGGTGCGGGGGTCGTCCTCGCACACGGTGGCAGCCATCGCATCGAGGCGTTGATCGATGAGGTCGCCATCGTGGGCGTAGACGTAGCCTTCGATCGAGGCCAGTCCGGAGCCGTCTTTGGGGTTGTGGATCTCGATGCAGCGTTCCCGAGACGACGTTTGCGCGCGGCGCACCGCGGCCGGGTCGAAGCGGTCGACCCAGAAGTCGATCGCGGCGTGCAGTCGCTCCACCGACAGCGTCGTCCAGTCGGACACGTGGGCGGCGACCTGCTCGTCGACCTGGGCCAGCACCTGCGGGTCTTGGATCAGCCAGGTCCGCGTCACGATCGCGGTGACCATGCGGTAGGTGATGGCCCCGGTCAGGAACACAGCGTTGACCCGCGGGAGGCGATCACGCAGCGCGACCGCGACCTCCAACTGCGCCGCCGCCATCCCCAGCGACACGTTCTGGGCGGGGGCGATCTCGGCGGTGACCGCGGCGTGGTTGTCCAGGATCCACTGCTCCCGCTCGGCCGACCCGTCGGCGGCGTAGGCCCGGTCGAGCACATCGGCGGCCGCCGCGAGCCGCCGCGCGCAGGCGGCGTTCTCGACGCGCGCCCACGCCCCCACCGCCGCGGCATCCCTGGCGGAGCCGGCCGCGTTGACCAATCCTTCGAACATACGAGCGAAGATAGTCGCTGATCATGACGTGCAGGACGCGTCACCCGCCCGACAACGCCCGCCTGTGGATCCATTCGCCATTGGGGACAACTGCCGGAACCCGACATCCGCTGTCGCGGAAACGCCCCGCATCACAAATGCTCGGCAGCTACACAGGACTAGGCTCGATTCAGTGCGATTCGCTTTCAAGACGTCACCGCAGAACACCACCTGGTCCGACATGCTCGCCGTGTGGCAGGCGGCCGATGACATCGAGGTCTACGAATCGGGCTGGACGTTCGACCACTTCTATCCGATCTTCTCCGACTCGACCGGACCCTGCCTCGAAGGCTGGACGACCTTGACCGCGCTGGCGCAGGCCACCAAGCGGTTGCGGGTCGGAGTACTCGTCACCGGTATCCACTATCGGCACCCAGCCGTGCTTGCGAACATGGCCGCCTCACTGGACATCGTGTCGGGTGGCAGGCTCGAGCTCGGCATCGGCGCCGGCTGGAACGAAGAGGAATCCGGTGCGTACGGCATCGAACTCGGCAGCATCACGGAGCGGTTCGACCGTTTCGAGGAGGCGTGTGAAATCCTCACCCGCCTGCTGAGCCAGGAGACGACGTCGTTCGACGGCACGTACTACCGACTCAAGGACGCCCGCAACGAGCCGAAGGGCCCGCAGCGGCCGCACCCGCCCATCTGCATCGGCGGCAGCGGCGAGAAGCGGACGCTGCGGATCACCGCCCGTTACGCGCAACACTGGAACTTCGTCGGCGGACCGCCCCAGGAGTTCGCGCGCAAGCGCGACGTGCTCGCCGCGCACTGCGCCGACGTCGGCCGCGATCCGAAGGAGATCATGCTGTCGGCACACGTGCGGTTGGGCCAGGACCACGACTACAGCAAGGTCGTCTCTGAAGCCGCCGCGCTCGGCGAGGAGGGGCTCGACCTGGCGATCGTCTATCTACCGCCGCCGTACGACCCCGCGGTGTTGGAGCCGCTCGCGAACGAGATCACGGCGTCGGGATTATTGAGCTAGCAAATTGGTCAGACGATCACGAAAATATAACGATTCGGCAAACACAGCGTCGCTCGCCGTTCGCGCGCCGCTCATGGGCGGCCGGGAGTTCGCTACACCCCGAACAGCCGAAGCTCGTCCGGAGTGATCAGCCGCTCCGCCTTGGCGGGAAACTCGCGGCTCTTCAGAGGGTGTCGGAACAGTGACCAGGCGATTCGACTCACCCGTGAACGTGATAGCGGGTTGAGGTACACGGTACTTACTCCTGCGTCGATACCGATTGCTGACCGGGGGCTAACCTTACCGCAGCGTCCTTAGGTAGTCATTAGATACCCAGCTTTGGGCAAACTAACGTAGGCACGCCGAAATTGTTTCCAGAGTTTTAACTGTTACTACTGTGACAGATGGGACTCAGGTTGAGGGCCTGTGAAACACGTCGTCGAGGGTCACTGTGCGTAGTCGGCGCGCCCGGATGATGTCCACCAACTGCCCGTACACCTCGGTGACCGGCAGGTGGTTGAGGTGGCCGATCACGATGGTCTGCGGGTGGAAATAGCGATCGGCCATCCGGACGACATCGGCCGCCGGGATCAACACGTGATCCTCCAGTGTCCCCGACCACAGTGTGTTGACGGTGTAGCCCAGCTCGCTTGCCACCTTGTCGACGTGGGCGTTGTGCGCCCCGTACGGCGGCCGGAAGTACGGCCGCGGGTCGACGCCGTAGGTGTTCCACAGGAACTCGTGATTGCGCCGGAACTGCTCGGCGACGTCGACCAACGGCAGCTCGGTCAGGTTGGGGTGGGTCCAGGTGTGGTTGGCCAACTGGATCCGGCCGTCGTCGACCAGCGGGCGCAGCAGGTCGACGTGGTCGGTCCACGACCCGTAGACCCCGTTGACGAAGTACGTCAGGCGGATGCCGGTGTCCTTGGCGAACTGGGTGTAGGCCCGCACGACGTCGCTGCTCACGCCATCGTCGACGGTCAGCGCCAGCAGGTCACCCCCGCCCGGCAGGCTGCTCAGCACGCCGGGGGGCACGGGGATTCGAGCCGATTCCGGCGGTGGCGGCAGCAGCCCGGCCGCGGTGCCCGACGGCGGTTTCGGCGCCTCGGCGGCCACACCTGCCACCTGGGGCTGACCGCTGGTGCTGCAGCGCGTCACCCCGACGGCGCCCAGCGTGACGGCGGATAGGGCCGCGATGAAGTGCCGCCGGTTCAATTCGACCCCGGCGGCCGAGCTTCGGTAGCGGCCGATCATCGGCGCCAGTCTCGTGTCCGCCGGTTGCCCGGTGACGTAGACACGCCGTTGAGGGCGGCAACTTAACGTTGCCGACGCAACTAACGCTTCTCGACGCTCTTCGCGCGAGCGCTCATCGCCGCTGGATGCTCTTCGCGCGAGCGCTCATCGCTGCGGGACGGCGGTCGGTTTGATCGGCGCAGGAAGGGCGGAATGGCCCATCAGGTAGCGGTCGACGCCGGCGGCGGCGGCGCGGCCCTCGGCGATCGCCCAGACGATCAGCGACTGCCCGCGACCCGTGTCGCCGGCCACGAAGACGCCGGGCACCGAAGAGGCGAACTCGGCGTTGCGCGCGACGTTGCCCCGCTCGTTGATCTCGACGCCGAGATCGGTGAGCAGGCCTTCGCGTTCGGGTCCGGTGAACCCCATCGCCAGCAGTACCAGGTCGGCGTCCATCTCGAACTCGGTGCCCTCGACCTTCTCGAACTTGCCCGCGTTCATCTTGACCTCGTGACCGCGCAGACCGGTGACCCGGCCGTCTTGGCCGATGAACTCCTCGGTGTTGACCGAGTAGACGCGCTCGCCGCCTTCCTCGTGTGCCGAGGACACCCGGAACATCAGCGGATAGACCGGCCACGGCGTCGAGTCCGCGCGCGTCTCGGGCGGCCGCGGCATGATCTCGAACTGGTGCACGCTCTCGCAGCCTTGGCGGTGTACCGTGCCGAGGCAGTCGGCGCCGGTGTCGCCGCCGCCGATGATGATGACCTTCTTGCCCTTGGCATGGATCGGCGGCAGGCCCTCGGCGTCGGTCACGGGATCGCCGAACTGCACGCGGTTGGCCCACGGCAGGTATTCCATCGCCTGGTGGATGCCGTCCAGGTCGCGGCCCGGAATCGGCAGGTCGCGCGCCTCGGTCGCGCCGCCGGCGAGCACCACCGCGTCGAACTCGGCCCGCAGCTGCTGGGCGGTGATGTCGACCCCGACGTTGACACTCGCGCGGAACTCGGTGCCCTCGGCCGCCATCTGCTCGAGACGACGGTCGATGTGGCGCTTCTCCATCTTGAACTCGGGGATGCCGTAGCGCAGCAGGCCACCGATGCGGTCGTCGCGCTCGAACACCGTGACCTCGTGCCCGGCCCTGGTGAGTTGCTGGGCCGCGGCCAGCCCGGCGGGCCCGGAGCCGACCACGGCGACCTTCTTGCCGGTCTTGACATCCGGCGGCAGCGGCACCACCCAGCCCTCGTCGAAGGCCCGGTCGATGATCTCGACCTCGATCTGCTTGATCGTGACCGGATCCTGGTTGATGCCGAGCACGCACGAGCCCTCACACGGCGCGGGGCACAGTCGCCCGGTGAACTCCGGGAAGTTGTTCGTGGCGTGCAGGCGCTCGATGGCGTCGCGCCAACGGTCGGCGCGCACCAGGTCGTTCCACTCGGGGATCAGATTGCCCAGCGGACAGCCGTTGTGGCAGAACGGGATACCGCAGTCCATGCAGCGGGTCGCCTGCTCGCGCAAGGTCTCGACCGGGAAGTCCTCGTAGACCTCTTTCCAGTCGCGCAGGCGCAGCGGGACGGGCCGCCGCTGCGGGGTCTCGCGATGTGTGAACTTGAGGAAGCCGCGCGGATCAGCCACTGGCGGCCGCCATGATCGCTTCATCGACGTCCTGGCCCGTGCGTTCGGCCTCGGCGATCGCTTCGAGCACCCGCTTGTAATCGCGGGGCATCACCTTGGTGAAGTGCTTCAAATTCGTCTTCCAGTCGTTCAAAATGCGCTGTCCGACAGCGGAATCCGTGGCGTCGACATGGGCACGGATCATGTCGTGCAGCCATGCCACGTCCTCACTGTCCTCGTCGTCGAGGTCTTCGAGGTCCACCATCTCGGCGTTGAGATTGGCAGGCAGTTCGCCGTTCGGGTCGTAGACGTAGGCGATCCCGCCGGACATCCCGGCGGCGAAGTTGCGGCCCGTCGGTCCGAGGATCGCGATCTTGCCGCCGGTCATGTACTCACAGCCGTGGTCGCCCACACCCTCGACGACCGCGTGCGCGCCCGAGTTGCGCACCGCGAACCGCTCCCCGACCTGACCGCGGATGAACGCCTGGCCGCTGGTCGCGCCGAACAGGATCACGTTGCCCGCGATGATGTTGTCCTCGGCGACGTAGTCGACCGGTGCGTTGTCCGACGGGCGCACCACGATGCGGCCGCCCGACAGGCCCTTGCCGACGTAGTCGTTGGCATCGCCGTACACCCGCAGCGTGATGCCGTGGGGAAGGAAGGCACCGAAGCTGTTGCCCGCCGAGCCGTCGAACGTGATGTCGATGGTCCCGTCGGGGAGCCCCTGTCCGCCATAGGCCTTGGTGACCTCGTGGCCGAGCATGGTGCCCACCGTGCGGTTCACGTTCGCGATGGTCGTGGAGAACCGCACGGGTGAACCGGAATCCAGGGCTTCGCGGCACATCACGATCAGCTGCTGGTCGAGCGCCTTGTCCAGACCGTGGTCCTGACGCGAACTGCAGTACAGGTCCTGGTTCATGAACGCCGACTCGGGCTCGTACAGCACGGGCGTCAGGTCGAGCTTGTAAGCCTTCCAGTGCTCGGCCGCCTTGGTGGTGTCCAGCGAGCCGACCTGGCCGACCATCTCGTTGACGGTGCGGAAGCCCAACTGCGCCATCATTTCCCGCACTTCTTCGGCAATGAACATGAAGAAGTTCTCGACGAATTCCGGCTTGCCGTTGAAGCGCTCCCGCAGCACCGGGTTCTGCGTCGCCACGCCGACGGGGCAGGTGTCGAGGTGGCAGACCCGCATCATGATGCAGCCCGACACCACGAGCGGCGCGGTGGCGAAGCCGAACTCCTCCGCGCCGAGCAACGCGGCGATGACGACGTCGCGTCCGGTCTTGAGCTGACCGTCGACCTGCACCACGATCCGGTCGCGAAGTCCGTTGAGCAGCAACGTCTGCTGCGTCTCGGCCAGCCCGAGCTCCCACGGTGCCCCGGCGTGCTTCATCGAGGTCAGCGGGGTGGCGCCGGTGCCGCCGTCGTGCCCGGAGATCAGTACCACGTCGGCGTGTGCCTTCGACACACCCGCGGCCACGGTGCCCACTCCGTTCTCGGAGACCAGCTTGACGTGCACCCGGGCCTGCGGGTTGGAGTTCTTCAGGTCGTGGATCAGCTGCGCGAGATCCTCGATCGAGTAGATGTCGTGGTGCGGCGGCGGGGAGATCAGGCCGACACCCGGGGTCGAGTGTCGCACCTCGGCCACCCACGGATAGACCTTGGCCCCCGGGAGTTGGCCACCCTCACCGGGTTTCGCCCCCTGGGCCATCTTGATCTGGATGTCGGTGCAGTTGGACAGGTAGTGGCTGGTCACCCCGAAGCGGCCGGAGGCCACCTGCTTGATGGCGCTGCGCCGCCAGTCGCCGTTGTCGTCGCGCTCGAAGCGCTTGACGGCTTCGCCGCCCTCACCCGAGTTCGACCGTCCGCCAAGGCGGTTCATCGCGATGGCCAGGGTCTCGTGTGCCTCGGCCGAGATGGAGCCGTAGCTCATCGCGCCGGTGGAGAACCGCTTGACGATCTCGCTGGCCGGCTCCACCTCCTCGAGCGGAACGGGCGGACGCACGCCGTCACGGAACTTCAGCAGGCCGCGCAGCGAGGCCATCCGCTCGCTCTGGTCGTCGACGAGCTGGGTGTACTCCTTGAAGACCTCGTACTGGCCGGTGCGGGTGGAGTGCTGCAGCTTGAACACCGTGTCCGGGTTGAACAGGTGGTATTCGCCCTCGCGGCGCCACTGGTACTCGCCGCCCACCTCGAGCTCACGGTGCGCCCACTCGTCGGGGCGGTCCAGGTAAGCCAGAGAGTGCCGGGCGGCGACGTCGTCGGCGATGTCGTCGAGTTCGATGCCGCCGACGGGACAGGTCAGCCCGGTGAAATACTCGTCGAGCACATGCTGGCTGATGCCGATGGCCTGGAACAGCTGCGCGCCGGTGTAGGACGCCAGCGTCGAGATGCCCATCTTGGACATCACCTTCAGCACGCCCTTGCCTGCCGCCTTGACGTAGTTGGCCTTGGCCGCATCGCTGCTGATGCCGGTGATCACGCCACGGTCGACCATGTCCTCGATCGACTCGAACGCCATGTAGGGGTTGATCGCGGCCACGCCGAAACCGACGAGGCAGGCCATGTGGTGCACCTCGCGGGCGTCACCGGCTTCGACGACCAGCCCGACCTTGGTGCGGGTGCGTTCGCGGACCAGGTGGTGATGCACCGCGGCGACCGACAACAGCGACGGAATCGGCGCCATCTGCTCGTTGGACTCGCGGTCGGACAGCACGATGATGCGCGCGCCGTCGCGGATCGCCGTCGACACCTTGGCCCGCACGTTGTCGAGCGCTTCCCGCAGGCCCTGCCCGCCCCGGTTGACCGGATACAGGCAGCGGATCACCGCCGCGCGCATTTCGTGCTTGTGCCCGCGGATCTCGTGGTCGGGGTCGACGCAGATGAGCTTCGACAGCTCGGCGTTGCGCAGGATCGGGTTCGAGAGCGTGATCTGCCGGCACGACTCGGGCGTCGGGTTGAGCAGGTCGCCCTCGGGGCCGACGGTGCCCTGCAGGCTGGTCACCACCTCTTCGCGGATGGCGTCCAGCGGCGGGTTGGTCACCTGGGCGAACAGCTGCTGGAAGTAGTCGTAGAGCATCCGCGGCCGCGCCGAGAGCACTGCGATCGGAGTGTCGGTGCCCATCGAGCCGAGTGCCTCGGCACCGGTGCGCGCCATCGGGGCCACCAGCAGGTTGAGCTCCTCGTAGGTGTAGCCGAAGATCTGCTGGCGCAACACCACCCGGTGGTGCGGCATCCGCACGTAGTCGCCGGGCGGCAGCTCGTCGAGGTGGAACAGGCCGGCGTCGAGCCACTCCTGATACGGGTGCTCGGCGGCGAGCTCGGCCTTGATCTCCTCGTCCTCGACGATGCGGCCCTTCGAGGTGTCGACCAGGAACATGCGGCCGGGTTGCAGCCGCATCCTCTTCACGACGGTCGAGGGGTCGAGATCGAGCACGCCGGCCTCCGACGCCATCACGACCAGACCGTCCTCGGTCACCCAGATCCGCGACGGGCGAAGGCCGTTGCGATCGAGCACCGCGCCGATCACGGTGCCGTCGGTGAACGTCATCGACGCCGGACCGTCCCACGGCTCCATCAGCGACGCGTGGTACTGGTAGAACGCCCGCCGCGCCGGGTCCATCGACTCGTTGCGCTCCCAGGCCTCGGGGATCATCATCAGCACGGCGTGCGGCAGGCTGCGCCCGCCGAGGTGCAGCAGTTCGAGCACCTCGTCGAACCGGGCGGTGTCCGAGGCGCCCGGCGTGCAGACCGGGGTGATCTTGTCCAGATCCTGACCGCCGAAGACGTCGGTGTTGATCAGTGCTTCCCGCGCCCGCATCCAGTTCTCGTTGCCGGTGACGGTGTTGATCTCGCCGTTGTGGGCGATGCGCCGGAACGGGTGGGCCAGCGGCCACGACGGGAACGTGTTGGTCGAGAACCGGGAGTGCACGATGCCCAACGCACTGGTCAGCCGGTCATCCTGCAGGTCGAGGTAGAACGCCTTGAGCTGGGGCGTGGTCAGCATGCCCTTGTAGACGAAGGTCTGGCCGGAAAGGCTTGGGAAGTAGACGGTTTCGCGGCCGGGGCCGTCCTGGCCGGGACCCTTGGTGCCGAGCTCGTGCTCGGCGCGCTTACGCACCACGTAGGCGCGGCGCTCGAGATCCATGCCGGAGGCGCCGGCGAGGAACACCTGGCGGAAGGTCGGCATGGCATCGCGGGCCAGCGCTCCGAGCGACGACTCGTCGGTGGGCACCTCGCGCCAGCCCAGCACCTCCAGCCCCTCGGCCTCGGCGATCTTCTCGACGGCCTCGCACGCGGTGGCCGCGTCCTTGGACGACTGCGGCAGGAACGCGATGCCGGTGGCGTAGCTGCCCGGTTCGGGCAGGTCGAAGTCGACCACGGCGCGCAGGAACTCGTCGGGGACCTGGAGCAGGATGCCCGCACCGTCGCCGGTGTTCGGTTCGGCGCCCTGGGCGCCGCGGTGTTCGAGGTTGACCAGGGCGGTGATGGCCTTGTCCACGATGTCGCGGCTGCGACGGCCGTGCATGTCGGCCACCATGGCCACGCCGCACGCGTCGTGCTCGAACGCGGGGTTGTACAGCCCCTGCGCACGCGAGGAGCAAGACAGCCCTTGAATCTGGGGCGTCATTCCCACCTACCCTTTTCCCGCACGTCTTGGGAGGCTTTCGCCTGCCGGCCGCCGACAGCGGCAGTGCGCCGGCCCGGCCATGCAGAGGTGCCTTTGTGCAGCATCGAACGCCGGCCTTTTTCCACTCGCCTCAAGTGGAGAAAACGATATGACAAACACCGGGTGACATGCCAACTTAGTGGAACCTAACTAGACCCGCCCCGGCCGGCCGGGCGTAGACGCGCTATGGGCCCTGCCAGCTGGCAATACTCCTAACGGCGTCGGCGATTCGGCCTGCTCGCAGCCGGCCGAGTCGAGTGCGTGACACGTCACACTTGCTGCCATTCGCTTCTCGCTATTTGCTAAGACGACACCTCGGGCTGTTAGCCGGCCTCGACTGGATAACTCTTCCAAAGCTACTCCGATGTCCGAGCGGCCGATCTGCGAGACTGGGACCCCGGTCTGGCAGTGAAGGAGAACGCTTGCCCGTGCACCCTCCCGGCATCGAGGACCGCCGTCCACACAGGTCGGCCGCCGCCAGACGATGACGTCGCCGCCGGCGGTTCCCGAGCAACCCGACGATTCGATGCGGGGTTCGCTGCACATCTGCCTCACGGCGATCGCGGCCGGTGTGCTCATCGGGTTCATCGGCGGCGCGTTCCGCTGGTGCCTGCAGACCGCGGACGATCTGCGTCTCGACTTCGTCGACTGGGCGCACGATCTACCGGGGCCCGGCTGGCTGGTTCCGATGGCCGCCGCCGCCGGCGGCGCGACCCTCGCCTCGCTGATCGTGCGATGGGAGCCGCTGGCCGCAGGCAGCGGTATCCAGCATGTCGAGGCGGTTTTCCTGCAGGAGGCCCGGCCACCTCTCATCCGACTGCTCCCGGCGAAGTTCGTCGGTGGCTTGCTCAGCATCGGATCCGGGCTGGTGTTGGGCCGCGAGGGTCCGACGGTGCACATGGGCGCGGCGATCGGTGCCGAAGCCGCCCGGCGGGCCCGGTTGCCCGACCCCGAGGTCAGGATGATGCAGACGGCGTTGGGCGGCGCCGGCCTGGCGGTGGCGTTCAACGCGCCGATCGGTGGCACCCTCTTCACCCTCGAGGAGGTCACGAAGTCGTTCCGGGTGAAGACCGTCCTCGCGACACTTCTCGCCGCTGCCACCGGGGTGGCCTGCGCACGGCTGATTCTCGGGAACCACGCCGACTTCGACGTCGAACCCATCGGCGCCCCGGCGCTGGCGTGGCTGCCTCTGTTCGTCGTCTTCGGACTGCTGACCGGATGCCTGGGTGCGGCCTACAACGGGCTGGTGTTGTGGTTCCTCGACCACGTGGCGGCGATCAGCCGGATCCCTCCCGCGGCGAAGGCCGCGATCATCGGCGCCGTCATCGGGGCCGCGATGTTCGTGTACCCGCTCGCGGTCGGCGGTGGGGACCCGCTGACGCAACGCATCCTGGGCGGGCAGAGCATCGTCCTCACCGTCGTCCTCGGATTCCTTGCGGTTCGGTTCATCGCCGGCCCGCTGTCGTACTCGGCCGCCGTGCCGGGCGGGCTGTTCGCCCCGCTGCTGGCCGTCGGGGCGCTGTGGGGACTGCTGTTCGTCGGAGCCTTCGACGCCGTCTGGCCCGAAGACGCCACTCAGTTGGCGGTTCCGATGGCGCTCGTCGGGATGGCGGCGTTCTTCGGGGCCACCGTGCGCGCACCGGTGACGGCGATGGTTCTCGTCACCGAGATGACTGCCACGACCGAGGTGCTCGTGCCGATGATGGCGGCCACGGCCGCCGCCGTGCTCGCCGCGTACGCAGTGGGATCGCCGCCGATCTACGACAGCCTTCGCGAGCGGATGCCCGACGAGGAGTCCATCGAAAATCGCGGAGCGCCGAAGCGTGGGCCCCGAGCCGACGGTCAGAGCTGACGCCGGGCCTTCGGCAACGTCTACCCCCGCGGGGTATAGGGCTGCCGTTCGGCCGTCACGCTGTAGGGCGATGTCGCATCCGCTGAACACCCCACTCGGCCGGTTCGGCATCGTCACGTCCGACGACGGGCCGCACGGGTGCGTGGCGACCATCCCCGCCGGCGAGATGACCAACCCGCTGACCGGCGCAGCGACCATCGCCCCCCTCGCGATGCTCGTCGACCACGTCGGCGGCCTGGTCAACCACCATCGCCGCGAGGCCGACGAGTGGACGGTGTCCAGCGAGTTGTCACTCGAACTCGATCCGGGCGCCGCCGATGTCATCGCGACCGCACCCGACGTGCCGGTACTCGCGACGGCCCGGCCCTTCGGCCGGAAGAGTGACGTCGCGCTGGCCCTGTGCGAACTTCGGCATCGCGACTCGCTGCTGGCCACCGCGACGGTGCGCTCGTTCTACATTCGCGCCCCCGGTCACCTCGCGCCGTTTCCGGACGGACCGACCGGGCCCATGCCGCCGGGAACGCTCACCGACCGGATGGCGGTGCGCGTCGCGGAGAGCGGTGGTTCGGCCGCCGTCCTGCTGCAGGACGAGGACCCGGTGCTGAACAACCTCATCGGCATCGTGCACGGCGGCGTGTCGGCAATGGCGCTCGAACTCGTGGCGTCGGCCGCGGTCAACGCCGGCCGGTCCGATCGGCCGCTGCAGACGTCGTCCCTGCGCGTCAACTTTCTGCGGCCGTTCCACAGCGGGGCCGAATCCCGTTATGTCGGCACGGCTCTGCGGGTGGGCCGCAGCACCGGTGTCGCGGAGGCCCAGGCTGGCGGCCCCGGCGGCGAAGTGGCCATCCTCGCGCGACTGACCGCCTACCGCTGAACCGAGCTTTCCCGCACACCTTTGGGTGGTCGCCATCGCGGGACCTTGTTGACGGCTCTGGCCCTTCGTCGTTGATGCGCCCGATATCCGCGCGTCGGTCCCGCCCGGGGCGCATGCTTCGGCCATGAAGTCCACTCAGAGCCGCCACGCCACCTCGTTGACCGACGGCGAGGTCGTCGAGCAGAACGACCTCGGTTCGATCACGCGGGTGACCGCCGACAGCCTGCCCATCCTGTCCGGGCTGTCGATCAAGCGAATCGTCATCAACCCCGGCGCGATGCGCACGCCGCACTGGCACGCCAACTGCAACGAGCTCACCTACTGCATCTCGGGCACCTCGCTGGTGTCGGTGCTCGACAGCTACAGCAAGTTCTCCAGCTTCACCGTCAGTGCCGGCGAGATGTTCCACATCGACTCCGGTTCCCTGCACCACATCGAGAACATCGGCGAGGAACCGGCCGAGTTCGTCCTCGCGTTTCGCAGCGAGCGACCCGAGGACTTCGGGCTGGCAGCGTCTTTCGGCGCGATGACCGACGCGGTGCTCGGCAACACCTACGATCTGCCCGCGTCCGATTTCGCCGGGATCCGCCGGGACACCACGGACCGCAAGCTCGCGCGCCGGGCCGGGCCGCCCGATGTCGCGTCGACGGCCCGCTTCGACGATCCGCATAAGTTCGCCATCGAAGCGCAGAGCCCGGCGATCGGAATCGCGGTCGGGTCGGCGCGACTGGCGCGTGCGCAGTACTGGCCGGCGCTCAAGGACCTGTCGATGTACTCGCTGCGCATCCGCGAGGACGGGATGCGCGAACCCCACTGGCACCCCATCACCGCCGAGATGGGCTACGTGCACAAGGGCCGCGGCCGAATGACGGTGATGGATCCGGACGGCTCACTGGAGACGTACTACCTCAACGAGGGCGACGTCTACTTCATCCCGCGCGCCTACCCGCACCACATCGAGGTCGTCGACGCGCCCGACATCCACTTCGCGATCTTCTTCGACCAACCCATGCCGGGCGACATCGGCTACCGGGCGTCGACCAGCGCGTACTCCCGTGAGGTGCTCGCCGCGACGTTCGACGTGCACGTCGACGATCTCCCGGACTTCCCGTTCACCAAGACCGATCCGCTGATCGTCGGCCGGTGCAATCCGGTCGACGACCGCGCAGTCGGCGAGCAGCAGGGAGTACCGGTGTAGCTACCGCGCCTTGTCGGCGGCGCCCTTCTCCGTCTTGGCGCCCTTGCTGGCCAGTTGGCCGCCGGAGTTCTCCAGGTGCGCGCGCACGAACCACTGGAACTTCTCCAGCTCGGCGGCATGCCCGATGAGCATGTCCTGCGTCACCGGATCCGGCTCCTCGGTCTCCTCGATGTTCTTGCGGGTGTCGGCGACCACCCCGTCATAGACCAGGTCCAGCGCCGCCAGGTGCGCCTGCACGGTGTCGCGCTCGAGCGAGTAGTCGTCCCAGGTCCGGTCCGACTGGATGGCGCCGGGCGTGCCCTTGGGCGAGAAGCCGAGGGTGGCGATGCGCTCGGCGACCTCGTCGGCGTAGCCGCGCACGAGTTCCACCTGCGGATCGATCATCTCGTGCACGCCGATGAAGTTCGGGCCGACCACGTTCCAGTGCACGTGCTTGAGGGTCAGGTGCAGGTCGTTGTACCGGCTCAACTGCTTCTGCAGGATCTCGGCGACTTGGGCGGCGTCTTTGTCGGTCATGCCCGGAACGGTGAACTCAGACATCAAAAGCTCCTTTGCACACAAATCGGTGTCGCCCGTCCGACTACCCGCTGGCTCCGGGAGATAACCGCCGGTCGGCGCACGTCACAAATCGGAAAGATCGGGTATCGCCTGGCGCGCACCGAACCGGGGCAGCACGGCGAGCCCACTGACTTCGAGCAGGCGCACCGCGCGGTGCCGGTGTGGCCGCAGCGGTTCGAGAAGTTCCACCATCGCCGGATCGTCGATCGGATGTCCGAGCAGACTCCAGCCGACCATCTTCGCCAGGTGATAGTCGCCGACCGACAGCGCGTCGGCGTCGCCCCACGCCCGCTGTGCAGTTTCCGCGGCGGTCCACTCGCCCACCCCCGGCAGCGACATCATCGCCGCGCGGGCGGCCGCGGGCGAGCGTGCGCCGAGCCGCTCCAGGGACTCCGCGCGCTGGGCGCAGATCACCACCGTGCGGGCCCGGCCGGGGTCGACGTTGGCCAGGTGAAACTCCCACGACGGGATGCGCCGCCACACCTCGCCCGGCGGTGGGACGCGCATGTGCGCGGGCGCCGGACCGGGCGCGGGCGCACCGTATTTGGTGACGAGCAGATACCACGCGCGCCGGGCGTCCTTGCCGTACACCCGCTGTTCGAGCACGGCGGGGATGAGCGCCTCGAGCACGCGGTCGGTCCGGCCCAGCCGCAGATGCCGCACGCGCCGGTGCGCGGTCGCGATCGTCGGCTCGTCGGGCTCGAAGCCCGTGCTGTCGTCGAAGGCGCCGACCTGCGCGGGCAACGTCTCGACGAATTCCGTTGCGCCGCTTCCCCACGCCTCGCACTCGACGGTGTCGGGGGCGGACTTGGTGATGCGCGCGGTGACCGGTCCGCTGCGCATCAGGCTGGTACGCCAGATCGCGCCGTCGGGTGCGTCGTGGTAGCACGGATCGCGGCGGCCGCGCCGCAGCGGCGACAAGGTCAGTCCCGGGCTGACGGGTCCGTCGAAGACGACGCTGACCGAGACGCTCACCGCTTCAGGCTAGGCGACGGTGATGTCCGCCTTATCGGGATAGAACGCGACGTGGCCGGCGATCCCGCCGACCGCGGGATACGGCGTCTCGTAGCTCCAGATCACGTCTTCGACGGTCTGACCCGCGGCGGTGGCGACGTGGTAGTAGGTGGCGTCGCCCTTGTACGGGCAGTACGTCGCCGTGCCGCTCGGTCGCAGCCGCTCAGTCACCACGTCGGCGCGCGGGATGTACTGCACGGCCGGGTACGTGGATTCCTGCAGGGTCAACGCGTTGTCGGTCTCGGCGACGACTTCACCGTGCACGCGGACGGTGACGCGTCGGCCCGTCGGCTCGACGGTGATGGGATGCGCCGCGGTGGGCTCGAGTACTGGGCGGTTGGCCATCTCGTTCTCCTGACGCCGGGGGTGCTGTTAAGCGCAACATGTCCAGACCCGCCATTCTTCCCCCGCCGCCGACCTACGATCGGCCCATGAGCGAACCCGGACCCGCCACCGCGCAGGCGGAGATCACCATCGACGCCGACCCCGACACGGTGTACCGCCTGATCACCGACCTGCCCACGTTGGCGTCGCTGGCCGAGGAGGCCGACGCCATGGAGTGGCGCAAGGGCGACGCCGCCCGGCCCGGTGCGGTGTTCAAGGGTCACAATCGCAACAAGTCGCGGACGTGGAGCACGATGTGCACCGTCACCGCCGCCGAACCCGGCCGCACCTTCGCCTTCGACGTGCGTAGCGCGGTGATCCCCGTCGCGCATTGGCGCTATGACATCACCGCGGCCGGTGACCGGTCGTGCCGCGTCACCGAGAGCACATGGGACCGGCGCCCCGGGTGGTTCCGGGTGCCCGCGGGCTGGGCGACCGGGGTGAAGGACCGCACGGCGGCGAACACCGAACACATCCGCCGGACGCTGGAGCGGCTGAAGGAGAAGGCCGAGGCGGGTCGGGTCTAGTCGGACGACGATCAAGCGGCGAGGCACGAGCCGCGTTGAGGAGTCCGACAATCAGGTCCAGTCGGACGACGATCAAGCGGCGAGGCACGAGCCGCGTTGAGGAGTCCGACAATCAGGTCCAGTCGGACGACGATCAAGCGGCGAGGCACGAGCCGCGCTGAGGAGTCCGACAATCAGGTCCAGTCGGACGACGATCAAGCGGCGAGGCACGAGCCGCGCTGAGGAGTCCGACAATCGGGTCTAGTGCGGTCGGCCGGCGACCTTGTCGGCCAGCACCGCGATCGGTGATGTGGTCGCGCGGCCGCGCGACTCGTGCCGGTCTGCCGCCTTATAGGCCAGGTACATTCCCCGCACACCCAGCCAGCGCAGCGGCTCGGGCACCCAGTTGCGCGACCGGTGCCCGACCCACGGCAGCTCGGTCAGCGGACTGCGCCGGTCGAGCACCAGGTCGGCCAGCGTGCGCCCCGCCAGGTTGGCGGCGGTGACGCCGTGCCCGACGTAGCCGCCGGCCCACCCCAAACCCGTTGTCCTGTCGTAGGACACGATTGCCTCCCAGTCCCGCGGCACCGCGAGCACCCCGCACCAGCCGTGCGCGATCGGCACATCACGAACCTGTGGCAGGACCGAGTGCAGCACCGCGGTGAGGTGGGCGATGGTGCGCTGCGGCACGGCCCCGTCGCGGTCGGTTCTCGACCCGTACCGGTACGGCACGCTGCGGCCGCCGATCGCGATGCGGTCGTCGACTGTGCGTTGTGCGTAGAAGAAGCCGTGCGCGGTGTCGCCGAGGGTTTCGCGACGGCGCCAGCCGATCGAGTCCCAGACGTGTTGGGGCAGTGGGTCGGTCGCGATCATCGAGCTGTTCATGGGCAGCCAGCGTCGACGAAGACCGGGCAGCGCGGCGGTGAAGCCTTCGGTGGCGCACAGCACGACGGGGGCGGTGACCGACCCGGCCGGGGTCCGCGCGCGTCCCTGCCCGATCGCGGTGACCCGGGTCTGCTCGTAGATGGTCACCCCGAGCCGCTCGGCGGCGTCGGCCAGGCCACGAACCAATCCGGCGGGCTGGACTCGCGCGCAGTGTGGGTTGTGGTAGGCCGCCGCCACGCCGTCGAGCCGGATGCGTTCGGCCACTTCGAGATTGGTCAGTGGCGCGATACCGTCGACCTGCCAGGACCTTTCCTCGTCGACCTCGGTGGCCAGCCGCGCGGCCTGCGCACGGTTGCGGGCGATGTGCAGAGTCCCGCCCTTGACGATGCCGGCGTCGATGGTCTCGCGGTCCGCGACGTCGATGACCTCGTCGACGCTGTCGGTGAGCGCCTGCTGCCAGGCCAGCACGCGGTCGCGGCCGTGGAGTTTCGCCATCCGGCGCCGGTCGCCGGGCACCAGCCCGGACAGCCAGCCGCCGTTGCGACCCGACGCGCCGAAGCCGGCGAACCGCGCCTCGAGCACCACGATGCGCAGCGACGGGTCGGCCTTGGCGAGGTAGTAGGCGGTCCACAGCCCGGTGTAGCCGGCGCCGACGACGCACACGTCGGCGTCGCGGTCGCCGGGCAGCCCGGGTCGCAGCGGCGGCTGCCCGGCGAACCAGTGTGAGACGGCGCCGTTGATCGTGGGCACCGACCGATTCTGGCAGCACCGCGGAGTGGTGTAATCGCCTGATGGCCGACCTGCAACAACCAGCCGCCTCGGCGGCGACCATGGACCGACGCGGCGCGGTTTTCGTCCTGACGCTCGGTGACGACGAGAACCGGTTTCATCCCGACCGGTTGACCGCGATCAACGCCGCGCTCGACGAAGTGGAAGCCGCTGACGGGCCCAGGGCCGTCGTGACCACCGGCGTCGGCAAGTTCTATTCCAACGGGCTCGACCTGGACTTCATGGCCGCCAACCCCGATGCCGCCGAGGCGAACCTGGCCGAGGTGCACGCATTGTTCGCGCGGGTGCTGGCGTTCCCGGCGCCCATCGTCGCGGCCCTGCAGGGGCATGCGTTCGCGGCGGGCGCGATGCTGGCCCTGGCGCACGACCAGATCGTCATGCGCGGCGACCGCGGATACTTCTGCCTGCCGGAGGTCGATCTCGGTATCCCGTTCACCGCGGGGATGAACGCGCTCATCCGATCCCGGCTGCCGATCGCCACCGCGCACGAGGCGATGACGACGGCCCGCCGGTACGGCGGTGAGGACGCGCGAGCGGCCGGGATCGTGACGGCGACCGCAGGCGAGGGCGACGTGCTCGACGCGGCGATCGCCCGCGGTGAGGCGCTGGCAGGCAAGGCGGGCGCGGTGTTCGGAGCTATCAAGGCCCGGCTCTACGCCGAGGTGATCGCCGAACTGAAGGCCGTCTAGCGCTTCGCAGCGCCGAAACTGAAGTTGTGCAACAGATTCCAGTCGTATCGCCTGCGTGACTTCAGTCTCGTCACTGACTCAGAATGCGTAGCGGTGATACTGCGCCATGTAACGCAGCGCGGGGGCCACCGACATCACCCGCGCCATGAGCCGGTAGTACCAGGCGACGTCACCGAACGTCGGCGAGTCGAAAGCCGACGACCAGGCGAGCAGCCGGACTCCGGGCACCGCGTCGACGATGTCGTCGGGTCCGTCGATCCCCCAGGACAGCGTCGCGCCCGCGCGCCGGACAACGGCGTTCATCCACTGCGAGCGGATACCCAGCCGGTTGAACGCGTCGAAGTGCAGCTCCCCCGAAGGGAACACCTCGACGATGCGGCGCAGCAGTGCGATCCCGTCGCCTTCGGTCAGGTACATGGTGAGGCCTTCGGCGATCATCAGAACCGGCCGGTCCGTGAGTACTTCGCTCATCCAAGCCGGATCGGTGACGGACGCGGCGACGACGCGGTAGTGATCCCGCGCCGGGTAGAGCCGGCTGCGCAGGGCGGCGGCGTCGGGATAGTCGACGTCGTACCATTCGACGCCGGGACCGGGATCGATCCGGAACACCCGCGCGTCGAGCCCGCAGCCGAGGTGCAGCACCACCGCATCGGGATGCACGGCCAGGAACTGTCGAGCCCAGGTGTCGAAGTGCGCGCTGCGGGTGGTCACCGACGGCGAATTGGCCGCCGTGATCGACGTCTTCGACCAGTCGTAGTCGATGCGGTCGACGACGTCGCGGGCGAACCGGTCACCAAGAATGGGCCGGGGCAGGTCGGCGTCGAGCGCCTTGGCGTAGAGGGTCGCGAGCATCGTCTGCGGCGCGCCGGACAACTCGACCTGCAGTCTGTTGTTCACGCGATCGAGGTTAGCCCGCTTTGCTCTTGCGCCTCGCGTCGCGCAGACCCGCCCAGAACCGGGCCGCCTCGCGGATGGACTCCTCGACCGGCTTGGGCTCCCAGTGCAATTCGCGGCGGGCCTTCGTGCAGTCCACCGGCGCCTCCGCCCGCATCAGCCGCAGCGAGTTGAGCGACAGCCGCTCGTCGGTGCCGCGCAGCTTGGCCTTGACGCTGCCGACGCCTGCCATCGCGTAGGCCACCGACAGCGGAATCGTCCTGCTGGGTGGCGGCATGCCGGCGGCCTCGGCGGCGATGGTCACCACCTCGGCGTTGCTGATCATCTTCTCCGAGACCAGGTATCGCTCGCCGATGCGGCCGTGCTCGGCGGCCAGGATCATCGCACGGGCCGCGTCGTCCACACCGACCGCCTCGAGTTCGATGCCGCCCATCACGAACGGGATCTTGCCGAACACCGCTCCGGCGATGATCGCCCCGTGCGGCGTGCGGCCCCAGTCACCGCTGCCGTAGGTGGTCGACACGCACATCGCCACCGCGGGCAGGCCCTGCTCACGGGCGTACTGCAGGACCAGTTTCTCGGCCTGCACCCGCGACCGCACGTACGGCGTGAGACCGCGCTCGGACACGACGTCGTCCTCGGTGGCCACGTGACCGCGGCGGCGGCCGACGGTGACGTAGCTGCTGGTGTAGACGAAGCGCCGCAGGCCGGCATTCTTCGCGATCTCCACCACGTTGCGGGTGCCCTCGACGTTGGTGCGGAACAGCGGCGCGGGGTCGCGCAACCACCCCCGGGCGTCGACCACGCAGTAGTAGACGTCCTCGACACCGGACATCGCCGCGCGCAGGGTGTCGTCGTCCCAGATGTCCCCGTGTAACCGCTCGACATCCAGATCCTCGATGCCCATGGTGTTAGCGTTCGGTCGCACCATCGCGCGCACGTCGTGCCCGTCGCCGACCAGCAGCCGGGTGACGTGCGAGCCGAGGAACCCGTTGGCCCCGATGACGAGCTTGGTCATTTCGCGAACTGCTTCATCCAGGCCTCCGCCTCGGGTGGCAGCGTGCCGAGTTCGGCGGCCTTGCGGCACCACTTCACCGTCGCCTTGACGAACCGCAGCGGGTTGTAGATGTCCTCCTGACGGCGCCACAGCCCATCTCCGGCATAGGTGACGATCGAGATGTTGGTGGCACTGATGATCGTGCCGTCGCCGGGGTCGCGCATCGGGTTGTCGAGCTCGCAGAGCACCCGTCCGGTCGGCTCGTCGATCACCGTCCACAGCGACGGGAACGACGTCATGTAGCTACCCGGAAACGTCTCCATCGTCTTCCAGATCCACGAGCGCACCTCTTCGCGCCCACGCATCGTGCCCGCGGCGTGCTCGACGTAGGTGACGTCGGGTGTGTACTGCTCAACCCACGGATCCCAGTCGCGGGTCTGGGCGGCGCGGTCCACCGTTGCCTCGAACTTCTCGAATGCCGCGGCGAGTTCGTCGCGGCTGAAGGTGCTACCCGTCACACCCAGAACTAGAACACGTTCCATTGGCCATGTCGAGCGCCAGGCGAGGGTCAGTACGCGCTCACCACCTGACGGGCGCCAAGGGCGCTCTGCAGCGCCACGTCGAGCGTGCCCGCGACCGCGATCATGATGCACGCCTCGCCCACCGCCTCCGGCACGGTGCCGCCGCGCAGTTCGACGGTCACGGTCTGCGCCGTCTCCTGCACGGCTGCGTGCACGCCGTAGCACGCCGGCGTTCCGGTGATGAAGTTAATCGCGATCGTCCGGTCGTCGGCAGCACGGCTGAACGAGTCGGCCGCCAAGGGATGCGGGTCGACGATCGCGGGGTTGTCGGTGAAGACGACGCCGGGCGGGCCGGGGCGCTCGGGCAGGACCACCGACTCCGCCGCCGCCACCGGCGCGGACCAACCGGTGACGCCGACACAGGCCAGGGTGACGATGAACGCACGCATCACACATTCGTCATCTTCGCGTGGAACAGCGGCGTTACACCCGCCGTTATACAGGCACTATGACGCAGCAATACAACAAGAATCCGGCTGCGGTGAACGCGTTGTCACCGGAGCAGTACCACGTGACGCAGAAGAACGGCACCGAGCGCCCGTTCACCGGTGAGTACTGGGACAACCACGAGCCCGGCATCTATGTCGACGTGGTGTCCGGCGAGCCGTTGTTCGCCTCGACGGAAAAGTTCGACAGCGGCACCGGCTGGCCGAGCTTCACCCGGCCCATCGAGCCGGCGAATGTCGTCGAGAAGCGCGACTTCTCGCACCTGATGATCCGCACCGAAGTGCGGTCGGCGCACGGCGACAGCCACCTCGGCCACGTATTCACCGACGGACCCCGTTCGGAAGGCGGCTTGCGCTACTGCATCAACTCCGCTTCGCTGAGGTTCATCCACCTCGGGGACCTCGAGACCGAGGGCTACGGTCAGTACAGGACGCTGTTCGACCAGGAGGCACAGGCATGAGCGAATACCAGACCGCGATCCTCGCGGGTGGCTGCTTCTGGGGCATGCAGGATCTGATCCGCAAGCAGCCCGGCGTGGTGTCCACGCGCGTCGGCTACACCGGCGGCGAGAACGCCAACGCCACCTACCGCAACCACCCGGGCCACGCCGAGGCGATCGAGATCGTCTACGACCCGGCGCAAACCGACTACCGGGCACTGCTGGAGTTCTTCTTCCAGATCCACGACCCGACGACGAAGAACCGTCAGGGCAACGACGTCGGAACCAGCTACCGCTCGGCGATCTTCTACGTCGACGACGAGCAGAGGCGCGTCGCGCTCGACACGATCGCCGACGTGGACGCCTCGGGTCTGTGGCCGGGCAAGGTCGTCACCGAGGTGACGCCGGCCGGCGACTTCTGGGAAGCCGAGCCTGAACACCAGGACTACCTGGAGCGCTTCCCCGCCGGCTACACGTGCCACTTCCCTCGCCCGGGCTGGAAGCTGCCCAAGCGGGAGACCGCCGCGCAGTAGCTCCGCGGCGGCCACGAGACTACGGTTTCTGACGAGAATCGGCCGAAAGCCGTCAGAAACCGTGTCTCGGCGCGGAACGCTAGGCGGCCGCCGCGCGGCGGTGCACGACGATGCGGCCGCCGTCTTTCGGCGTGAACGCGATCCCGCGGAAGTGCACCTTCTCGTCGGGGGCGTTGTCGGTCTCGATCACGAAGTGGCTCAGCACGGTTCGCAGCACGACGTCCATCTCGACCTCGGCGAAGGCGGACCCGATGCATCGACGGGTGCCGCCCCCGAACGGCACCCATGCGGTCGGCGGGCGCTTGCCCAGGAACCGGTCCGGGTCGAAGCGCTCCGGGTCGGGGAATACGTCGGGGTTGGCGTGCATGTTGGCCAGCGCCACCATCACGGTGTAGCCGTGCGGTATCCGCCACTGCCCGAGGTCGAAGTGCGGCGCGGCGACGTGGCGGCCGGAGAAGTCGATGACCGTCCGGTTGCGCTGCAGTTCGGAGATGAACGCCCGACGGTATTCGTTGCCGTCGGTCTCGTTCTCCTCCACCAGCCTGGCCAGCACCTCGGGGTGGCGGCGCAACCGTTCGAACGCCCAGCCCAGCGTCGACGCGGTGGTCTCGTGACCGGCGCCGAGCAGCGTGAGCAACTCGTCGGAGACGTCCTGACGTGACATCGGTGTGCCGTCCTCGTACGTGCTGCGCAGCAGCAGCGCCAGGATGTCGGTGCGCTCGTCGAGCCCGGGGTCGGCCCGGGCCTTGTCGATCAGCGTGAACACCGTGCGGTCGAAGTTGCGGCGGAAGTCGGCCAGCCGTCCCCACGGGCTGAAGCGGCCGGTGGGAAACGGCGGCTCCGGCAGCGTCGCCATCCGCGAACCGAGCTTGGCCCACGGTGGAATGATCTCGCGCAGGTAATCCAGTTCGGCGCCGTCGGCCCCGAACACGGTGCGCAGGATGACGTTCAGCGTGATTTTGTTCATCGGTTCGAGCGTCGCGAACTCGGTGCCCTCCGGCCAGGTGGCGATCTCGCGGAGGGTCTCCTCCTCGATCACCTTCTCGTAGTTCTTGATGCTCTGGCCGTGGAAAGGCGGGGCGAGCAGCTTGCGCCGCTTGCGGTGCTCGGCACCGTCGAGCGCGAACACCGAACCCGGACCGAAGATCCTGCTCAGGTTCGGCTGCACGTTCATCAGGTCATCGGTGCTCGCCAGGTACACCTGCCGCAGCAGCGCCGGGTCGGCGACCACGACGCTGCGCCCGAAGAACGGCACGTTGATGGCGAAGACCTGCCCGTACCGCTTCATCGCGGTCTGCAGGAACCGGCGGCGGAAGCCCGCCATCAGGATCAGCTGAACGGGTTTTGGCAACGGCACCGCCGGCGGCATCTTGCCGGACGTCGACGGAGCCTCCGACTGGGTGACTGCGGCGTCGGTCATCAATTCCTCCTAGCCCAATGGGGTCTCGCGGCGGTGGACCACCATGCGCCCGCCGTCTTTGGGGGTGTAGGCGACGCCGCGGGAATGCACTTTCTCCGCGGGCGCCGAGGTCGTACCGATCTCGAAGTGGCGCAGCACGGTTCGCAGCACGATGTCCATCTCCACTCCTGCGAAGGCCGCCCCGACGCAGCGCCGGGTACCGCCGCCGAACGGGATGAACGCAAACGTCGGCGGCCGCGTTCCGAGGTAACGCTGAGGGTCGAAGCGCTCCGGGTCAGGGAACTCCTCGGTTCGGTCGTGCATCAACGAGATGCTGGCCAGGATCGAATAGCCCTGCGGGATAACCCATTCGCCCAGCTCGAACGTCGGTGAGTAGACGTGCCTGCCCGCGAAGTCGATGACGGTGCGCGCTCGTTGGACCTCGAGGATGGTGGCCTGACGGTACTCGTTGTCGTCGCTGGCGACCTCGTCGACCAGCTTGGCCAGCACCTGCGGATGGCGCGTGATCCGTTCGAACGCCCACGCCAGGGTCGACGCCGTCGTTTCGTGACCCGCTGCCAGCAGGGTCAGCAGCTCGTCCCCGATGTCCCCGCGGGACATGGCGGTTCCATCCTCGTAGGTGCTGCGTAACAACAGTGCCAGCACGTCGTCGCGGTTCTCGAAATTCGGATCGGCCGCGACCCGGTCGATCAGCTTGTCGATGACCGCGTCGTACTGCCTGCGGTATTCGGCCAGCCGGCCCCACGGGCTGAAACGGCCGTAGGTCCGCGACGGAGTCGGCAGCGTCGCCACCCGCGAACCCAGCGTCACCCACGGCGGGATGATGCGCCGCAGCTCGTCGAGCTGCTCACCGTCGGCGCCGAACACCGCGCGCAGGATCGCATAGAGCGTGATGCGCATCATCGGTTCGAGCGTCGGAAACGCCTGGCCCTCCGGCCAGTTCGCCGATTCGCGCAGTGTCTCCTCTTCGAAGATCGTCTCGTAGTTCTTGATGCTCTTGCCGTGGAAGGGCGGTGTCAGCAGACGGCGCCTGCGGCGGTGCTCTGCTCCGTCGAGCGCGAACACCGATCCGGGTCCCAGCACCCGCGACAGGTTCGGCTGGATGTTGCCGACGTCGTCGGTGTTGGCCATGAACAACTGCTTGGCAAGCCGCGGGTCCGCGGCGACGACGGTGGGCCCGAACACCGGCAGGTTCAACGTGAACACCGAGCCGTAGCGACGTGCGATCTGCGCGACCGTCCACCGGCGCGAGATGGAGAACGAGACGCCCAGCAGCGCCTTGGGGATCGGCGGCCGCGGCGGCACCGTGATCGGACGCACGGGCGGTCCTGCCCCCTCGATGACGGTTGTCCCCTGCGCTTCGCGCGTGGCCCCATCGCTCATGACGCTCCCAACCAGTTCCCTGGTACTACGGTGTACCGTGAGTGTGTGTAGTACGGTACCGGTTGGTACCAGTTGGGCGCAAGGGTTCGGAGGGGGCGAGATGACAGCAGCGCTGAACAGCGGCGCGGCCTCCGCCGACGCCGACGAGGTGTTCCGCGATCGGCTGCTCGACGGCCTGTCCGCGTCCGTCAACGAACGCGGCTACCGCGACACCACCGTCGCCGACATCGTCCGGCACGCCCGCACCTCCAAGCGGACCTTCTACGAACAGTTCGCGAGCAAAGAGGAATGCCTGATCGAGCTGTTGCGGCGCAACAACGACAACCTGATCGCCAACATCCGTGGTGCGGTCGACCCCGACGGGGACTGGCAGGAGCAGATCCGCAACGCCGTCACCGCCTACGTCGACCACATCGCGGCGCGGCCCGCGATCACCCTGACCTGGATCCGGGAGGCACCCGCGCTCGGCGCCGTCGCCCGGCCACTGCACCGGCTGGCGATGGACAACCTCACCGACATGCTGGTCGACCTCAGCGCCAGCCCTGGCTTCGCTCGGGCCCAGCTGCCGCCGGTAACCCGGCCGCTGGCGCTGATCCTGCTGGGTGGGTTGCGCGAGCTGACCGCACTGTTCGTCGAGGACGGCCGCGACGTGCGCGGCGTCATCGAGCCGGCGGTGACGGCCTCGAAGGCGATGCTCGGCCCGCGCTAGCGTCCGTCACCCCAGGATCAGCCGCGCCGACTTCTCCAGTCGCTCCGCGATCTCGAGGTAGGACGCGTACCCCATCCCGGCCCGCACCAGCGCACCCGAGTACAGCATCTCGAGCGAGTCGATCACGTCGGCGTCGACGTCGGCGCCCAGCGCAGCGGCCAACCGGTCGCGGATGTCCCGACCGATCCGCAACCGCAGCACCTCTACGTCGGGGTCGCGGCCCAGCAGCGCCGTGGTCACCGCGCCTGCGAACTCCGGCTCGTCGGCAACCAGCAGCGCGATGTGGCGAAGCACATCGATGACCCGCACGGCCGGGTCGGGTGACTCATGGGCGGCGACGGGCGATCCGGCCAGTCTGCGCCAGAACACCTCCGCGACAAGGTGTTCCTTCGACGAGAAGTAGGTGTAGGCGGTGGCCGCGCCGACCCCGGCCTCGGCGGCCACCCGCCGCACGGTCAGCCCGGCGAAACCCTCGCGGCGCAGGAGTTCGACCGCGGCCCTGCCCAGGCGATCGACGGTGTCGGCCTGCTTGGCGGTCAGTCGGCGCCGAGTCGACTCCAGAGCCGCGTCGGACACATGTCCGGACGCTACTACAACGACCCGGGACCAGCAACGACCGGCCGGTTGGCCGCCGAGTAGGTTGGACCACGATGAGCACCACCGAAGAACTCTTCGCCCTGGCCGAGCAGGTCACCGGATTCATGCCCGCCGACGAGGGCCGCGCCCTGTTCGACGCAGCGGTGAAGTACCTCGCCGACGGCATCGGCGTCGAGATCGGTACCTACTGCGGCAAGTCCACCGTCCTGCTCGGCGCCGCCGCCCAGCAGACCGGCGGCGTGGTTTACACCGTCGACCACCACCACGGCTCCGAAGAACATCAGGCAGGCTGGGAATACCACGACGAGTCGATGGTCGACGCCGTCACCGGACTGTTCGACACGCTGCCGACCGCCCGGCGCACACTCGACGCCGCGGGGTTCGACGATCACGTCGTCGCTGTCGTCGGCCGATCGCCGGTGGTGGCCCGTGGTTGGCGAACTCCGTTGCGGCTGTTGTTCATCGACGGCGGTCACACCGAGGAGGCCGCGCAACGCGACTTCGACGGCTGGGCGAAGTGGGTCGAAATCGGCGGCGCGCTGATCATCCACGACGTCTTCCCCAACCCGGACGAGGGCGGGCAGGCGCCGTTTCACATCTACCGCCGCGCGCTGGACACCGGCGACTTCCGCGAGGTGTCGGCCACCGGGTCGATGCGGGTGCTGGAGCGCACCGGCGGCGCCGTCGGGCAGCCGATCTAGCGGCCGGTCAGCGGTCGCTGGTGGCGCATTCGCAGTCGTACTCGCCTTCCAGCCCGCGGGGAAGTTCGGTACCCCGGAAGATGCCGCTGGCGTGCGTCGTGCGCGACAGCGCGTCGGCGGCCAGGATCATCGCCGCACCGGTCCAGGTGGTCCGTTCCTCCGGCCAGCGCTTACCGTCGGCGAACACCAGGCCCGTCCAGTAGGAGCCGTCCTGCTCACGCAGATGGTGCATGGCCGCGAACTGCTCACGGGCGCGGGCGGTTTCGCCCATCGCATCGAGTGCCATCACCAGTTCACAGGTCTCCGCGCCGGTCACCCACGGCCGGTCGTCGACACAGCGGATGCCAAGGCCGGGCACGACGAAGTCGTCCCACCGCTCGTTGATGCGCTCATGGGCCGCCGCGCCGTGGACGGCACCGCCGAGCACCGGGTAGTACCACTCCATCGACCAACGGTCCTTGACCGCGAAGGCGTCCGGGTGGTCGGCGATCGCGTGGCCGAGCCTGCCCACGGCGACCTCCCACTCGGGCTGGGGATCGTCGAAGTAGTCCGCGAGCGCCAGCGCACAGCGCAAGCTGTGGTATATGCTGGCGCAACCCGTCATCAGCGCCTCCGGCTCGAGTCCTGAAGCGCTTCTGGCCCAGGCGATCTCACCGCCGGCGAGCTGCATGTCGAGCACGAAGTCGACGGCCTTGGTGACGACGGGCCACATGGTCGCGGCGAACCGGCGGTCGCCGGTGATCAGCACGTGGTGCCACACACCGGTGGCGATGTAGGCGCAGAAGTTGCTGTCGCTGTTGGCATCCTCGATGACGCCGTTGCGGAACTGGATGGGCCACGAGCCGTCGGGCCGCTGCGTGGTGCGCGACCACTCGAACGCCGCGCGCGCCGGTTCCAGCAGTCCGGCCGCAGTCAGCGCCATCGCGTTCTCGATGTGGTCCCACGGATCGGTGTGGCCGCCCTCGAACCACGGGATGGCGCCGGACGATTCCTGCGTGGCGGAGATCGACTTCGCGGTCTGGCGGCACTCGTCGGGCGTCAGGACGCCGGGCACGGCGGGCAGGTCAGGAGTCGGCACCGACGACCACCGGCTTGGAGAAGTACAACGCGACGCTCTTGCCGATCACGGGGTTGAGCATCGATTCGGCCGTGCGGGTCAGCCAGGGCCGGCTCATCATGTCCCACACCAGCAGTCGGTGGTACGCCTTGACCGCTACCGAATCCGAGTTCTCGGTTCCCACCGCGCATTTCAGCCACCAGTACGGCGAGTGCAGCGCGTGCGCGTGGTGGGTGTGCGTCAGCCGAAGCCCATGGGCCAGGACTTTGTCGCGCAGGCGGTCGGCGTGGTAGATCCGCACATGGCCACCCTCGTTGGCGTGGTAGGAGTCGGACAGCACCCAGCACACCTTTTCGGGCAGCCACCGCGGCACGGTGATCGCCAGCGCGCCGCCCGGCTTGAGCACGCGCACCAGTTCGGCGATCACCTCGTCGTCGGCCGGGACGTGCTCGAGGATCTCCGAAGCGATCACGCAGTCGAAAGTGCCGTCGGCATAGGGCAAATGGAGAGCGTCGCCCTTGACCACCTCGGCCTTGGCCGACAACGGCACCTCGCCCTGTTCGCGCATCGCGCTGAGGATCTCGTCGACGTCGTTGAGGTCGGCGGCGTTCTGGTCGAACGCGATGACGTCGGCACCGCGGCGGTACGCCTCGAAGCTGTGCCGGCCCGCGCCACATCCCACGTCGATGACCTTCGTGCCCGTACCCACACCGAGCCGGTCGAAGTCCACGGTCAGCATGCGCCGACCCGATCCCGCGCCCGCTCGTAGACCGCGACCGTCTGCGCCGCGACGGACTGCCAGCTGAAGACCTCGAGTGCGCGCTTGCGGCCGTTCGCGCCGAGGCGGGCCAGCTCCCGCGGCGAGTCCAGAAGCTCACCGAGCACGGTGGTGAGCTCGTCGACGTCGGCCGGCCGCACCAGCCGGGCACATTCACCGTCGGCGCCGACCACCTCGGGCAGCGCGCCCGCGCGGCTGGCCACGATCGGGGTGCCGCTGGCCATCGCCTCCACGGCGGGCAGCGAGAAGCCCTCGTAAAGCGAAGGGATGCAGGCGACCTCGGCCGAGGCGAGCAGGTCGGCCAGCTCGCCGTCGGTCAGGCCGCTCGAGCTGTGCACGATGTCGGAGATGCCCAGCTCGGCGATGAGCTTCTCGGTCGGGCCGTTGGGTTCGAGCCTGGCGACCAGCTGCAGTTCGAGGTCGCGCTCGACGCGCAGCCGCGCGACCGCGTGCAGCAGGTGGCTGACGCCCTTGAGCGGCACGTCGGCGCTGGCAATCGCGATGATGCGGTTGCGCACCCGGCGCTCGGCGGGCTTGAACATCGCGGTGTCCACCCCCAGCGGCACGACGTGCAATTGACCGGGTGCGACCCCGAAGTCCTCCGAGATGTCGGCAGCCGAGGTCGACGAGACCGTGAGGAGTTCGGGGATGTCGCAGGCGACCTGCTTCTGCATCTCCGCGAAGCCGTACCAGCGGCGCACCAGCGGCTTGCGCCACCACTTCGCCGCGGCGACGTCGAGCACCTTGTCCCGGGTGATCGGGTGGTGCACCGTCGCCACCACCGGCAACCCGAGATCGGCGATCTTGCGCAGGCCGGTGCCCAGGCACTGGTTGTCGTGCACCACGTCGAACTCGTCGCGGCGCGCGGCCATGATGCGGGCGGCGCGCAGGCTGAACGTCTTGGGCTCCGGGAAGCCGGCCGTCCAGGTGGTCAGCAACTCCAGCAGGTCGATCCGGCTCTTGATCTCGCTGGGCCACGGAATGCGGAACGGATCCGGCTCGCGGTAGAGGTCCAGGCTGGGCACCTCGGTGAGCCGGACCCGCGGATCGAGCCCCTCCGGGTAGGGCTGACCGGAGAACACCTCCACGTCATGACCCAGTTCAACCAGTCCGCGGCTGAGATAGCGGACGTAGACACCCTGACCCCCGCAGTGGGTCTTGCTCCGGTACGACAACAAGGCGATGCGCATGCTCAGCTCACGACAATGCGCAGAGACGGCCACATCCAGGGCGTTTGGGCTGGATAAATCGTGTCACGCAACAACTCCGAACCCTCTGGACATGTGTCCAGACTATAGTTTGACGTGCTATCGGACGCAACGCGGCCGTCCTGCACTTGACTATCACAGCGGGACAGAGCCGCGCCGATGGGGTATCCGTCCCTCATGAGTAGACATATCGAGGCGACGTTTTCGATCGGCAGCTGGGACGAGACGCCGTTCGAGGACGGCAATGATTCCACCAAGCTGACCGAGGCGTTGGTCGCCAAACGCTACGAGGGCGACATCCAGGGCACCTCGACGACGAAGTGGCTGCTGGCCTACGCACCGGACCGCAGCGCCCTGTTCGTCGGCATCGAGCACATCGCGGGGACTGTCGGCGGCAGCACCGGCAGCCTGGTGCTGCTGCACGACGGCTTCTACCGCGACGGGGTCGCCAGCGCGGACGTGCGGATCGCGTCGGGCACCGGTGAGCTGGCCAACGCCGCGGGCAGCGGGAAGTTCCGGGCCGACCCGGCCGGCAGCATGACGCTGGACCTCGACGGGCTCGACACCGCTATTGCCGACTCGTCGCGGGAAATCCACCCGTCGCGACGGGGCCCCAGCGGCGTGGGGTGATCCGGATCAGGCACTTGCCCTGGTCGTCCATCGCCCGGCGGTACTCGTCCCAGTCGGGGTGCTCGCCTGCGACGGCCCGGAAGTAGTCGACCAGGGGTTCGACGGCGTCGGGCAGGTCGATCACCTCGGCGTCGCCGTCGACCTGCACGTACGGCCCGTCGAACTCGTCGGAGAGGACGACGACGCTGGCGCGCGCGTCGCGGCGCAGGTTGGCCGACTTGGCCCGCTGCGGGTAGCTCGCGATCACGATGCGGCCCTCGTCGTCGACGCCGCCGGTCACCGGTGAGCTCTGCAGCGAGCCGTCGGCACGAAAGGTCGTGAGCAGCATGCGATGTCGCGGCCGGACGAAGTCGAGCAGCCCGCGCCGGTCGACGACGTCGGCCGTGGCGTACTTGCGTGCCATGACGGCGACCCTACTGACCGCACGGCCGTCACGCCGCGCAGCAAGAGCGCACGACGTTGCCCGCCACCGCGCCCGGGGCTCCCGCACCC
Organism: Mycobacterium sp. B14F4; assembly: GCF_039871645.1. Classification (NCBI taxonomy): domain Bacteria; kingdom Bacillati; phylum Actinomycetota; class Actinomycetes; order Mycobacteriales; family Mycobacteriaceae; genus Mycobacterium; species Mycobacterium sp. B14F4. The sequence continues at coordinate 293,467 of NZ_JBDPMF010000005.1, read as the reverse complement.
GGAGTCCCGGCCGTCGCACCGCGGCCCGGTCGTCGTCGCTGGCCGCGTCGGGGTCGGGGGACCGGGTCCGCACAAGTGATCGGTCGCGAAGCCGGTGATCCACCTCGACATCCGCCCTGACCGGGCCGTGGCGCCATCCGCGCGCGACCATCGACCCGATCGGAGCTCACCGCGCACCCACCCCCCGGCCCACACGGATGACCTGCGAGAAGCCGGCGAGCTTCGGCCGTGGTGACGGAATAGCGGAATCGGTGCCCCCGACCGACCCTTAAGATTGGCTGCGTGCATTCGGCCGATCGGCTTGACGTGACAATACGCGCCGCCCAGTGGCCGACGCGGAGTTTGCTGCGGCCCGTGCAGCACACTGTTCGCCGGGGAGGTGCGTAGCGCGTGCAGCGCATCTTCCAGCGCGCCACAGTGCTGCTGGCGGCCCTGCTGCTGGCGCTGTTCAGCGCTCCGCCCGCCGGGGCGATCGAGCCCCCGGCGATCGATCCCGCGGCCGTTCCGCCGGACCAGACCGGACCCGACCAGCCGATGGAACTGCGCCGAGTCTGCTCGGCGCCGATGGTGTTCCCGAACTCCAACTTCGCCGACCGACCGTGGGCCAACGACTATCTGCGGCTCGCCGAGGCGCAGAAGTTCGCGACCGGTACCGGCGTGACCGTCGCGGTGATCGACACCGGGGTCCAGGGTTCGGCGCGGGTGCTCGCCGAACCCGGCGGTGACTTCGTCGACCAGGCGGGCAACGGCATGTCCGACTGCGACGCCCACGGCACGCTGACCGCGTCGATCATCGCCGGCCGGCCGGCACCCACGGACGGGTTCGTCGGCGTCGCGCCCAACGCCCGCATCCTGTCGCTGCGCCAGACGTCGGAGGCGTTCCAGCCGGTCGGAGCCCGGCAGGACCCCAACGACCCGAACACCACGCAGACCGCCGGCTCACTACGCAGCCTGGCCCGCGCCGTCGTGCACGCGGCCAACCTCGGCGCGGCGGTCATCAACATCAGCGAGGCGGCCTGTTACAAGGTCACCCGCCCGATCAACGAGACCGGCCTCGGCGCGGCGATCAACTACGCGGTCAACGTCAAGGGTGCGGTCATCGTGGTCGCGGCGGGCAACACCGGCCAGGACTGTAGCCAGAACCCGCCGCCGGACGCTGCGGTGCCCGCCGACCCGCGCGGATGGCAGGAAGTGCAGACCATCGTCAGCCCGGCGTGGTACTCGCCTTTGGTGCTCACCGTCGGCGGCATCGGCCAGAACGGACAGCCGAGCAACTTCTCGATGTCCGGACCGTGGGTCGGCGCCGCGGCACCCGCCGAGAACATGGTCGCGCTCGGCTACGACGGCAACCCGGTCAACGCCCTGCAAGGCGAGGACGGCCTGATCCCGATCAGCGGCACGTCGTTCGCCGCGGCCTACGCCTCCGGCCTTGCGGCCCTGCTCAAACAACGCTTCCCCGCGCTCAGCCCGGCGCAGATCATCAACCGGATCACCGCGACGGCCCGGCACCCCGGCGGCGGCGTCGACAACTACGTCGGTGCGGGTGTCATCGACCCCGTCGCGGCGCTGACCTGGGACGTGCCCGCCGGCCCGGTGCGCGCGCCGTACACGGTCAAGGAGATCCCGCCGCCTGCCTACATCCCGCCCCCGGACCGGGGCCCGATCACGGCCGTGGTGCTCACCGGCGCCGGCCTCGCGGCGCTGCTGGGGCTGGGCGCGTTGGCACGACGGGCGCTGAGGCGCAGATGAAACGGCTCCTCGGCGTCTTGGGCCTGCGCTTCACGACCGGTCACGCCATCTGGGCGGCCGCGCTGATCCCGGCGGCCATCGTGCTGTTCGCCCGGCTGCACCTGCTGTGGCTCGGCATCACGCTTGCCGTGCTCATCGCGCTGGGATCGGTGCTGACCGTCCGCGGAAGGCGGGCCACCGGCTGGGTGGCCGCGGTGTTCGCCTGGCGCAGGCGCCACCGCAGGGAACCGCAACGACCCTCCGAACCCGCCGTCGGGGCGACGGTGCTGCCGGGTGACCACGTCGCCGTGCGGTGGCAGGACGACTACCTGGTCTCGGCGATCGAATTGGTGCCGCGACCCTTCACCCCGACGGTGATCGTCAACGGCGAGGCCTTCACCGACGACGTGGTCCACACCCGCCTCGTCGAGCAACTGGTCGCGGCGCACTGCCCCGACCTGGAGGCCGACGTGGTGTCGGCGGGCTACCGGGTGGGCAAGACCGCGCCCGCGACGTTGGTGTCGCTTTACGAGCAGGTGGTCGGTCCGTACCCGGCTCCGGCGAACCGGCGCACGTGGATCGTGCTGCGGGCCGACCCGGAAGACACCCGCAAGTCGTCGCAGCGCCGGGAGGCGGGCGTCGCGGGACTGGCGCGGTATCTGGTGGCCTCCACGACACGCATCGCCGACCAGTTGGCGGGCAACGGGATCGACGCCAGGCCGATGCGCAGCTTCGACGATCTCGATCGCGCGACCGAGATCAGCTTCGAACGCGAGACGTGGTCGGCGATCAAGGGGCGCAGCACCTTCACCTCCGCGTACTGCGCGCCCGGGGGTCCCGACGTGTGGTGGTCGGCGCGCGCGGACCACACCATCACCCGCGTGCGTATTCGGCCAGGCGCGGCGCCGACGGCGACGGTTCTGTTGACCACCCTGGCGAATCCGACCACACCGCGCGGCTTTTCGTGTCTGTTCGGCGGACAGCGTGCGGCGTTGCACGGCATCAGCCCGGTCACCGACCGCCACTACGAACTGCCGATCGGTTCGGCCGGGGTGATGGTCGGCGAGACGGCGGACCGCTATCCGGTGTACATGCCGTTCGACGACGTCGACGTCAGCATCAACCTCGGTGACGCGCGGCTGTTCACCCAGTTCATCGTGCGGTCGGCGGCGGCGGGGGCCGTCATCACGCTGCTGCCCCAGTTCAACGAGTTCGCGCAGTACGTCAACGCGCGGATCGGGCAGGTGGCCAAGGTCTCGTGGCCCCATGCCACCACCTACCTGGGTCCGCATCCCGGCATCGGCCGGGTCGTGTTGCGCGACAACTTCATCGACACACCGCGCCACCGGCAGTTGCCGATCCGGTTGATCAACCCGCGCGAGGAAAGCCGTTACCAGATGGTGTTGGAGGGGTAGCCATGGGAAACGGATTGGGCGTCGTCACAGCGGAATTGGACGGCCTGGCCACCGGCATGGAGGGCAATCCGTGGTTCTCGCCGTCGGTTCGGGTCGTCGCGCCCGACGAACTGCAGGTGGCCAAGAGCGCCGCGGCCAACCTCAACGAGAACGCCCGCGTTCTAGAGCAGTACCAGAAGTGGGCGGAGGCCGAGAACAAGCGCACCGCCGAGATGCTGCGCACCGCGGCCAAGTCCTACGACGACGTCGACAGGAAGTACGCCGAGAACTTCGACGACCCCGGTAGGGCAGCCGATCTCGACGCCGTTTCGGTGCCCGTGCCCGCCACGCCGATGCCGCCGCTGCCCGAGGGCCCGCCCGCCATGCAGGCGCTCAGCGCGGGCGACTACAGCGATGTCAACACCACCCAGCAGTTGTTGAGCGCCGGCGATCACGGCGCCTCGCTGGACGTCGCGGAGGTGCACTGGGGCCTGGCCGCAACCAGTGCGCAGGCCCACGCCGCCCCGCCGAAGGTGACGAATTGGGAAGGCGATGCGGCCGACGCGGCGCGCGACCGGATGAACAAGTTCAGCGACTGGCTGGCCGACCTCTCGGCGGCATGGCAACGCCTCTCGCAGGCCGCCGTGCGGGTACAGGCCTCGCACACGGCAGCACTGGCCGAGCACACCAACATCTACACGCGGTACAAGTTCCTCGAGGCCCGCATGCAGGAGCTGGCGGCGCTGGTCAGTCCGGGCAACGCGGTCGCGACGCAGAACGAGATGACGCGAATCTCCGAGGAGATGGCGGAACTTCAGCGCCGCTCCGACGAGGTGCGCGCGGAGTACGCCGACAACGCCACCTTCGATCCGGTGCAGGTGGACGCGCCGCCGTTCTCGCCGTCGTCCGGTTCCGCTCCATCGCCGGGAGGCGGCGGCGCGGGCGAAGGTGGCGGCCAGCCCACCGGTGATCCGTCCGCGATGGCCGACAAGACGGCGCAGTCGCTGCGGGCACCGCAGACCGGTGCCGGCACTCCCGCGGGCGCGGGCGCCCCGTCCGGCGGGGGTGCGCCGTCGGGTGCCGGCGCACCGTCGGGCGGCAGCGGGGGTGGGTTGCCGGGCGGGGTGCCCGGGGGCGCGCCGTCGACCCCGACGCCGAAGTTGCCGACCGATCCCAGCCTGCGGCCCGCCGCGGCGTCCGGTGGTGGCTGGTCGGGCGGCGGCGCCGGTGGTGGCGGCGGCGGGCTGCCGTCGACGCCGATGTCGGCGGCGGTGAAGGCGGAGACCGTCGGCCCGGCGCCGACGGCTCCGACAGGCGCAGGGGCGGCTCCCGGCCCGGCGGGTGGTTCGGCCATGGGCGGGATGGGAGCGGGCATGGCGCCGATGGGCCACGGCGCCGGGGCGCAGCAGGGCAAGGAGAAGCGCCGGGATCCGCGGTTGGCGCCCGATGAGGACCTCTACACCGAGGACCGGCCGTGGACCGAGGCCGTCATCGGCCAGCGCCGCAGGCGCGATCAGGAGCGCGGCAGAGACGGCAAGGACTCGCAGTGAGCGAGCAGATGCATCCGCAGGTGGCCGCCGTGCTGCAACAAGCACAGCGGCTGCAGTCGATCATGGACGACCAGCTGCATCGGATGAACACCCAAACCTTCACGGCCACAGACGAGTCCGAGACCGTCGAGGTGACGCTCAACGGCCATCACCACCTGACCGGGACGGTCATCGAGGACGGCCTGCTGCGCCTGGGTGTGGAGACGGTGCAGCAGAGGCTCAACGAGGCGTTGCAGAACGCGACGGCGGCGGCGACCGCGTCCATTGAGGCCGACCGCGAGCGCATCGACAAGGCGGTCGCCCAGATCACCGCCGAATTACCCGGAACTCCTTAGCGCACACCTTCTTTGGCGTACACGGTGCGCAGCACGTGGCCGACCTCGGCACCCATCACGGCGTCGGCGAGTTCGCAGAACGTGGCGACGAACTCCGGCCCGTGCGGCGGCGACGCGTCGCACAGGTGGTGGGCGATCTCGTGCAGCACCACCAACTCCCGCAGCGCCCACCGGCTTCCGCGCTCGGGTACGGCGATGGTCGCCTCGTCGCCGTGCACCTCGTAGTGCGCTGCGGTGACCCCGCGTCGGGGGCGCACGGTCAGCGGCCCGCGCTGCGGCCATCGGTGCCGCACCGCCGCCATGGCGAGCACGTCGCCGACGTACCGCTGCACCGAATCGACCGTCGCGAACCGGCCTTCCGGCGGCAGGGTCAGCTGGGTGCCGAAGAACTCGACGACGCGGTTGCCGCGTTCGTCGGCCCGGTCGAACAGGGTCCGGACGAACTCCTCGGCCGCGTAGACCTTCGCTCGCTGGCTGTCCCTGGCGGTCACTTCTCCAGCGAAGCGCGGGCGCCCGCGAGTTCGGGGCTGGGACCCAGCCGGGCGTTGCGGCCCGCGCGGTCACCGGCCCGTCGCGCCGCCGACGAGTAGCCGGCCGTCGCGCTGGTGGCCCGCCAGGTACCGCGCGCCGGTGACGTCTCTCGGTAGAAATCCTTGAGCTCGAGTTCCTTGTCCCGCAGGGCGATAGCGGTGCCCGGCTGGCTGCCGGCGCCCTTGGTGGCGTCGCGCAGCGCCTCCTCGCGGGCCTGCGCGAGCCGCTGCCCGATGCGCGCGCCGAACGCCAGCTGGAAGTTGATCCGCGCGGTGATCGTCGGCGTCGGGCGGTGCGCGCCCGAGGCGATGTAGGCCTGCGACGCCTTGACCATCTGCGTCACCAGGCTGGCGTAGAGCGCGTGGCTGGAGTCGATGTCCTCGCCGAAGCCGTAGGCGTAGACGAAGGTGGAGTTGGACGCGACATCGCACTTCACGTCGTTGGCGAGCGCGATCACGGTGAACAGTTGCACGTAGGTGCGCAGGCCGCGGGCGCCCGCGGTGCCGATGGTGATGGTGCGCTGAACCGGCATCTGGGCCTTCGAGCGCTGATCGGAATGCGAACGCGCGACCGCGAGGTCGATGGACGTCGCGGTGGCGAGCCGCTGGGCGGCGGCCATGAACGCGTCGGCCTCGTGCGGGTTGTCGGTGCCCTCGGCCTGGCGCAGCAGGGCCGCGATCCGCGCCAGCATCTTGTCGTCACTCATGCGGGCCAGACTAGGGCTACTTGGCGACAAAGCGGTCGAGCGCTTGGGTGACCTGTGGAGAAAGCGGGTCTTGGGAGGCGTAGTTGGCGACGTTGTCACTTGCGTCGTCGCGCAACACGTGGTTGACGCCCTTGAGTTCGACCAGCGTCGGCGCGGTGTGCTCGAGCGCGTCGACGAGCGGTCGCACCGCGTCGCAACTGGCCTGGGCGTCGGCATCCGAACACGTCACCAGCACGGGCATGTCCGCGGGCAACCTGGCGGCCAGCGCCACCGGGTCGATCTTGTCGGCCTCGATCACCGCGCGGACGTTGCCCTGGTTCAGCAGCGCGCCGAGGCCCTCGGGCAGGTTCGGCGGCACGGTGCCGATGGTGCGGACCTGCTCGACGGCGGCCAGCCAGGTCGACAGTGCCTCGGGGCCGGCGTTGGCGCGCACCCGGTTGGTGATGATGTCCAGATAGCGGCCGGGCAAGGGCTGAAACAGGCCCAGCGCGTGCACTTTCGGCGCGTCGGACGCGGTGGCCAACGACATGGCGTGGATCGAGCCCTCGCCGAGCGCGTACACCGACACGCGGGCCTTGTCGGTACCGGCCTGGTCGGCCAGATGGCGCAGCGCCGCGGCCGCGCCCGCGGTGTAGACGGCGCTGACCACCTCGGTCGGCCGCTGCGCGAACGGGCCGAGCCCGGTCTTGCCGGTGCCGACCTTGTCGTAACGCAGGCTGGCCACGCCGCGGTCGGAGAGCAGTTCGGCCAGTTGGCGCATGTTGCCGACTGGGCCGGCTACGGCGTTGTCGCCGTTGCGGTCGGTGGCGCCGCTCTCGGAGATCAGCAGCGCGGCGGGTCCGGGCGCGGCTCCCTCCCGGTAACGGTAGGTGCCGTAGATGGTCAGCCCGTCAGCTGCGAAGCTGACGTCGGCATCCACCCAGCGAGGCTCGTCGCTCGACGAGCACCCGGCCAGCAGCAGCAACGAGACCAGGAGCGCCGCAACAGTTCTCAAAGCTTGGCCTCGATCCACGAGGTGACGTCGTCGAGCACCAGCGCGCGCTCGGGCTCGTTGAACACCTCGTGGTAGAGCTGGGGATAGACCTTCAGATGCGCGTCGGTCGAGGCCACGCACTCCAGCAGATGGTGACTGCCCGCGACGGGGATGAGCTTGTCGTTTTCGCCGTGCACCACGAGCAGCGGCGCGGTCAGCGACCCGGCGCGCTGCGGCATGGTCTCGCCGACCTTGATCAGCGCCTTGGCGATGCCGGCGGGCAGCTTGCCGTGATGCACCATCGGGTCGGCCATGTAGGCGGCGACGACGTCAGGGTCGCGGGAGACCGCCTCGGTCGGCAGTTCCTCGACGGGCAGGCCCGGCAGGACGCCGCCGACGACCTTGGCGACGCCGATCATGAACGACGACACCGCGTCGTGCGCGTAGACGGCCGGCCCGGACAGCACCATCGCGGTGTAGTCGCCGGGGTGCTCGACGCCGTAGGCGAACACGACGCCACCGCCCATGCTGTGACCGAGGACGATGTGCGGCAGATCGGGGTGATCGTCGGCGGCGATGCCGACGAGGGTACGGTAATCGCCGGTGTACTCGCCGATGTGGCGCAGGAACACGCGTTTGCCGCCGGAGCGGCCGTGGCCGCGCAGATCGAGGGCGTAGGTGATCAGCCCCGCCTCGCCGAACCGCTGGGCGACATGGTCGTAACGTCGGGCGTGCTCGGCGTATCCGTGGCAGAGCACCACCACGCCGCGGGGTTCGGTCTCGGGGGTCCACACGTCGTAGACGATGCGCACCCCACCGACACCGTCGAAGGTGTGTTCGCTGCGGGTTGTGGCCACTCAGGGAGACTATCTGTTGTCACATGCACTGATTAAGATCGGCGGCGTGACGGTGCTGGCCCACGAACTTGACGACAAGCGAGCCGAGGACGCCTTCCTGGCCGATGCGCAGCAGTACCGCCGTGAGCTGCTCTCGCACTGCTACCGGATGACCGGTTCCCTGCACGACGCCGAGGATCTGGTGCAGGAAACGTATCTGCGCGCGTGGAAGTCGTACAAGGGTTTCCAGGGCAAATCCTCGGTGCGGACGTGGCTGTACCGGATCGCCACCAACACCTGCCTGACGGCGCTGGAGAGCAGGCAGCGCAGGCCGCTGCCGACGGGGCTCGGCGCGCCGAGCTCGGACCCGGTCGACGACATCACTTCCCGCGACGAGGTGCCGTGGCTGGAGCCGCTGCCCGATCAGGCGGACGACCCGGCTGACCCCTCGGTCATCGTCGGCTCGCGCGAGTCGGTGCGGCTGGCGTTCGTCGCCGCGCTGCAGCATCTCTCGGCGCGCCAGCGGGCGGTGCTGGTGTTGCGCGAGGTACTGCAGTGGAAGGCGGCCGAGGTGGCCGACGCGATCGGCACGTCGACGGCGGCGGTGAACAGCCTGCTGCAGCGGGCGCGCGCGCAACTGGAGGCCGTCGGTCCAAGTGAGGACGACGAGGTCAAGGGCCCGGAGTCGCCCGAGGCGCAGGATCTGCTGACCCGCTACATCGACGCGTTCGAGAGCTACGACATCGACAAGCTCGTCGAGTTGTTCACCGCCGATGCGGTGTGGGAGATGCCGCCGTTCGACGGTTGGTACCAGGGTCCGGAGAACATCGTGCTGCTGTCGAAGACGCACTGCCCGGCCGAGGGCCCCGGCGATATGCGGTTCGTCCGAACGACGGCCAACGGTCAGCCCGCGGGCGCGCTGTACATGCTGAACCGGCAGACCGGTGTGCACGAGCCGTTCCAGATGCATGTGCTCGAGGTCGGCGCCGACGGCATCACGCACGTCGTCGCGTTCCACATGACGTCGTTCGAGAAGTTCGGCCTGCCCGCCTCGCTCTGAGGGGCCGAGTGGCGGGCTGACCGACGCTTTGCGCCTCCCAGCGTCGGTCAAGCCGACACCCGAGGTCGACCTTGGCGTGGTCGGGCCATCCGGCAGAGCGCATGGCATCGCGCACTCGAGCCAGAAGAGTGCCGCTGCGATAGCGGAGCATGTCCCGACTCACGCGGACGACGGTCCAGCCCTGGTCTTCAAGATCGGCGATCCGCTCGATTGTGCGCGCATGGTCGGCTGGGCTGGCCCAGTGTTGTGGTCCGTCGTACTCGACCCCGACCTTCCAGTCGGGCCAGCCCATGTCGACGCGGCCGACGAAGTGCCCGAACTCGTCGCAGACCACGATCTGGGTTCGCGGACGTGGGAAGCCGGCAGCTGTCAACAACAATCGGGTCCTGGTCTCCTGCGGCGACTCAGCCCCACCGTCCATCAGGTCCACCGCCACCCGAAGCTGCTCGAGACCGCGGACGCCGCGATGATCGGCGAGCAGTTCGACGATGCCGGCGGGTTTGAGCCCCGTCGCGTTCGCTAGTGCGTCGAGCCTGACGACGGCCTGCACGAGTCCGTCCCGACGACCCAGGTCGTAGGCCGTGCGCGCGGGCGTGGTGACCGGGATTTCACCGACGACGCTGATCTCGCCGTCCCCGAGGCGGTCGCGATGGATCCGTATTCCGTCGACCTTGCACCCGACAGGACGGATCAATTCGGCGGGAAGCTCGGCGTCGATCCACTTGGACCCGTGCAGCGCGGCGGCCGAAAGCCCTGCCACGGTGGCCTCGCGGCGTGCCCACAACCACGCGGCTTCCGCACGGATGGCGGCGGTGATCGGGACGTGCTTCGGCAGGTAGACGTTTCGGTAGAGCATGACGTGCCGGGTCCGAAGAGCGCGCTCGCTGGCAGTGCCGGCGGCACGGGCTTCGCTGCCGACGAACGGTCGGTTCCATTCCCCCATTGATCGACCGTGGCATACGGAACGACGAATGTCGGCTTGTCGGACGCGATCTGTGGATAACCGTCGGCCAACCCGACACTAGACGGGGTGTAGGCGGGAAATCACCAGGCCAGGGTGCTAGTTGACACCTGTTCTGGAACGTGTTCTATGATCGCCGGTCATGAAGACCAAGGGCGCCCTGCTGTGGGAGCTGAACTCCCCGTTCCGCATCGACGAGATCGAGATCGGCGACCCCGTCGACGACGAGGTGCAGATCCGCATGCACGCGGCGGGCATGTGCCACTCCGACTACCACCTGACCACCGGCGCCACGCCGATCGCGCTGCCGGCACTCGGCGGTCACGAGGGCGCAGGCGTGATCACCAAGGTCGGCAGGAACGTCACCGGCCTGCAGGAGGGCGACCACGTCATCCTCGCGTTCATCCCCGCCTGCGGCGAGTGCCCGCCGTGCCTGAAGGGCCACCGCTCACTGTGCGACCGCGGCGCGTTGCTGCTCGGCGGCAAGGCGATCGCCGACGGCACCTCGCGCGTGCACGCCGGCGGCACCGAGGTCTCGCCGATGAACCTGCTCGGCACCTTCGCTCCGTACATGACGGTGCACAAGGACTCGGTGGTCAAGATCGACAAGGACATCCCGTTCGAGACCGCCGCCATCATGGGCTGCGCGGTGCCGACGGGCTTCGGCTCGGCCACCAACGTCGCCGAGGTCGCACCCGGCGAGACGGTCGTCATCGTCGGCGTCGGCGGCATCGGCATGAGCGCACTGCAGGGCGCGGTGATCTCCGGCGCCCGCAACGTCATCGCGATCGACCCGAACGAATGGAAGCGCGACCAGGCGATCAAGTTCGGCGCCACCCACGTCTACCCGTCGATGGCCGAGGCCATCGCACCCGTCATCGACCTCACCCACGGCGTCATGGCCGACAAGACCATCATCGCGGTCGGTGACATGAAGGGCGAGTACATCGAAGAGGCGTTGACGCTGACCACCAAGACCGGCACCTGCGTGGTCACGGGGATGGGGTCGATGATGGACGTCGACGTCAAGCTCAACCTCTTCCTGTTCACGATGCTGCAGAAGACGTTGAAGGGCAACATCTTCGGCGGCGGCAGCTCGCACATCGAAACGCCGAAACTCATCGGCCTCTACAAGTCCGGTCTGCTCAACATCGACGACATGGTCACCAGGACCTACCGCCTCGAGGACATCAACTCCGGCTATGCGGACATGATCGACGGCAAGAACATCCGCGGCGTCATCACCTACGACGAGGCGGACTGGTAGCCAGCCGCTCCAGCGCGCTCGACAGCACCGCGTCGAAGGCGCTCAACTGCGCGGGCGAGAGCCCGTCGAACACCACCTCGCGTACCAGCGCGACGTGCCCGGGCGCGGCGGTCCTGAGGGCGGCGACCCCGCCGTCGGTCAGCTCGACCGACGCCCCCCGCCGGTCGTCCCCGCTGCCGTGGCGCACGATCAGCCCGCGGCCGCGCATGCGCCGCAGCTGATGTGACAGCCGGCTCTGTTCCCAGCCCAGCACGTCGGCGAGGTCGTTGATCCGCAGCGCTCCTTTCTCCGAGAGCGCGACGAGCACGTCGTAGTCGGCCAGCGAGAGCTCACAATCCTGCTGCAGCTGCCGGTGCATCGCCGTCTGCAGGCGGCCGGTCATCGTCAGGTACCGGCGCCAGACCCGTTGTTCCTCGCTTGTCAACCACATGGAATACATGACACATCATCTATGTTGTCGCGTCCAGTAGCCCCACCTAGGCTGGGCCCCGACCGAGAGGCACATCATGACGCCAGCGACAAACGCAGGCGGATCGCGCATCGATCCAGTCACCATCGACATCCGGCGCGCCGACGACCGCGCGAGGACCAGGATCTCCTGGCTGGACTCCAAGCACTCCTTCTCGTTCGGCAGCCACTACGAGCCCGAGAACACCCACCACGGCCTGCTGCTGGTCAACAACGACGACATCGTCAAACCCGGGACGGGATTTGACACCCACCCGCACCGCGACATGGAGATCGTGACCTGGGTGCTGCGCGGTTCGCTCGTCCACCAGGACTCGACGGGCCACTCCGGCGTCATCTATCCCGGTCTCGCCCAGCGCATGTCGGCCGGTCGCGGCATCCTGCACTCGGAGAAGAACGACTCGTGGCGGCTGACCGGCTCCGAATCACACGACGAGCCGGTGCGTTTCGTCCAGATGTGGGTGGTGCCCGACGAAGCCGGCATCGAGCCGGGCTACCAGCAGCTCGAGATCGACGACGAGTTGTTGCGCGGCAAGCTGGTGACCATCGCGTCGGGCATGCCCCAGCACAGCGATCAGACCGCGATCACCATCCGCAACAGGCACGCGGCGCTGCACGGCGCCCGCATGCAGCCCGGCGACAGCGTCGAGTTGCCGCAGGCGCCGTACGTGCACCTGTTCGTGGCCCGCGGCGAGGTGACACTCGAAGGCGTAGGCGCGCTGCACGAGGGTGACGCCGTGCGATTCACCGGCTCGGGCGGCCAGTGCGTCACGGCCGCCGCGCCCGCAGAGATCCTGGCCTGGGAGATGCATGCGAGTTTGGCTGTGGCGTAACACAATCGGAAGCGTCGCCGGGGTTGTCCTGTTGGCGGGCTGCGCCACCGACCCCGAGCCTGCGCGCGCCCCGAGTCCGCAGCCGACCTCGTCGGCGCCGACGGCGGACGCGGCGGCACTGGCACCGGTCACGGTCGACGTGGCAGACGATCGCAACGCCGCGCCGTTCGACGAACCGCGCCGGGCCATGGTGCCGCCCGGCTGGACGATGTCGGTCTGGGCGCGGTTGCCCGCGGCGCGGTTGGCGGCGTGGACACCCGATGGCGCGCTGCTGGTCTCACTGCCGAGCACCGGTCAGATCGTGCTGCTGAGGCCGACGGCTGGGGGCGCGCAGCAGTCGGTGCTGCTCGACGGGCTCAACCAGCCGCACGGGATGGCGTTCTCGGGCGACACCCTATACGTCGCGCAGAGCGACCAGATAGACGCCTACGACTACGCCGACGGCCGAGTCACCAACGCGCGCATAGTCGCCGACGGCCTACCCGACGCCAAGAGCCCCGACTTGAAGGGCCGTTACGCCCACGCGCTCAAGAGCGTCGCCGTGGGACCGGACGGCAGCGTCTACTTCTCGATCGGATCGACGGGCAACATCTCCGCCGAAGATCGGGATGCCGACCCGCCGCGCGCGACGATCATGCGGGTGCCGCCCGGCGGCGGTCCCCCACAGCCGTTCGCGACGGGGGTGCGCAACGGCACCGGCCTCGCCGTCGCCCAGGACGGTTCTGTGTGGACGGCCAACAACGGCCGCGACAACGTCGCGTACCCGGGGCCGGGTCCGGACTACGGCAAGGTGATCGAGGAGTACGTCACCGACCATCCGCCCGAACAGCTGGCGCGACTCACGCCGGGGCGCGAACTGGGTTGGCCCTACTGCAATCCCGATGGCGGACCGGCCAACCTGCCGCTGATCCGCGACGTGCAGACCAACGCCGACGGGAGCCGAATGGATTGTGCGGCACTGCCGCCGATCGAGCAGAGCCTCGGCGCCCATGCCGCGCCGCTGGGGCTGAGTTTCACCAGCAGCGTGCTGCCGGAACCGTATTCACAGGGGGCCCTGGTCGGCGTGCACGGGTCCTGGAACGCCGATCCGCCGCGCGCGCCGGAGGTGTCGTTCTTCGAGTGGCGCGACGGCGGACTCGGCGATCAGCAGACACTGGTCGGCGGATTCCAGGCCGACGACGGGTCCCGGTGGGGCCGCCCGGTGGCCGCGGTGGCCGGCCCCGACGGCGCCGTCTACATCACCGACGACTACGCCGACGCCGTTTACCGGCTGGCCCCACCCGGCAGCTAGCGGACCCCGGGGCCCCGCGAGCGGGTGCCGCGGCGCCCGGCAATACCGACGTAGATCGCGATCAGCACGATCGCCACCACGAGTCCGATGAGGAAAGGAATCGGCGAGAAGATCTTGTCACCGGTGCCGAACAATTCGTTGGAGATCCAGGAACCGAGGAGGGCACCGACGGCGCCCAAGACGATGGTGATCAGGACGCCGATGTTCTGCTTACCCGGCATGATCAGGCGCGCGAGCGCTCCCAGGATGATGCCCGCGATGAGGGCGACGATGATGGTCCACATAGTTTCTCCTTCTTCGGTTACAAGCGCCTAGGACTTGTTCCCAAAACGATGTCTTCTATACGTAACACTCGCGCCGCGTCCATTTCGGCGAACTGCAGTCGTGCGCGACGAAAAGGGTTGTCGATGCCGAAATCAATGCGTGATGCTGCTGTTATCAAAGTTGACAGTGTGTTTGCTGTGATTACTGTGGTGTTGTTCTCGCTGTGTCCGCGAAGGGGCAACCGTGTCGACCACAACCGCAAACATCCGCAGGTTCGCGGCGTCCGCCGCGGCCCTGCTGTTGTGTGCCGTGCTGTCGTTCACGGCAGGCGTTCCGACGGTGCGCGCCGCGGGCGCGCGCGAGTTGCTTGCCAATGCGATCGCCGGCACCCGCGGGTCCTACCTCGTCTACAACTTCGGCGGCGGTCATCCCGCGCCGATGCTCAACGCGGGCGGCAACTGGTACGAGATGGACAACGGCGGACACCTGATGATCATCAAGTCCGCGTCCGGTCGCCTGGCCCCGCGACTGCTTGTGGACTCGCACAGGGGGTTTCAGGCCCGCTGCGAACGCGATCCGCGGGCCCGCACCGGCGAGGGCCTGTGGCAGGCGTCGGAGATCTTCACCCCGCTGCAGGCCTGGCAGGCGCTGGGACAGCCGACGATCGCGATCAACGCCAACTTCTTCGACGTACGGGGTCAGAAGGGCGGGTCCTGGAAGTCGACGGGATGCAGTTCACCGCTGGGCGCCTATGTCGACAGCACCCGAGGTCAGGGGCGCGCCAACGCCGCGATCACCGGCACCCTGGCCTACGCCGGCAAGCAGGGACTCTCCGGCGGCAACGAGCACTGGAAAGCGCTCTCGACGATGATCCTGCCCGTGGCCGGGGCGCCGTACGTGGTGGCGCCATCGAGTCCCGACGACTACGACGCGGCCTCTCCGGTGGTGCAGCGGCTGCTCGACGAAGGCGTGCGCTTCGTCGCGGTCGCCGGGATCGGGCTGCTGGCGCCGGGCGACACCGGCCAACTCAACGACGGCGGTCCCAGCGCCGCGCGCACCGCCATCGCGTACGCCAAGGACAAGGACGAGATGTACGTGTTCCAAGGCGGCAGCTACACACCGGACCAGATCCAAGATCTGTTCCGCGGCCTGGGCAGCGACTCCGCCGTGCTGCTCGACGGCGGCGGTTCGTCGGCCATCGTGCTGCGGCGCGACACGGGCGGCATGTGGGCGGGTGCCGGCGTCCCGCGCGGGTCGTGCGACACCCGTCAGGTGTTGTGCGACTCCCGCGAGCGCGCGTTGCCCAGCTGGCTGGCGTTCAACTAAGCGGCGGCGCCTGAGGCTCCGTCGTCCGAGTCGGCGGCGTCATCGTTCGCGTTCACGCCTCGAGCGCGCGGCGCGCGGCGGCAGCCGTCTGACCTGCATAGCCGCCACCGAACAGCGCGACGTGGGCCAGCAGCGGATACAGCTGGTGCAGGCCGACGCGCGCACGCCAGCCCTCCCGCAGCGGCCGTTTCGCCTGATAGCCGTCGACCACGGCGTCGAGGTACGGGCACCCGAACAGCGCAAGCATCGCCAGGTCGGTTTCGCGGTGGCCACCGTGCGCGGCCGGGTCGATGAGGACCGCCCCCTCGGGCGTCCACATCACGTTGCCGCTCCACAGGTCGCCGTGCAGGCGGGCGGGCGGTTCGCCGTCGTCGAAGTCGCCGGCCTCGCACCGGGCGGTGACGGCCTCGACGTCCACACGGGTCCTCGCGTCGAGTCGGCCCGCCGCGTGCGAGGCCATGGGCGCCAACCGCTCACGGGCGTAGAACGCGCCCCACCGGCCGTGACCGGTGAGCGACATCGGCAGCGGCTGGTGCAGGGGACCGAAGAAACCGGGGCCGGCCCAGCCCGCGGGCGGGGCACCGAACGCGTCCGCGCCCGCGGCGTGCGTGCGGGCCAGCCGGCGGCCGAACTCGTGCGCGGCGGCGCGGGTCGGGGCGGCGGTCGTGAGCCGTCCGAGGGTCAGGCTGGTGGCGTCGACGGCCAGCACGGCCGCGCACGGCACGCCGCCGCTCACGGCCGAGAGCCAGCGCAGGCCTGCGGCTTCGCAGGCGAAGAAGCCGGCGGGCGCGGCCGCATTGCGCTTGACGAACGGCGGCATCCTAGGGCTGGCCGGACACCTTGCGCAGCACCAGGTCTCGGACCGTGGTCGGCATGTTGGTCAGCAGGACGGCCTGGAGCCTTGGCCCGAGGCCGACGACGTAACGCGCGCGGGGGTGGCGCGCCGTCAGGGCCTGTTCGACGACGCTGCACACCTTCTCGGTGGGCACCGCGAGCCGTTGGGAGACCGGCACCATCTTCCTGAAACCGGCGATGTGCTTGGCGTAGAGCTGCCGGTGCTCGGCTCTCAGCCCCGCCTCCAGGTCGTCGACCATCGTGTCGGCGGTACGCCACATGTCGGTGTCGGTCTGTGCGGGTTCGACGATGACAACCGGAATCCGCCACGGCCGCAGCTCCATTCGCATCGCGTCGGCCGCAGCCTCGAGCGCGAACTTGCTTGCCGCGTAGGCACCGATCAGCGGCATCGACAGCCGTCCGTTGACGCTGGAGATGAACACGATGCGGCCACGGGACTCGCGCAACCGGGGCAACACCGCCTGCGTGACCGCCAGCTGGCCGATGACGTTGATCTCCAGTTGCTTTCGCCACTCGTCGGGTGTCACGGTCTCCATGGCACCGCCGACGACCACGCCGGCGTTGTTGACGACGGCGTCGAGCCGCGCTGGCAGCGAGGAGGGCAGCGCCGCGATGTGGTCGGCGTCGGTGACGTCGAGGAGCACTGCGGAGATGAGTTGCGGGTTGAGCGCGGTGACGGTGTCGGCGTCCTGCTGGGTGCGCACGCCCGCGATCACCGACCACCCGCGCGCCGCGAGGTGTTCGACGATCGCCCTACCGATACCCCGTGACGCCCCGGTGACGAGTGCTGACGGCATGCAGGCAGACTAGCCGTGCGCCGGCCTGCTGCCGAACCAGAAGAGCGACGCGCCGACCGCCACCACCGCCGCGGCGACCGCGATCACCGGGGCGACGGCGAATCGCGTCAATGACGCGCCGACCGCCGCCCCCGCGCACAGCGTCGCGACGATGCCGACCCGCAGCCTGCCCCGCTCTCCGGTGCCGCCGGCGAGCCTGCTGTCGAAGCCGATGCCCGAGATCGTCGTGGTCAGCACCGTGGTGGACAACTCCTGGATACCGAACTGGCGCGCGGTGGAGTTCTGCACCCCGAAGGTGACCGCAAGGCCCGCGATGAGGATCAGCTTGCTGTTGTCGCGGTAGTCGAGCACCCCCGCTCCGGCCAGGATCGCCAGCGTCAGCAGCATCACCACCTCCGACGAGAGCGCGACGACCAGCCACCGCCGGACGTCGGTGTCGAGATGGCGGGCCAGCCGACCGCCGAGCACGGCACCGGTCACGAAACTGACGAACGCGACCAGTGCGGCGGTGACGTCGACGACCGTGCGCGGGGCGAGCCAGAACCCCAGGAACACGACGTTGCCCGTCATGTTGGCGACGAACACGTGGCCGAGTTCCAGCACGCTGACCGCGTCGACCAGTCCGGTCGCGAAGGTCAGCAGCAGCAGGCTGGTGACCGTCAACCGTTGCGAGACAGGGGATTCGACGGGCACCGCCAGGGACCTACAGCTGCGGCGTCAGGTCCAGCGACGTGACGGTCGACATCCGGGTGATCAGCCACTTGGCGTCCCGGCGCTCCATGGTGAGCCGGTAGGACAGATACCGCAGCGACGGGATGTTCTTCGTCATCGGGCTGGTGGCCACCGAGTTGGTGTAGACCAGCGCGGTGGCCTCCGACGGCGTGAGTGTCTCCACCGCCGCGCCGAGCACCTGCGTCGTGTTCGTCACCTGCGCCTGCTTGTTCGGCGCGACGATCGCGTCGATGTACTTGCGGTACTCGTAGGCGAAGTCGCCGCCGAGGAAGCCCGCAGACCGGTCGGGCAGGGTCTCCATGTTGTCCGGCGTGTACGTCCACAACGTGGAGATCGCGCTCGCGGCCGTGCGGGCCACGTCGAGTTTGGTGTCGACCTCCGCCCGCTCGGCGAGGTACGGCTGCAGGGCCGCGCCGGCGAACGCGGCGGCGCCGACGAACAGCACACCGGCCGCGGCGGCCGCCGCGATCAACCGCTTCCCGGCGGGCCGGTGCGGTACGAACGTCACCTCCCGCAGCGGCTCGGGCTCGGGCTCGGCCGCGACGGATTCTGCAACCCCCACCGGCTCTTCGGCCTCGACCGGCTCGTCGACGGCCTCCTCCGGCTCTTCGGTCTTGACGCGCGCCGCCTTGCCGGTGGGCACACGGCGCGCCGGCGCCGGCTCCTCGACAGGCGCTTCGACGGTCTCCTCGGCGGCCGAATCCCCGAACGGCGCAGCAACTTTCCTACGCCTCGAGAACCAGCGCCGCTTGGGCGCCGTGGTCCCGGCTTCCTCGGAGGTCTGCGCGTCGGTGGTCAGATCACCTGGATCAGCTGGCTGATCTTCCACTGCTGTCCTTCCATGATTGCCGTTGCAACCCAACGATTTCCGCTCTCGACCGTGGTCTTGCCGTCGGGCGACTTGCTGGTCACCTTCGTCGCGACCAGAACGTCGGCGCTGCCGTTGTCGTTCCAGCGCTGCACCCCGGCGGCCACCACCTCACCGGACGTCGGCTCGGCCTGGGCGACCTGAATCAGGATCTGCGGCGATTTCTCCTTGAACATCTTGGCGAAGTCACCGGTGCCCTGCGACAGGATCCGGTCCACGTACGCATTGGCATTGAACGGGTCCAGGGACGTGTAATTGATCATGAACTCGCTGACGTAGCCGAGTGCGGCCGCGTCGCGCACCTGTGCACTGCGGTCGCGCTCGTGGCTGACCAGCATCAGGCTGCTGATCACGATCCCGGCCGCCAGCAGCAACGACGTCACCAGCGCGACGATCGGCAGCCCCCACCGCCGCGGCGGCTTCGGCGTCACCTCGAAGTAGTCCGGCTCGTCGGCCGCGACCTTGCGCCGCGGGCTCACTGGCCCTGCGCATTCATCATCGGCTTCTTCAGCACGGTGAGATTGCTGACCAGCCACCTGCCGTCGGCGGCTTTCTCGAAGTCCACGCGCACCGTCGCGGTGATGAACTTCAAATCCTTGGCGTCGGCACCGCGCTGGCCCTGCATCGCCATCAGCATGGACGCCCGGTCCGGCGTCGCCGACAGTACCGCGCTGCTCACCGCGTAGTACGCGTTGGAACCGATGCCCGACTGCTGCACCGCCTGCTGCTGATCGATCAACTGCGGCCGGTACCCCTCGGTGGTCAATTCTTGCGCCCGCGAGAAGTCCTGCTGCAGCGTGTCTTTCTGATAGCTCAGCATCTCTTCGACAATGCGCGGCCCCTGCTCGGTGATCTGCTCGCGGGCGGACTCGACGGCCTGCTCATGCCGGTACACCACCCAGTAGCTCAGGCCGATGGCCGCCGCGCACATCAGCGTCGCGACCACCATCGCGATCGCGGCCCACCGGCGCACGTCGCGCGCGGGCCGTGGGACCGGGCGCACCTCGGTGCGCAGCAGCAGGTCGGCGAAGGTGCGGCGGCGCCGGTCCCACAGCGGCCATAGCCAGCCGACGAACAACGCGGCGGTGTCGAGCAGGTGAGCGGCGTCGCGGGCCAACAGCCGCCACAAGCCGGCCGGCGCACCGTCGCGCGTGCGCACCGCGATGCCGAACACGGCCCGGCCCAGGCTGAACCCCCATTTCGTCGGTAGCACAACGCGATTGACCACCATCGCCAGCACCACGGCCACAGCCGCCGCGGTGTAGACCCACCACAGCGGGCTGCCCTGCGGCGCCGTCAGCGCCACCAGCGCGAGCGTCGCCACGACCGCCACACCGACGAGCACGTCGATCGCGAACGCACCCGCGCGCGCCGGCCATGACGCGACCGGCTCCGCGACGGCCACGTCGGTGGCGTCGGTGTCGGGCGAGGTGTCGAGCACGGCCGTCACGAGGTGACCTGGTCCAGCTTGGCGACCTTGTAGGTACCCTCGTCCGGCGCCATCTGCACCCGCAACCGGTAGCCCTGTTCCTGGTCGGCAATGTCGGAGTTGGTGACTTTCACCCGCACGGCCACCAGCACGTCGAACGATCCGTCGTCGTTGTGCTTCTCGACCGCAGCCCGCATGTCGGAGACCTGCACCTTGACGTCGGCGGCCTGGTAGGCGTCGGCCAGCACACCGCTGTAGAGCGTCGACTGCACCGCGAATTGACCCGTCGAGCACTGAATGATCTTGGACTGCGCCTGCGTCATCGCCGCGGTGTCCGGCGCATGGGTCGCCGCCACGCAGTCCTTGGCCGCCTGCAGTGCGGCCGCCTCGGCGCGCGCGGAGGTGTCGGCCTCCGCGTTGGCCTTCAGCAGGAAGTAGCCGCCGACGCCGCCGGCGAGGGCCAGCAGCGATAGCAGTGCGCACACGCTGGCGGCCATGCCGCGGCCGATTCGCGACGGGCGGCGGAACGGACCTGGCGATTCCTCGGTCTGGGTTGGTTCTTCCGGTTCGGGTGGGGATACTGCTAACGACTCGTCGGGCGTCTCATCAGCATCGGGGGCAGGGTTCAGCTGGCCGGTGCCAGCATCTCCTTCCATCCGTCGTCTCCTGGGTTGATCGAGTTGCTGACGTTGTACCTCACGCCGTCGGGGCCGACCACCTGGCCGCTTTGTGGGTTGTACACCGCCGTGGAGCCGGGAGGCCCCGGTGCCGGAGTGTAGATGCAGGGGTTGGGCTGTTGTCCACTGCAGGTGACGCTGCCCTGCCCGGGCGGGCTGAGCGGGTCGCTGATCGGCGCCGTCGAGTTCGGTGGCGGCAACTCGTCGGCGGGCAGCGGGTTCCTGCCGTTGTTCACCGACGGGGCCGGAAGCACACCGCGACCCGGGTTCACGCCCTGGTCGCAGCGTGCCGCGGGCGCCGGGCACGACAGGACCTGGTTCGGGTCGCCGTACCAGGGGTTGGTGCCCAACGGCACGTACGGCTCGGGACTGCGGCATTCCGTCGGCGTCGCCGCGCGCTTGCCCGGCACGTCGGCACACGGATAGTTACGCGCACCCCGAACCGAATTGCCCTGGTAGTCCTTCGGAATCTTGCAGTACATACCGCGCGGCAGTGGCGCCATGCTGGTGTCTGCGGGCGAGCGCCACTCCGATGCAGGCAAGAAGCCGGTCAAGCATGGCGGGGCAGAATTAAGACTTTGCCCGAATCCCGGCGGCACGATGTTCTGCGTCAAGAGCGACGTCGCAACACCTACCAACACGGGACCAAGCCCGAAATGCTGCAGGGCCTCTCCCGGAAATGGCGCCGTAGAGGCTTGGGCGATCGCCGCACCCTGCGGCAGGATTACCAGCGACTGCTCGACGCCCTTGTTGTAGCGCTTGAGCATGTCGAAGACGATCGCCAGGTTCGCCAGTGTCTGCGGCAGCGATTCGCGCACACCGCTGAACACCGCGTTGACCTGATCCGCCGTCGGAGCGGCCTGCTGCAGACCGCTGCGCAGCGCCGCATCCTGCTCGGCCGCCTGCGCCGCGATCACGTTGAGATTGCGCGACCACTGCTCAATGTTGTCGCCGGAGTCGGCCTGGCTCTGCAGGATTGGCCCCGCGTTCTCGATGATGTCATTGACCTGCGGCAGGTTCTCCTGTAAGCCCTGTGCGATGTTGGTCGTCGAGTCGACGAGCCGCTGCAGCGCCGGCCCTAGGCCGCCCACGGCGTTCGAGGTCTCGGTCAGCAACGTGTCGATCTTCTCCTTGGGCAACACCGCCAAGCCGTTGTTGGCGGCATCCAGCGCCGGCCCGACCTCGCTGGGCACCGTGCTGTCGGTGATCGTCGACCCCGGGGACAGGTACTGACCGGGATCCCCGGTCGACACCAAGTCCAAATACTGCTCACCGATCGCCGACACCGAGTGCACGTTGGCGCTCGCGTCGGCCGGGATCTTGTAGCGGTCGTCGATGCTCATCACCGCCAGTGCGCCCGTCTCCGTCGGCTCGACGGACGTGACCTTGCCGATCTGCGTGCCGCGGTAGGTGACGTTGGCCGTCGCATACAGGCCGCCGGAGCGCGGCAGCTGCGCCTTCAGCTCGTACTGCCCGATCCCGACGAGGCTCGGAATCCGCAAGTAGTACCAGCCGAGCACCACGAGCGCGATCACGGTCAGGATGGTGAACAGCACCAGCTGGATCTTGATGAACCTCGTCAGCACTGCTCACTCACCCCTTTCCACAAGCGGCCCGTTCGGCGCGTTGTGCGGGTTCGGCGTGAACCGGACATCGGGAATCATCGTCGCCGGGTCGCGACCCCATGCCTGCTCGAGGGCGCGCAGCATGCCCGATAGGCCTGTGCCCGACAACTCGTTGTTATCGACCGTACTGAGGGTCAGGTCCAGGTTGATGGACACATTCAAATAATCGCCCCGCACTACCTTCGGCACGTTCTCGATGTTGAACGGCGCCGTCAGCATCAGTTTGAGCGCACCGATCAGGTAGGGCGCCGCCCGGCCCAGCTGCTTGAGCGGCCGCTGCAGGTTGGCCAGGTTGGTGTTGAGGTCGTCACTGATTGGTGCCAGCGCGTTGTCGGCGGCGACGCTGATCCGGCCCAGTGCCTCGACGGCGTCGGCGAACAGGTCGCGCGTCTCGGCGAAATGCTTGATCAGCGGCGGGAACTCGGTGAGCACCTGGTCCAGCGTGTTGTTGCGCTCGGCGACGATGCTCAGCAGCCGATCCGTGGCGTCGATTGCGCGGGTGATGTCCTGGCGCTGCTGGTTGAGTTCGTCGGTGAACACGTCGAGCTTGTTGAGGAACTCGCGGATCTGGTCGGCCCGGCCGTTGAGCACGTTGTAGATCTCGGTCTGGATGACCTCGAGGTTCTGCACGCCGCCGCCCTGCAGGATGGACGCGATGCTGGCCAGTACCCGCTCGGTGGTCGGGAAGGCCGAGGCGTTCTGCAGCGGGATGGTGTCGCCGGTGCGCAGACGCTCCGAGGAGGGGTCGGGCGGCGGTTCGAGCTCGACATGCTGCGAACCCAGGAGGCTGGTCTGGCCGATGCGCGCGAGCGCGTTCTTAGGCAGCTCGATGTCGGGCTGCAGATCCAGCGTCAGGGTCGCGACCCAGTTCTTCAGCTCGATCGCCCGCACCCGGCCGACGTAAACGTCGGCCACCCGGACCCGGCTGTTGACGTTGAGCGCCAGCGTGTCCGGGATCTGCACATAGATGGTGGTCCTGTCGCCGGTGGCGCCCGGCCCGCCGGGCAGCGGCACGTTCGCGATGCCCTTCCACGAGCCGCACGAGCTCAGCACCAGCGAGATCGCGCCGAGCGCGACAGTGCGGCGTGCGATCCTGCCCCACCTGCGACCGCTCATCATCGGCCCTCTGTTCTTCATCAGCGGCCTGCCTCGGCTGGTAGCGGCGGTCCTGCCGGTGCGGCCGGCGGGGCTGGCGCGGGGCCGGGCCCCGGTCCGACGGGCGCAGACAGCACCGAGCCACCCGGATCACCCGGGATGACGCCGGGCGCCGGTGGCGGC
Organism: Mycobacterium sp. B14F4; assembly: GCF_039871645.1. Lineage (NCBI taxonomy): Bacteria > Bacillati > Actinomycetota > Actinomycetes > Mycobacteriales > Mycobacteriaceae > Mycobacterium > Mycobacterium sp. B14F4. Next base: position 269,683 of record NZ_JBDPMF010000005.1, on the reverse strand, counting down.
GGAGGTCCGGGCTGCGGATACCACGGCGGTGGCAACGGGTTCCGCTCGTCGAACGCGTTCGGCGGACCGGGCAGGTTGCCGTTGCGGGTCGTGCCGAATGCCGGCGGCGCGCCGGGGATCACGCAGTTCGGTCCGCCCAGCAGTTCGGCCAGACACTCCGGCGTCATCATGTTCGCGGTGAAGGGCTGCACGTCAACGCCCTGCATGCCCGGCGCGGCGACCCAGCCCGGTTCGTGATTGCCGTGGGAGAACAGGGTGTCGCGCGACCAGATGCCGGGCACCGTCGTGTCCTTGTAGCCGGGCGGCGGCTGAAGTCTCGGCTCCGAGTAGGCTACCTGTTTCGGTAGAACCTCGGCGGTGTACGCGGTGTTCACACCGAACGGAAGATAGTTGAACTTGATGGCGTCGAGAATCGGCCCCAAGTACTGCGCGCACATCTCCGCCGACTCCTGATATCCCAGTCGGCTGGCGGCCTGGATTGAGCTGCAGATGAACTGTAGTGGGTTAGCGAAGTTCGCAAGCACGGGCTGCGCGACCGGCCCGGCAGCGAGCGGCGACGCGCTGTTCATGACGTTCGAGCCGAGGGTAGGGAACACATGCAGCGCGGTCTCCAGTCCGTTACGCGGTTCGGGTTGCAGGATCGCGTTGGTCACCTCCGCCAGATTGTTGACGTCGGTGGTCAGCACCTCGGCGTTCTCGTCGAGGAAGGCGCGCGTGGTGGACAGCAACTGGTCCAGGTCCTGCAGTGCGTTGGCGACCTCGCGATCGGTGTTGGTGAACGCGTTGGTGAATTCGGCCAGGTCGTCGTTCAGCGCGACGAACTGCTGATCGCTCTGGTACAGCGCGTTGACGAACAGCGCCAGGCTCTTGACCACGCCGAAGAAGTCGTCGCGGCCCTCGTTGAGCGCGTACAGCGCCTCGGACAGGTTGTTCAGCGTCTTGTTGAGCTGTTCGCCTTTGCCCGAGAATCCGTCTGCCGCGGAGTCGATGATGTCGCCGAACGGGCCCCGGGGCTGGTCCGGCGTCGGACCCAGGTCGGTGAGGATCCGATTGATCGAGTCGCGCAACTCGTCGTACTCGACGGGCACCTGGGTGCGGTCGATCGGGATCACCGCGTCGTCCTCCAGCACCGGTCCGCCCGTGTAGGGCGGCGACAGTTGGATGTTGCGCGACGCCACCAAGCTCGGGTTCAGGATCGACGCGGTGGCGTTGGCGGGCACCTTGAACTTGTTGGCGTAGTTGAAGGTCACCTTCATCCGGTCGCCGGCCGGCTCGATCTTGTCGATCTCACCGACGCGCACGCCCATGATCGTCACCTTGTCGCCGGGATACAGCGCCAGCGTGTCGGTGAAGTAGGCAACCACGGTGTTCGTCGTCAGCCTCTTGTAGAGGTTCCACCCGACGAAGGCAGCCACCAAGACCAGCACCACGATCAGCGCACCGATGATGACGGTGGCCCGAGAAACACCGGGCGACTTCAGGTTTCGGACGTTGAAGATCGTCGACATCTGCTCTTCCCCCTAACCCTGCTGTGACCCTGGCGGGAGGAACGGCGGATTGCCGGGTAGCGGCGGTGTCTGGGCCGGCGGCAGTTGCGGGCCGGGGCCCGGTGCGGGTGGCGGCGGCAGCGCCGGTGGCAGCGGGGCGATGCCCGGCGTGAAGTCGGGCGGCAGCGGCGGTTGCGGTCCGACCGGGACGGTGCGGGCTCCCGGCGGCGCCGGGGGCAGCGGCATGTCCGCGCCCGGCACGGGCGGCGAGATCTGCCCCGGGATTGCCGCGGCTGGCACCCCCGGCGATGGCTGCGGACCGTGGATGTTCGGGTCCGACGTCGCGACGTTCGGCGGCGGGTACGCCGGACCACCGAACGGTCCCACCGACAGGCCGGCACACGGCAGCGGATTACCCGGCGTCGGCAGGCCGTCGGCCGGTGGCGTGTACGAGCACGGCGAGCCCTTGAGCACACCGGGTCCGGGGTTCTCGGGCGTGCCCTCGATGACCGCCGGTGCCGGAGGCGGAGCACCGTTTTCGAAGCCCTGGGCGTTGGGGTCCGGGAACCGGAAAGCCGGCAGACCCGCGTCACGCCAGAACTTCTGCGCGTCGATCCCGCGCTTCTTGAATGCGGCGTCGACGAACGGCTGCAGGATGTTGCCCGGCAACAGGTTGACCAACAAAGTCTTGAAATAAGGTCCGGCCGCCACTGCTTCACCGAGGGACACAAGGAAACTACTCAGATCAACCAGGGTGTTATTCAGGTCGTACTTGCGGTCCTTGAGCACCGTGCTGACGACGCGCAGCTGCTCGAGCACCCGATTCAGGTTCGGATTGTCATCGATGAAGCCCTTGACCTGTTCGGAGAAGGCGCCGACGCGTTCGAGTAGCAGGCTCACCGCGTAACTGCGCTCGTTGATCGCGCCCAGCAGGGTCTGCGCGTTCACCAGCAGCTTGTTGATCTGCTCGCTGCGGTTGCCGAGGATGCCCGCGATCTCGTTGGCGTTGTTGAGGAGCTTCTTGATCTCGTCGTCGCGCTTGCCGATGGTGTCGGAGAAGCGGGCTACGCCGTCGAGCGCCGCGCTCAGGTGCGGATAGGTCTGATCGATGGTCTCCGACAACACATTCAGCGAGCGCTTGACGGTCTGGGTGTCCCACTCCGACGCCGCCTTCGTCACATCGAAGAACGCGTCGTAGATCTGGTACGGCGTGGTGGTCTGGCCCAGCGGCAGCATGCCGTCGGCGCGCAGCGGATCGTCGCCGCGCGGTTCGATCTCGAGGTTGCGCCGGCCGAGGATGGTGTCGGTGCGGATGGCCGCCCGGCTGGCCGTGCCGATCTGCGTGCCGCCCAACGAGTAGCCGATGACGACCTTGTCGCCGTCGATCTCCATGCTCTTCACCACGCCGACATCGACGCCGGCGATGCGCACCTTGTCGCCCTCGCCGATGCCGCCGGTGTCGGCGAACTGCGCGTAATACGTCGGCTGCGCGAACAGCATCGGCACGCTGGCGAAGCTCTGACCCACGCCGATGACGATGACCAGGATGACGATGCCCATCAACCCGTTGCGAACCCGGTTCGAACCTTCGAGCGTCCTCATTGCGGCGTGCACCTACCCGATGGCTGGTCGATGAGCTTGACGGTGCGCACCGGGCCGCCGGGTTGCAAGCCGTTCAGAGTCAGTGAGATATCACAGGCATAGAAGTTGAAGAAGTCGCCATAGACGCCGAGTCGTCCGATATGCCTCAGTGCGATGGGCAGCCGGGTCAGCAAGTCGTTGAGGTCGTCGCGCTGGTCGACCAGCGGCTGCTGCACCGTCTCGAGGTGGCTGATCGTGCTCTGCAGCAGCGGCCGGTTGTCGGCCAGCAGATCGGCGATCGTGCCCGCCGCGTCGCTGATGCTGGCGACCGACGTGGCGATGGGATCGGCCCGGTTCTTCAGCCCGGTGATCAACGCCTCGAAGTCCTGCACGGTCTCGTCGAACTGCTGCTGGTGCTTGACCGTCGTGTCGAGCACGGTGTTGAGATTGCGGATCACCTCTCCGATCGCCTGATCGCGGTCGGCCAGCGCCGACGTCAGTGACGCGGTCTGGTCCAGGATGTCGTTGATGGTCCCGCCCTGGCCCTGGAAGATCGTGACGATCGACTGGGCGATGGTGTTGACCTTCTCGGGGTCGAGCGCGCGGAACACCGGGCGGAACCCGCCGATCAACGCGTCGAGATCGAGTGCCGGTTCGGTGCGCTCGATGGGAATCGTTCCGCCGCCGGGCATCCGCTTGTCGCTGTCACCCCGCTTGAGCTCCAGGTAGCGGTCACCGATGAGGTTGAGGTAGCGGACCGACGCCGTGGTGCCCTCGAACAGCGGCAGCGAGCGGTTGACTTTGAACTCGACCTTGGCCTTCGAGCCGCCTTCGATGATGGAGACGTTGGAGACCTTGCCGACCTCGACACCAGACGCGCGGACGAACTGGCCGGAACGCAGGCCGCTGGCGTCGGAGAAGATCGCCGTGTACCCGGTGGTGCGGTCGAACCGCATCTGGCCGAACACCACGATGATGATCGCGGTGAACAGCAGCAGCACCAGTGAGAAGGCGCCGAGCTTGATGGCGGTACCGGTGATTTTCATGGGTTGATCGTGTGCTCCCCGATTTGACGGCCCCAGACGTACTCGATGGCGAACGGCGAACCCAGTTCGAAGTGGTTGTAAGGGGCGAGCGACGCACCGCTGTCCATCACAAGGTACGGCGCGGGCCACAGATCACGGGTGATCGGCTGCCAGCAGCCCGGCCTGCCCTCGGGGCCGCCCCTCGCGTTCACGCGCGGCAGGTTGTCGGGATAGACGTACGGGTTGGGCGATCCGACGATCCCTGCGTGCGCACGCAGCGAGTACCCATTTCCGCCCAGCGCGGCGGCGACCTTCGGCGCAACGTCGTGATAGTTGCGGATCGTGCAGAACAGCGCGGGACTGTACTCGTCCAGTGTCTTCGACGTCGTCAGTAGGTCCTCGGTACCGCGGATCAGATAGGGGGCGCTGCGGTTGAAGATGTCGGCACCGGTGTTGCTGAATCCGATCGAGGCCACCAGGGCCTGATCCAGGTTCGCCCGTTGCTCGTTGAGCGTGCGCGCGGTGGTCACCGCGTTCTGCAGACCGTCGAACAGGTCGGGTGCGGCGTTGGCGTACACCTCGCCGAGGTCGGCCAACAACCTGTTGTCGCGGCGCAGTTCCGGCATGCGGGCATTGACGTCGGTGAGGATCTCGTTGCCGTCGATGATCGACTCCCCGAACCGGTCGCCCAGCCCGTCGAGCGCCTCGGCGGTGGCGGCCAGCGTCTGGTTCAGCTTGATCGGGTCGACCTGCTCCGCCACCGACACCACCGTCTCGAACAGCGTGTTGAACTCGGTGGTCACCGAGGTCACGTCGATCACGTCGGAGGTCGAGATGCGTTGCTTCGCCGGGTCCTTCGGGCTTGAGAAGTTGACGTACTTGTTGCCGAAGACGGTGGTCGCGTCGATGCTGGCGTCGACGTTCTGCGGGATCAGGTTGAGGTACTTGGGGTCGACCTCGAGGATGATCTTGGCTCTGGGTTCGCCGCCGATGTCGACCGCGTCGACGGTGCCCACCTGCCCGATCTCGACGCCGTTGTAGGTGACCTTGGCGCCCGGGTCCATCGACAGGCCGGAGCGGGCCGAGATCATCGTGAGCTTCTCGCGCGGCATCCACGGGACCTCGCCGCGGAACTGGAAGTACACGAAGACCAGCGCGACGATCGTGATGAGCGACAGGACGATCCCGGCCAGCTTGTAGGGCGGGGTGCGCGGATTGTTCAGGGGTGCGGTCATGGCGCTACACCGTCAGGTTGAAGTTCGGGTCGACGCCGTAGAGCGCCAACGAGGCGAACAGGACTACACAGACGATCGCCACCAGGGAGGCGCGCATCGACCGGCCGACGGCCTCGCCGACGCCGACCGGGCCGCCGCTGGCGAAGTAGCCGTAGTAGCAGTGGTTGAGCATCACGATGATCGAGATGATGACCGCCTGCACGAAGGACCAGAACACATCCTCCGGCCGCAGGAACGTCCGAAAGTAGTGGTCGTAGGTGCCGGTCGACTGGCCGTAGAACAACGTCGTGGTGACCTGTGCGGACAGGAACGACAGAATGATCGCCATCGCGTACAGCGGGATGATCACTACGAAGGCGGCCATGATCCGGGTGGACACCAGATACGAGATCGACTTGATGCCCATCACCTCCAGCGCATCGATCTCCTCGCTGATGCGCATGGCGCCCAGTTCCGCGGTGGCGCCGGCCCCGACGGTGGCGGCCAGGGCCTGCCCGGCGACGACGGGCGCTGCGATGCGCACGTTGATCAGCGCGGCGAAGAAGCCGGTGAACGCCTCCACCCCGATGTTGCCCAGCGAGGCGAATCCTTGGATCGCGACCAGCGAGGAGCCCGACAGGGTGACGAAGCCGACGATCGCGACCGTGCCACCGATCACCGCCATCGCGCCGGTGCCCATGCCCATTTCGGCGAGCAGGCGCAGCGTCTCCTTCCGGTAGTACCGCAGCGCATGGGGGATCGAGCCGACGGCGTTGACCACGAACCAGGCGACGTGGCCAATGCTGTCCAGCCCGCGGCCGGGGGCGTTCGCGAGCCCCTTGGTGCGTTGATATGCCCGCGGGAACCGGGACCTCAAGACCTGAGTTGTGGACACGTCAGCCGCTCCCCGTTCCGAACCGGACACCGATCGTGGTCAGCACCACGTTGACGGCGAACAAGGCGATCACGGCGAGCACCAAGGTCTCGTTGACCGCAGTGCCCACGCCCTTCGCGCCGCCGGACACGGTCAAGCCGCGGTAGCACCCGACCAGGCCCGCGATGAGCCCGAACGTCATGGCTTTGATGATCGAGATCAGCACCTCGGGCAGGCCGGTGATCAGCGTGAGGGTCGAGACATAGGCGCCCGCCGACACGTTCTGCAGGTACACGCCGAAGATGAAGCCGCCGACCAGGCCGACGGTGATCACCGCGCCGTTCAGCAGCACCGCCACGAAGGTCGACGCGACGACGCGGGGCACCACCAGGCGGTGAATGGGGTCGATGCCCAGCACTTCGAGCGCGTCGATCTCCTCGCGGATGGTGCGCGCCCCGAGGTCGGCGCAGATGGCCGTCGATCCCGCCCCGGCCACCACGAGCACGGTGACGAGCGGGCCCAGCTGCGTCACCGCGCCGATGGCCGCGCCCGCACCCGAGACGTCGGCGGCGCCGAACTCGGCCAGCAGGATGTTGAGCGTGAAGATCAGGAGCACGGTCAGCGGGATCGACACCGCCAGCGTCGGCAGGAACGCCACCCGCATCAAAAACCAGCTCTGCAGGATGAACTCCCGCCACTGGAACGGCGGCTTGAACAGCGCCTTTCCGGTCAGCACGCACATGCGCACGAAGCCACCGACTGCCTCGAGCCCGGGCCTGACCTGATCGCGCACGTAGCCGGTCACGCCGGACTGCGCGGTCACCGGTGTTCTCCCACGGCGCGGCGGCGACTGTCGTGGCGCAACGGCAGCCCCTGTCGCACGTGCCCTCCTTGTCCCGACCCGGCGAATGTGACCTGCGTCTTACTACCCATGGGTAGTAAGACGGACCACAGGAATGTACCCGATGCCCTGACCGCAGTGCATGGCATCCGCCGGATTGAGCGCGTAACCGTTAGCAAATTGCCCCACTGTCCTTAATTCTCTTGCGCCGCAGCAGAAACCGTTGAGGGAGTGGAACTTTCGCGCGCGTCAATCGATTTTTCGGCGCCGAAACGTGCACGCAGTTCCGTTTTGAGCACTTTGCCGGCCGGGTTGCGCGGCAGCGCGTCGACGATCTCGAGGGCCTTCGGATGCTTGTACCGGGCCAGTCGTTCGGTCAGGAATCCGTCCAACTCCGCGAGCTCGAGGTCACGCTGGTCGCCTGCGCCGAGCGCGATGACGGCGACCGGCACCTCACCCCACTTCTCGTCGGGGCGGCCGATGACCGCGACCTCGGCGATGGCGGGATGGGCGGCCAGCGCGTTCTCCACCTCGGCGCAGTAGATGTTCTCGCCGCCGGAGATGATCATGTCCTTCTTGCGGTCGACGACCCAGACGTAGCCCTCCTCGTCCTGGCGGACGAGGTCGCCGGAGTGGAACCAGCCGCCCGCGAACGCCTCGGCGGTGGCCTGCGGGTTGTTCCAGTAGCCGGCCATCAGCGTCGGCGCACGGTAGACGATTTCGCCGACCTGGCCGACGGGCACGTCGGTCATGTTCTCGTCGACGACGCGGGCTGCCACCGTCGGGATCACCTTGCCCACCGAGCCGAGCTTGCGGATCGCGTCCTCACCCAGCAGCATGCACGTCACCGGTGACATCTCCGTCTGGCCGAACGCGGCGAGAATCTGTGTGCCCGGGAAGGTTTCGGCCATCTGGCGCAGCAGCGTGTCCGACGCCGGTGCGGCGCCCCAGGACAGCACCCGCAGCCGCAGCCGCCGGGGACGCGACTGCTGCGCGGCGCACACCGCCTGCCATTGCGCGGGCACCAGGAAGATGCCGGTGACTCTTTCGGCCTCGAGCACGTCGAGCAACTCGTGGGGATCGAAGGCGCCGAGTGGGTAGAGCACCGTCGGCCTGCCCAGCAGAAGGCCGGGGATCATGTTGCCGATTCCGGCGATGTGGAACAGCGGCACGCCGATGAAGCCGACGTCGTGGTTGATGTCGGCGCCGTTGGTGAACAGGAACGTCAGCGCCTGGCCCGCGATGTTGGTGTGGGTGAGCACCGCGCCCTTGGGCTTTCCGGTGGTGCCCGAGGTGTACATGATCAGCGCAGGCGAGTCGTTGGGGATGTCTGGAATCTCGAGGGCCGCAGGCAGGTCACCGGCCTCGGCGATGAGGTCGTCGTAGCCGAGGACGCCCTGGTCGGTCGCATCGCCTGCGACGATCACGGTGGTCAGGGCGTGGTCGATATCGCGCACCGCTCGCGCGACGTTGGCAAGCACGGATTCGGTGATGAGGACCTTGGCCTGGCAGTCGGCGACCAGGAAGGCGATCTCGGGCGGGGTCATCCGGAAGTTCACCGGGACGGCGATGGCGCCGAGCCTGTTGACCGCCAGGAACGACTCGATGAATTCGGTGCGGTTGAGCATCAGGATCAGCACGCGGTCGCCGAAGGCCACCCCGCGCCGGCTCAGCGCGCCCGCGAGGCTGCCGACCCGCGCGTCGAGTTCGCGCCAGGTCGTGGTCTGACCGAGGAACCGCAGCGCAACGTCGTCGGGCTGCATGAACGCGTGCCGCGCCAGCTGGTTGATCCAGTTCTGCCTGCGGGCGAGATACGGCTGAGCGGTGGGGTCCGGCGTAAGAGGGCCAGTCAACGGTCTGCTGCTCCATCCGTACGGGTTGCGCGACTTTGACATTTGATCAAACATGGAGTTGCCCCGGTCACACTAGGACCTAGGCGGGCTCTGGTACAACCCCTGCCAGCAGACCGGAGAGCACAGTGAACGCACCGTCTCGACTGCGCGCCAGACCGGGGCGTGCCGTACGGCGCGAACAGCTGTCCGACGAGGTCGCCGCGCGGTTGCGCGCCGACATCATGACCGGCACGCTCCGGCCGGGCACCTACATCCGGCTCGACGAGACGGCGGCGGCGCTCGGGGTGAGCATCACACCCGTGCGGGAGGCGCTGCGAACGCTGCGCGGTGAGGGCATGGTGCAGCTCGAACCGCATCGCGGGCACGTGGTGGTGCCGCTGACGCGTGCCGACGTCGAAGACATCTTCTGGCTGCAGGCGACGATCGCCAAGGAGCTTGCGACGACGGCCACCGAGCGCATCACCGACGCCGAGATCGACGAGCTGGACCGGCTCAACGACGACCTGGCCGCCGCCGTCGAGCAGCATGACCCCGGTCAGATCGCGGCGGCGGAGTTCGCGTTCCACCGGGCGTTCAACCTGACGACCGGCCGCATCAAGCTGGCGTGGTTCCTCTTACATGTCGCGCGGTATCTGCCCGGCCAGATCTACGCCGGCGACCCGCAGTGGGGGGTGGCGGCGGTGGCCGGCCACCGCGAGCTGACCGAGGCACTGCGCAGACGTGACGTCGACACGGTCGTGCGGCTGACCGCGGGCGAGTTCACCGACGGCGCGCGGCGCCTGATCGCGCGGCTCGACCAGGCGGGCCTCTGGAGCTGCGGTCCGGCCGGCGAGACTACGAAAACGACGGCAATAGGCTGAAAGCCGTCAGAAACCGTAGTTTCGGTGAATCACTTGGTGGCCAACTGCTCTGCGCGGGCCTTCAGGTTGTCGGCCAGGTAGTCCAGCGTGTCCCCGATCGCCTTCTTCACCATCGGCTTCGGAATGGGCAGCTTGGTCTCCACCTCGAGGTCGACGGTCAGCAGCGACGTCGCGCCGATCGGCACCGCCGAGAACTTCTGCTCCTGCTTCTCGAAGTGGTCACCCTGCTGCAGCACCGTGAAGATCTGGTTCTCGCCCGGGTAGTAGACCGCGGTGATGAACGTGCCCGCCATCCCCTGCACCACGACGTCGAGCCGCAACTGGCTGGGCCGGCCGTCGTCGTAGCGCGCCAGCACCCAACAGCCCTTGATCTCCTCGTTCCACTGGGGATAGGCCTCGAAGTCGGCGACGATTCCCATGATCGCGTCAGTCGAGGCCGCAACCTCGACGGTCTTGCTCACGAGCGGCATCGGACGAGCATATCGACTACGCCAGATGGTCGACGCGCGCCTTCTCCAGCAGCGAGCGGATCACGTCGGGCATCGGGACCGGCCTGCGCGTGGTGCGGTCGACGTAGACGTGCACCCAGTGACCGAGCGCCGCGACCGGCCCGCCGTCGGCCCAGATGCCCAGCCGGTAGGTGACACTCGAGGTGCCCAGCCGCGTCACCGCCAGGCCGACCACCAGCGGGTCGGGGAAACGCACCTCGGCCAGATACCGGCAGCCCGACTCGGCGACCACGCCGAGCCACGACACCGCCAGCGGGTCGATGCCGCACGTGGTGTTGATCCAGCCGTTGATCGCCGTGTCGAACAGCCCGTAATACACCGAGTTGTTGAGGTGGCCGAACATGTCGTTGTCCATCCACCGGGTCGACACCGGCCAGTGCACCGGAAAGTCGCCTGCGGCGAACTCTTCGTGGCTTCTGGTCATGGCAGCAGTCTCCCAGTCACGGCAGGCTGGTGGTCATGAGGATTCGCGGTGCTGTGCTGGAAGAGATCGGCCGGGCCCGGCCGTTCGCGGAGTCGAAGCCGCTCACGGTCGGCGAGCTCGACCTCGCGCCACCCGGTGCGGACGAGCTGCTGGTGCGCGTCGAGGCCGCCGGGCTGTGCCACTCCGATCTGTCGGTGGTCGACGGCAACCGGGTGCGACCGGTGCCCATGCTGCTCGGACACGAGGCCGCCGGCGTCGTCGAGGAGGTCGGCGCCGGAGTCGACCTTCCGGTCGGGTCACGCGTGGTGATGACGTTCCTGCCGCGGTGCGGACGCTGCGCGGCGTGTGCCACCGACGGGCTGACGCCCTGCGAACCCGGCAGCGCCGCCAACGGCGCAGGCACGCTGATGACCGGCGAGCGTCGGCTGTCCCGCGACGGCCGCCCGATCCACCACCACCTCGGCGTCTCCGGGTTCGCCACCCACGCGGTCGTCGACCGGAGGTCGGTGGTGCCGGTGCCCGAGGATGTGCCCGCGGTCGTCGCATCCCTGCTCGGCTGCGCGGTGTTGACAGGCGGTGGCGCGGTCGTCAACGCCGGCCGCCCGAGGCCCGGCGACACGGTGGCCGTCGTCGGCCTCGGCGGCGTCGGAATGGCGGCCGTGCTCACCGCGCTGGCGCACGACGACGTCCGGGTCGTCGGCATCGACCAGCTGCCCGACAAACTCGAGCGGGCCCGCGCGATGGGCGTGCACGAGTCGCACACCCCCGACGAGGCCCGCGAGCTCGGGCTCAAGGCCGCGGTGGTGATCGAGGCCGTCGGGCATCCGGCGGCACTGGAGACGGCGGTCGAGTTGACGGCGCCCGGTGGGCGGACGGTGACCGTCGGCCTGCCGCGGCCGGATGCCCGAGTCTCGTTGTCGCCGTTGGGTTTCGTCGCCGAGGGCCGGTCGCTGATCGGCAGTTACCTCGGCTCGGCCGTGCCGTCGCGGGAGATCCCCTACTTCGTCGGGCTGTGGCGCGCGGGCCGACTGCCGGTCGAATCGCTGGTGTCCTCGACGATCACACTCGACGAGATCAACGAGGCGATGGACCAACTCGCCGACGGCAAGGCGGTGCGGCAGGTCATCCGGTTCGAGTAGAGGCGGGTCAGAACCAGCCGTCGCGCATCTCGAGCGTCGTGCGGTCCAGGCTCGCCAGCAGGTCCAGTTGCGGCGCGGTCCTCGGCAGCTCGTAGCGGAAGAAGAAGCGGGCCGCCTGCCGCTTGCCGTCGTAGAAGTCCCCCTCGCGGCCGTGCGCGGCGATCGCCTGTTGCAGCCACATCCACGCGACGACGATGTGCCCGAAAGCCTCGAGGTACACGGCGCTGTTGGCCATCGCGGCGTCGATGTCCCCGGACGCGAACATCTGAGCGGTGACCTCGACCAGCCGCTGCCACGCCTTGCCGAGTTGAGTTGCCTGCCCGGCGGTTTCGCCGCCGATCGACGTGGCCTGCGCCACGGTCTCGGCGATCGCCGCGCCGACCGCGGCAAGGCCGGCGCCGCCGCGCATGGTCACCTTGCGCCCGAGCAGATCCAGGCTCTGGATCCCGTGCGTGCCCTCGTGGATCGGGTTGAGCCGGTTGTCGCGGTAGTGCTGCTCGACGTCGTACTCGCGGGTGTAGCCGTATCCGCCGTGCACCTGGATGGCGAGGTTGTTCGCCTCCAGGCACCACTGCGAGGGCCAGCTCTTGCCGACCGGGGTCAGCATTTCGAGCAGCAGCGCGGTGGTGTCGCGCTCCTCGTCGGACTGTGCGCTGTGGCCGACGTCGACCAGCCTGGCGCAGTACAGCAGCAGCGCCAGACCCCCTTCGACATAAGCCTTCTGCGCCAGCAACATTCGCTTGACATCGGCGTGCTCGATGATGGGCACCTGCGGGACCGACGGGTCCTTGGCCGTCATCGGGCGGCCCTGCGGTCGCTCGCGGGCGTAGTCGACGGACTTGAGGTAGCCCGTGTAGCCCAGCGCCACGGCGCCCATCCCGACGCCGAGCCGGGCCTCGTTCATCATGGTGAACATGTAGGTGATCCCGCGGTGCGGTTCACCGACGAGGTAGCCGACGGCGCCGGCCTTTCCACCCGGCGTGAAGGTGCCTTCGCCGAGGTTGAGCACCGTGTTGGTGATCCCCCGTTGCCCCATCTTGTGATTCAGCCCGGCGAGCACGACGTCGTTGCGCTCACCGACCGAACCGTCGTCGGCGACCAGGTATTTGGGCACGATGAACAGCGAGATGCCCTTGGTCCCTGCGGGACCGCCGGGGATCTTGGCGAGCACCAGGTTGACGATGTTGTCGGTCAGCTCGTGTTCGGCCCCGGAGATCCACATCTTCGACCCGAACAATCGGTAGGTGCCGTCCTCCTGGGGTTCGGCGCGGGTGAGGATGTCGGCCAGCGACGAGCCCGCCTGCGTCTCCGACAGCGCCATGGTGCCGGAGAACCGGCCGCTCAGCATCGGTTCGAGGAACGTCGCGATCTGGTCCTCGGAGCCGAAGCGCGACAACAGGTTCGCGTTGGCCATGGTCAGCATGAGGTAGCCGGAACTGCTGATGTTGGCGGCGTAGAACCAGGCGATGGCCGCCTCGGCGACGGTGACCGGCAGCTGCGCTCCGCCCAGCCGCTGATCGGCCGACATCGCGAGCAGGTCGGCCCGGGCGAAGGCGTCCCACGCCTCCTTCACCTCGGGGATCAGCGTGACCTTCTCGCCGTCGAAGGTGGGCTCGTTGGCGTCGCTGGTCTTGTTGTGCGGGGCGAAGTACCGCGTCGCCAGCTGTTCGCACAGGTCGAGCACGGCGTCGAAGGTGTCGCGCGAGTGCTCGGCGAAGCGCTCGCGCTCGGTGAGCTCGTCGACGCGCAGCCACTCGTAGAGCAGGAAGTCGAGATCTCGCCGGGACAGTAGATGCGACTTCATCGGATGGTGCTCACCCCGCCGTCGACCGGGATCACCGCGCCGGTGATGTAGGAGCTGGCCCGGCTGGCCAGGAAGACCGCGATGCCCGCCATGTCGTCGGCGGCCCCGATCCGCCCGAGCGGCAACGCCTTTCCGACGGCGTCGGCGCCCGGCGCCAGCAGCACCTTGGTCATCCGCGACTCGAACAGCCCGGGCGCGATCGCGTTGACCAGGATCCGCGGCGCCAGTTCGGTGGCGAGGTGCTTGGTCAGCATGTGCACGGCGGCCTTGCTGGCGCTGTAGGAGAAGTTGTTGCGCCCACGCTCGGGGGTGTGGAAGCCGTCGATGCTGCCGGTGTTGATCACCCGCGCGGGATCGTCGTCGGTGGCGGCCGCCGTCAGCAGCGGCACCATCGCCCGGGTGAGCAGGAAGACACCCTTGACGTTGACGTCGAACACCCGGTCGAACCCCGACTCCGGGAACTCGTCGAACGGGGCACCCCAGTTCGCGCCCGCGTTGTTGAACAACGCGTGCACCGCGTCCTCGCGCTCGGTCAGCGCCGCGGCGAGCGTATCCACGCCCTCGGCGGTGCCGAGGTCTGCCGGGATGGCCTCGACCGCGCCCAGCGGTGACAGCTCGGCGACCGCCCCGGCCAGTTCGGCCTCCTTGCGGGCCGACAGGTACACCCGCGCGCCGGCCTGCAGCAGGCCGCGGGCCATCATCACGCCGATGCCGCGACCGCCGCCCGTCACGACGGCGACCTTGCCGTCGAGGCGGAACACGTCAGTCACGCGACGCCCCGGTCACCTCGCCGACGTCGATGCCGAGGGGTGATTCCGCGCGCACGGTCTCGTCGCGGATCAAGCCGCGCAGCAGCGCCGTGCTGAACTCGACGGCGATCTCCTGCGCGGTGCGCCTGCCGTGCGGACGCAGCCATCGGTAGGCGCCGAGCGTCATCCCGATGTAGCCGAGGGCGAGCACGTGCGAATCGCATTCGTAGAACTCACCGTCGGCGATGCCGCGGTCGATGACGTCGCGGACGTGCTCGTAGACCTGGGTCTCCTTCTCGCGGATGTAGGCAACCTGGTCCTCGGTGAACCACTCGGTGATGTACGGCCCCTCCTGGAAGTACACCGCCGCGCGCTCGACGTCGCTGGCGATGCCGACCAGCAGCCGGCGGGTGAAGTGGTAGATCGTCTCGCGGGCCGACGCCGACGGATCGTCGTGCAGGGCGTCGACGGTGAAGTCGGCGGCGCCCTTGTAGATGTCGTAGAGGATCAGCGACTTGCTGGCGTAGTAGTGGTACACCGTGGCCTTGTTGAGGCCGACCGCGTCGGCGACGTCGTCCATCCGGGTGCCGTGGTAGCCGCGCGCGGCGAAGAGCTTGGTGGCGACGGCCAGCAGCTCCTCGCGACGGGACATCCCGTTGGGTGCGGCTTCTCCTGAGGACATGGCGACTCACTATATGCAGGCCCGGACGCCGTCCGGGGGATCAATCAACTGGTTGGGAAGTTTAAATCTGAAGGGTGTCGCCGACGGGACGGCGGGTACTAGACTCCGAACGGAACCAGCCGTATTCGAGAGGTGATGACATGGATCCGAACCCGGACTATGACGCCAGCGACGAGCTGGAATACGGCATCAACTGGTTCGCGTGGATCCTGCGCGGCGTGTATCCGCCACCCGCTTATCCCCCGGTCTGAGCCCCTCCACTACCGGCCGTGCCCGTGATCGTCGGCGTAGGCGTCGATGACGGCTTGGGTGCCGCCGCCGAGGTGTAGGAACTCGTCGTCGAGCAGCTGCACCAGGCTCTCCACGGCTGCGGTCAGCATCGCCCCTGTGACCCGGGTCTGAGGCTGCGAGCTCGCTTCGGCTTCGGCGCCGAGCTCGACGGCGTATGCGAGCGAGGCGGCCAGCGACGCATCGGCCTCGAGGTCGCGGAAGTAGTAGGTCGCCCCGTACTGCGTGAAGTCGTTGCGCGCCTCCACCACGCTGGCGGTGAGGGTGGTGAGGACATCGGTGGGTAGGTCGTCGATGTCGCATCCCGAAACGGCGTCACGCGCCTGCCGCAGGCTCGAGAGTTCCAGGGCCAGAACCCGGCGTCGATGCAGCGCCGGGTAGATCTGCAGCACCCACGAGACGGCGGCCGTGATGAGCATGAAGCCGAGCAGCGCCTCCAACGGCACGGCCACCCGCAGCCACGGCGAGGAGGGCACGATATCGCCGAAGCCCAGGGTTCCGATGGTGACCAGCGAGAAGTACAGCGAATCCAACAGGTGGTTGCGCGCGGCGGGATCGATCTCCGACCCGTAGGTGAACCCTTCGGGCATCTGGGCGAGGTAGATGAGCGCCCACCCGAGCACCGCCCCGACGGCCCAGGTCCCGATCACCGCCACCATGCCCAGCGGACCGGTCAGCGACGCGATGCGGCGATCGGCCGGGAACAGCCGCAGCACCCGCCACACCAGCTTCATCACCTGCGGTGCGATGCTGCCGTGGCCGATCGGGTGGAACAGGGTGTGGAAGACGTCGCGCACGACCACGAGCACCAAGGCGATCCCGACGATCGTGAGCCCCCAGTCCAGCATCACGGCCGCCTTCTCGCCGCGGGATAGGCGCAGCTGGCGATGTGGTCGGCCATCGAGGACATCCCCTCCGTCGGATCCCCTTCAATGTTCCCGACTTCACGGAGTTCAAGCGGGGATTGCGGCACAACCGTCGACGGGCCAGTGCCGCGCTCACGGACATACGCCGGCCCGCGAACGCGACACTGGGGTTTCGTCGAGGCATCCTGATTGACGCACCCGTTGATTCGAGGCTTCCCGCCGCTTGCGAGCACCAAACGGCGGCGGCGTCCCCCGAGCGTCAGGCTGCGCGCGGTAGTGCGCGCACAGCGGTCCGAATCGCCAGGTAGATGGCGGTCGAGATGACCAGGAAGATGGGCCAGCCCATCGCGACGCGCGCCAGCGCGAGCAGGCCCGCCTGGTCGGTGTCGTAGAGGTGGTACTGCACCAGGAAGCGCGACCACGAAGCCGTCGCCATCACCGCCGTGGCGATGTCGAACGACGTGCGGACCCGTCGCACCCGCCGCCACGCACCGTCGCGACCGGTGATCCACGCCCACACCACGCCGACCAGCGGCCGCCGGATCACCAACGACGTCGTGAACACGATCGCCAGGGCCAGGTACATCCAGATCCCCGGCAGGTAGAAGTCCTTGGCCTGACCCGTGATCAACGCGAAGGCGCCGCACACGGCCACCCCCGCGAAACCGAACAGCGCGGGGCGCACCGACTCCCGCCGCAGCAGCTGCCACACCAGGATCACCGCCGCCACGCCTACCGCGGCCGCGATCGCCGCGCGCAGACCGGCCGCCGGGTTCGTCGCGGCGAAGACGGCCACCGGCAGCGCGGAGTAGACCAGCCCGCGGATCCCCCCCGCGCGCGCCAACAGCACCTCCACTGGCGAACGGCGTTCGGGCATCGCGGGTTACAGCGCTTTGAGCTCTTCGATGACGTCGCCGACGGACTTCTTGGCGTCGCCGAACAGCATGGAGGTCTGGTCAGCGAAGAACAGCGGGTTCTCGATGCCGGCGTAGCCCGAACTCATCGACCGCTTGAGCACGATCACCGAACGGGACTGGTCGACGTTGAGGATCGGCATGCCGTAGATGGGGCTGGACGAGTCGTTGCGCGCTGCGGGGTTGGTGACGTCGTTGGCGCCGATCACCAACGTGACGTCGGTGCGCCCGAATTCGCCGTTGATGTCGTCCATTTCCTTCATCGCGTCGTACTCGACGTCGGCCTCGGCCAGCAGCACGTTCATGTGCCCGGGCATGCGGCCCGCCACCGGGTGGATGGCGTACTTGACCTCCACGCCCTTGGACTCGAGCAGATCGCCCATCTCCTTGACCGCGTGCTGGGCCTGGGCGACGGCCAGGCCGTAACCCGGCACCACGATCACCTGACCGGCGTAGGCCATCTGGATCGCGGCGTCGGCGGCGCTGGTGGCCTTGACGGTGCCCTGCTCACCGCCGGGTCCCACGGCCGCGGCCGAGTCCCCGCCGAAGGAACCGAACACGATCGCCGGGATCGAGCGGTTCATCGCGACGGCCATCAAGTTGGTCAGGATCGAACCCGACGCGCCGACGATCATGCCCGCGACGATCATCGCGGTGTTGTTCAACGCCAACCCCGCTGCGGCGGCCGACAACCCGGTGAGCGCGTTGAGCAGCGAAATGACCACCGGCATGTCGGCGCCGCCGATCGGGAACACCACGAACAGGCCCATCGCGCCCGCCAGCACGAGCACCAGCACGATCATCCAGCCGGGACTGCCCTCTCCGGCGTTCAGCCCGATGAAGACCGCGGTGACGACGGCGCCGAGTAGCAGCAGCACGTTGGCGGCCTGAAACACCCTGGCGGAGGCGACGAGTCGGCGGTCGACGTTCTTGGGGATCGACTCCTGCAGCTTGAGGAACGCCACCAGCGAACCCCAGAACGACACCGAACCGATGATCGCGGCGAACAGCGACCCGACGACGAGCGCGACGGTCGGGTGCTGCTCGGGAGTGAAGTGCGCGAAGCCGTCGGTCTCGATGAACTCGGCCCAGGCGATGAGCGCGACGGTGCCACCGCCGACGCCGTTGAACAGCGCGACCAGCTGCGGCATCGCCGTCATCTTGGTCTTCTTGGCCGGCGGCACACCGAGGATCACGCCCACCGCCAGACCGACCACGATGAGGATCCAGTTGATCGGCGCCGTGTCGCGCACCGCGATCAACGTGGCGATGACGGCGATGCCCATACCGGTGGCGGCGATCCAGTTGCCGCGCACCGCGGTTCTGGGACCGGTCAGCCCGGACAGGCCGAGAATGAACAGCCCGAACGCGACGATGTAGAGAACGGTGACGAGGTGGTTCACTTCTTGGCCGCCTCGAGCTTCTCGGGCTTGCGGCCCTTGAACATGCCGAGCATGCGGTCGGTCACCAGGAAGCCGCCGATCACGTTGAGCGTGCCGAACACCAGCGCGACGAACGCGATGGTCCGCACGCCCCAGTGCGCGTCGGCGGGCAGCTTGCCCAGCACGATGAGCGCGCCGAGCACCACGATGCCGTGGATGGCGTTGGTGCCCGACATCAGCGGCGTGTGCAAGGTGTTGGGCACCTTGGAGATCACGGCGAACCCGACGAACCCGGACAGCACCAGGATCGCGAGGTTGGCCAACAACTGGTCGTACATCAGTCTTCCCCTCTAGCCTTCGGCACCGTTCGCGGTGCGGGTCACGCAGGAGCCCAGGACCACCTCGTCCTCAAAATCCGGCATGAGGGCTCCTTCTCTGATCAGCAGGTCCAGCAGCGAGGTGATGTTCTTCGAATACAGCTCGCTGGCGTGCTCGGGCATGGTCGCGGGCAGGTTCAGCGGCGAGGCGATCGTGACGCCGTGCTTGACGACGGTCTGGCCGGGCTCGGTCAGCTCGCAGTTGCCGCCGGTCTCGCCGGCCAGGTCGATGACCACGCTGCCGGGCTTCATGCCCTCCACGGCCGCGGCGGTCACCAGTCGCGGCGCGGGCCGGCCCGGCACCAGCGCGGTGGTGATCACGACGTCGAAACCGGTGATGGCCTCTTCGAGCTTCTTCTGCTGTTGCGCGCGTTCCTCTTCGGACAGCTCACGGGCGTAGCCACCCTCACCGGCGGCCTCGATGCCCAGGTCCAGCCACTGCGCACCCACCGAGCGCACCTGGTCGGCGACCTCGGGGCGGACGTCGTAGCCGGTGGTGCGCGCGCCGAGCCGCTTGGCCGTGGCCAGCGCCTGCAGACCCGCCACGCCGACGCCGAGCACCAGCACCGTCGCGGGTTTCACCGTGCCCGCCGCGGTGGTCAGCATCGGGAAGAAGCGGGTCGATTCCGTCGCCGCCAGGATCACCGACTTGTAGCCGGCGACGTTGGCCTGCGAGGACAGCGCGTCCATCACCTGCGCACGGGAGATCCGGGGGATCGCCTCGACGGCGAAGGCTTGTATGCCTGCCCGCTTGAGCGCCTCGATCTGATTGTCGGCGTTGCGGGGGGCCAGGAATCCGACCAGCGTCTGGCCCGACGTCAGCTTGGCGACCTCGGCGGCGCTCGGCGGCGCCACCTTGACCACCACGTCGGCCGCCCAGGCGTCGCCGATCGTCGCGCCCGCTTCGGTGTACAAGTCGTCGGGAAGCAGTGCGCGGTCCCCGGCACCGGATTCCACCACCACCGCCACGCCGCTGGCCACCAGCGACGCGACCGCCTTCGGCACCAGCGCGACACGGCGCTCGTCGGCCCCGGACTCGCGCACTACCCCGACCGTCGGAGCCGCACCGGTGGCGGCATCCGGCTTCGTCTGCGTCATGACGTGACACCCTAACCGCGACCGCCGGTCACAGCTATATCGGTACGGGTGGTCGCGGATTTCCCATCGGCGAGGTGCGGCGACTGAACCGCTGGTGGAGGCGGAGCGACTGACCGGCCGAGGGGGCCGGCGGACGCCTATGGTGACTTCGAACAGCACAACCACAGGAGGCCAACGGATGGCTGTCGACCGGCTGCTGCCGTCCCAGGAGGCGGCGGACCTCATCGCGCTCACCCGCAACATCGCCGACAAACTGCTCGACCCGGTCGTCGACGAACACGAGAAGGCCGAAACCTATCCGGAGGGTCTGTTCGCACAGCTCGGCTCGGCGGGGCTGCTGAGCCTGCCCCAACCCGAGGAGTGGGGTGGCGGCGGCCAACCGTTCGAGGTCTACCTGCAGGTGCTCGAGGAACTCGCGGCGCGCTGGGCGGCCGTCGCGGTGGCGGTCAGCGTGCACAGCCTGTCGTCGCACCCGCTGCTGATGTTCGGCACCGACGAGCAGAAGCAGCGGTGGCTGCCGTCGATGCTGTCCGGTGAGCAGATCGGCGCCTACAGCCTGTCCGAGCCGCAGGCCGGTTCCGACGCCGCGGCGCTGCGCTGCGCGGCGGTCAAGGCCGAGGGCGGTTACGTGCTCAACGGCTCGAAGTCCTGGATCACCCACGGCGGGCGCGCGGACTTCTACACGCTCTTCGCGCGGACGGGCGAAGGATCGCGCGGCATCTCGTGCTTCCTGGTGCCGGGCGATCTCGCCGGGCTGAGCTTCGGCAAGCCCGAGGAGAAGATGGGCCTGCACGCGATCCCGACGACGTCGGCGTTCTACGAGGACGCGCATCTCGACGCCGACCGGCTGATCGGCGCCGAAGGCCAGGGTCTGCAGATCGCGTTCTCCGCGCTGGATTCCGGACGGTTGGGCATCGCCGCGGTCGCGACGGGGCTGGCGCAGGCCGCGCTGGACGAGGCCGTCGCGTATGCCAACGAGCGAACGACGTTCGGCCGCAAGATCATCGACCACCAAGGGTTGGGTTTTCTGCTGGCCGACATGGCCGCCGACGTCGCCACCGCGCGGGCGACGTATCTAGACGCGGCCCGCCGCCGCGACGCCGGGCGGCCGTACTCGCAGCAGGCCAGCGTCGCCAAGCTGGTCGCGACGGACGCCGCGATGAACGTGACGACCGACGCGGTGCAGGTCTTCGGCGGCGCCGGCTACACCCGCGACTACCGCGTCGAGCGCTACATGCGCGAAGCGAAGATCACGCAGATCTTCGAGGGCACCAACCAGATCCAGCGCCTGGTCATCGCCAGGGGCCTCACCACTTAGCCGCGAGAAGTCTCCGGTGGAGAGGTGACCGTCACCAGGGTGCCGTGGCCGGGGCGCGAGTCGATCTGCAAGGACCCGCCCATCGCGTCGAACCGCGCGAGCAGCGACCCCAGCCCGATGTGGCCGGCGGCGACGTACTGCTCGACGATCGCCGGGTCGAATCCGGCGCCGTCGTCGCCGACGGTCAACACGACGCGGTCGCCGCGCCGCGACAACCCGACCCGGACCGTCGTCGCGCGGGCGTGCTTACCGATGTTGGCGAGCAGTTCCCGCGCCGCCCGGTAGAGCAGTTGCTGCGAGGCCGGCTTACCGACATCCTCGAGGTCGGCCTCGACGACGTAGTCGCCACGGGACTCGAACTGCCGCAACAACTCCCGGAGCGCCGGTGTCAGCCCGAGCTGTGCCAGCACCTGCGGGTGCAGTTCGGTCACGGTGGACCGCAGCGCCGCCGCGGTCTGCTGCAGCGCGGCGTGCACCGACGCGAGCGCGGGATCGTCGGAGCGCTCGCGCACCTCGCCGAGGTCGAGGCGTGCGGCCAGCAGCGTCTGCAGCGGTCCGTCGTGCAGGTGTTCGGCGACCTCGCGGTTGTGCCGCTCGTCGGCCTGCATCGCCTCGGACACCAGCTGCCGTCGCACCTGCTGCAACTTCAGCACGCGAGCCTGCCGCCTGACCAGCACCAGGCACAGCGCCGTCGTCGCCGCCGCCGCCCACAGCAGGAAACCGAACTGCGTGTACACCACGTTGGGCATGCCGACCGTGTCGTCGCGTTTGGAGTACACGATCCACACCGCGAGATACCCCAGCGCGGCGCCGACACCGAGGATCGCGGTCAGCGTCGGGCGGTCCTGGAACGCCACCGCGATCGGCAGCAGGAAGAACACCGGCAGCAGCGCCGCGGTGGCGCCGCCGGACACCAGGCACAGCACCACGATCACCAGCACGTCGACGCCTGTCGACGCCCAGTCCGCCCAGCGCGGCACGGGACCGCGCAGCACCACCGCGATCCATATCAGCGCCGCGACCGCCCACAGCCCGAGCACCACCGCGTAGACCCCCGGCAGCCAATGGTCGACCTCCCAGATCCACACCAGCACGCCGATCAACGCGATCAGCGGCAGGCGCAAGAACGCGGTCACCCGAACGGGTTCCGCGGCGACGGCGGCCGCGATGCGCTCCAGCGCCGCCATCTCAGTCCAGCAGCTTGCGGCGCATCGCCTCGGCGACGGCGGCGCCGCGGTCGTTGACGCCCAGCTTCTCGTAGAGGCGCTGCACGTGGGTCTTCACCGTCGACGGCGCCAGGAACAGCTCCTTGGCCATCGCCGGGATGCTGCTTCCCGATGCGATGAGCCTGAGCACCTCGCGTTCCCGCGGACTCAGCACCGGCCCATCGGGCTCGGCGCGTCTGCGGATCTCGCCGGCCAACCCCGCGGCGAGGCTCGGCGCGACGACGTCGCGGCCCTTGGCGCAGTCGAGGACCGCGGTGACGAGTTCCGACCGGGTGGACTCCTTCGGCAGGAAGCCCGCCGCGCCGGTCTGCAGCGCCTGGTACACGATCGCCGACTCGTCGTGCGCCGACACCAGCAGCACCCGGGTGGGGAGTTCGTCGCGCGCGACGGCGGCCGCCACCTCGGAGCCGTCCATCCCCGGCATCCGGTAGTCGAGCAGCGCCACCTGCGGCGCGTGCGACCGGATGGCCGCCAACGCCGTCACCCCGTCGTCGGCCTCGGCGACCACGTCGATCTGCCCGCTCGACACCAGCGCCCGGACCACGCCCTCGCGGAACATCGGGTGGTCGTCGCCCACCACCACGCGCACCTTCTGGCTGGTCACGCCGTCAGCTTGGCACAGCGGCCGGCCGGCTTCCCCCGATTGGGGGACACTCAGTTCATCCGCCGCGAGGGCCGGTCGGCCGACAGACAACGCCGCCGCGGTGCCGCATCCTTGATACATCGCCGGAACACACCGGCGGACAGAACGAAAAGCCAACTCACACAGAAGGATTCGCAATGAACGCCAACGCCACCCGCCGCACCGCCCGCTTCTTCGCCCTGCCGGTCATCTCCGCCGGGATCATCGCAGGCGCCCTCGGTTTCGCCGGCGCCGCCAACGCAGGCACCTATTCGCAGCCCGATCCGGCCATCGTGGCGAGCCCGACCGTCAAGGCGCACCCCGCCCCGTCGGCGCTGCCGGGCACGCATCACCACAACCGGATCGACCACCTGATGAACCTCGAGCCGAGCTACCACCCCTGAGCACCTGCGCCCGGGGCCCTCTCCGCCGACTCGCGGAGAGGGCCCCGTCGCGTGCGGCTAACGTCGAGGCATGTCGAACATCTCGAACGACCTGATCGACGACGTCGCGCCGGGCGACCTCATCACCGTCGACCGCGAAGGCGGCGGCCAGGCGTGCAAGGTGGTGCACAAGGAGACCGTCGACGACGGTTACCTCGTCACCCTGGAGGCGCCCGACGCGCAGACCTTCGACGTGCGCTATGCCGCGGGCACGACGGTCACCCGGTCGCTGCAGTCCAAGTGGGAGTCCGGGCAGAGCCCCACCCCGCACCGCTCCCCGACGGACTGAACGTCTCCCGCGAATCCCCGATTCGACTGGTGTCATATCGTGACTGGCATGGACTTCGCGATGTCGGCCAAGGCGCAGGAATACCACGAGCGGTTGACCGCGTTCATGACGGAATTCGTCTTCCCGGCGGAGAAGAGTTACGAGGAATACCGCGCCAAGGCCGGACCCGATGACCACACCGTCCCGCCGGTCGTCGAGGACCTCAAGAAGCTGGCCAGGGAACGGGGCCTGTGGAACCTGTTCCTGCCCGCCGAGTCCGGCCTGACGAACCTGGAGTACTCGCAGCTGGCGGAGTTGACCGGCTGGAGCATGGAGATCGCGCCCGAGGTGACGAACTGCGCGGCCCCCGACACCGGCAACATGGAGACGCTGCACCTGTTCGCCACCGAGCAGCAGCGCAAGCAGTGGCTCGAGCCGCTGCTGGCCGGGGAGATCCGCAGTGCGTTCGCGATGACCGAGCCCGCGGTCGCCTCCAGCGACGCCCGCAACATCGAGACGACGATGCTGCGTGACGGGGACGACTACGTCATCAACGGCCGCAAGTGGTGGATCACCGGCGCGGCCGATCCGCGCTGCAAGATCCTGATCGTGATGGGCCGCACCAACCCCGAGGCGGCCAGCCACCAGCAGCAGTCGATGATCCTGGTGCCGGTCGACACCCCCGGCGTGTCCATCGAACGGTCGCTGCCGGTGTTCGGCTGGCAGGACCAGCACGGGCACTGCGAGATCACGTTCGACAACGTGCGGGTACCGTCGTCGAACCTGCTCGCCGAGGAGGGCAGCGGCTTCGCGATCGCCCAGGCGCGGCTGGGACCGGGCCGTATCCATCACTGCATGCGCGCGATCGGCGCGGCCGAGCGGGCGATGGCGCTGATGATCGACCGGGTGCAGACCCGCATCGCGTTCGGCAAGCCGCTGGCCGAGCAGGGCGTGGTGCATCAGCAGATCGCGCAGTCGCGCAACGAGATCGACGCGGCGCGGCTGCTGTGCCACAAGGCGGCTTGGACCATCGACGAGCACGGCAACAAGAGCAAGGAAGCCCAGGTGCTGGTCGCCCAGATCAAGGCCGTCGCACCGCAGATGGCCTGCAACGTGATCGACCGCGCGATCCAGGTGCACGGCGCGATGGGCGTCTGTGACGACGTGCCGCTGGCCCGCCTCTACAGCTGGCACCGCGCGATGCGACTGTTCGACGGGCCAGACGAGGTGCACATGCGTACCATCGCCCGTGCCGAACTCGGTAGGGAGAAGAGCGCTTTCGCAGCGGCGGCGTGCCGCCGATCGGGTACGGCGGTGACATCGCAATGACCGTCGGGGTCGGTGTGCTGTCGGGCGCATGGAACTTCCGTGACGTCGCGAAGGAGACCGGTGTACGGCCCGGGCGGTTATTCCGGTCCAGCGAGCTGACCAGCCTCGACGATGCGGGCCGCGAGGTGTTGCGACGCCTGGGCATCACCGACGTCGCCGACCTCCGCTCGGCGCGCGAGGTCGAACGTCACGGCACGGGTGCGGTGCCCGCGGGCGTGCAGGTGCACCTGCTGCACTTTCACGAACTCGAGGCCGTCAACGGTGAGGCGCCGCACGAGTCGGCCTTCCAGAAGATGATGACCGAGAAGCCCGACGACGAGGACATCACGGTCGCCGCCGGCCGGTTCATGACCGAGGAGTACCAGCGCTTCCCCACGCTGGGCGGCGCGCAACGGGCTGTGCGCCAGGTGATTTCGCTGCTGGCCGACGAGCGGCCGGTGATCGCGCACTGCTTCGCCGGCAAGGACCGCACCGGATTCACGGTGGCCACGGTGCTCGAAGCCGTCGGGGTGGACCGTGACGCGGTGCTGGCCGACTTCCTGCGCAGCAACGACGCGGTGCCGCAGCTGCGCGAGCAGATCCTGCGGTCGGTTCGCGACCGGACCGAGACCGACGAGGAAGTCACCTTCGTCGAGGCCCGGCTGACCGACGCGGTGCTCGGGGTGCGCGAGGAGTACCTCTCCGCCGCGCGCCGCTCGATCGAGGAGAACTTCGGCTCGCTCCGCGGCTACCTCGAAGCGTCTGGTGTCACCGACAACGCGGTGGCGCGGCTGCGCGCGGCGCTGCTGGGCTGAGAACCATTGACTCTGCGCTACGGGCGGTGACCACTCACACTTCTGCGCCCTGACCGCAGAGCCAGCGGGTCAGGAGCCCTTCTCCTGCTCGTACTTCTTGGTCATGTGCTCGATTGCGCTCATCTGCGTGGCCGCCAAGTCCTCGCGGACCTCGCTGGCGCGCGTCGCCGCGTCGAGCGTCGGCTGCGCCTGCCCCTGGAAGTGCGGAATCACCTCGGCGGCAAAGAGTTCCGCCGAACGCCTGGTGGCCGCGGGGTTGGCCCACTCGTGGCCCATCTGCAACATGCAGCCGAACCCGCCGGACTGATCCCACAACCGCTGCACCTGGGCCCTGGCCCGCTCCGGTGTGCCGATGACGCCCGCGCCGGCCTCGTTGATGACGTCGATCATGTCGTCGATGCGGTCGCCGGGCATCGTCATTTGCGGAAACGCCGCCACCTTCTGGAAGTAGTTGAACCACGGCTCGATTCCGAAGCGGACGTCGGCGCGCGCCTGTTCGTCGGTCTCGGCGATGTGCATCGGCCCCACGAGCGTCCAGTTCCCGCGGTCGACGGTGGTGCCGAATGCCGCGGCGCGTTCCTCGGCGATGCCCCAGTGGTGGGCGAGCGCGTCGAAGCCCTCGACGACGAGCGTCGCACCGATCGACAGCAGGCCGATGCCGTGCTTGCCCGCGAGCCGGGCGCCGGTCGGGGACGCCACCGCCGCGACGGCCAGCGGGATGCCGCCTTCGGAGTAGGGCGCGAGTTGCAGTCGCGCGTCGAACAATTCGTGCGTCGGAGTCTTCGCGCTGACGGTCTCCCCGGCGAGCAACCGGACGACGATGTCGAGGTTGGTCTCGAGCAGTTCGCGGGTGTCGGTGGGGGTCAGGCCGATCATCGCCGAGTCGGTGGGCAGCGACCCGGGCCCCATGCCGCCGATGATGCGGCCGTGGGTCAGATGGTCGAGCAGAATCAGCCGGTCGGCGGTCCACAGCGGGTTGTGGTACGCCAGCGAGATCACGCCCGTGCCGAAGCGGATGCGCTTGGCGCGCTGCGCCGCGGCCGCGATGAACACCTCCGGCGAGGCGATGATCTCGCTGCCCGCCGAATGGTGTTCGCCGATCCACGCCTCGTCGTAGCCGAGCGCGTCGAGGTGCTCGACAAACTCCAGATCGCGCTGCAGCGCGAGCGTCGGGTTGGTGCCGGCGCGGTGAAAGGGTGCGATGAAGTATCCGAAGCGCAGCTTGGCCATGCCTGCAAGCTACTGCGTCAGGTACACCCCGATGACCCAAACGACCGTCGCGAGCAGCGCCCCGGCCATCTCCACGCCCACCGACAGCGCGACGCCCTTGAGCGCGTGCTTCGTCGACGTCCAGGCCACCCGTTGGTCGCCCCGCTTGGCCAGTTCGGCCAGATAGACACCCAGCACGAAGCCGATCACCAGGCCGATCACCGGAATCACGAAGAACCCGATGATGCCGAGCACGCCGCCGGCCACCAGGGACAGCGTGCGCACGTCGGCCTCGCGCATCCGCCGCACCGGCCAGGCGTACTTGATCAGCAGCGTCGCGCCCAGCAGCACGCTCACCACGCCCAGCGTCACCCACGCCGTCGTGTTGCTCTCCACGACCGCCCACACCGCGATCGCGCCGAACACCAGCAGGGTGCCCGGTAAGACCGGCACGACGATGCCGACGATGCCGACCGCGATGGCCAGCGCCACGAGGACGACTCCGCCGCTGCTCATGCGCGATCCGCCTTCGGCTCCTCGCTGGTGCTCATGCGCGATCCGCCTTCGGCTCCTCGCTGGTGCTCATGCGCCCAGTTTCTCAGCCAGGTCACCGAAATCGTGGGCCATCACGTCGAATTCACCGTCCTCGATCTTCGACGGGCGCCGCCGACCCGCCCCGTACTCCAGCGGCCGGTCGACCCATGCGGTCATCAGTCCCGCACGTTTGGCCCCCCGCAGGTCGCTGGCGTGGGCGGCCACCAACATCAGCTCGGCGGGCGCCACGTCGAGCAGATCGGCGCAGCCGAGGTACGCCTCCGGGTCGGGCTTGTAGTGGCGGAACAGCTCGGCCGAGATCACGCAGTCCCACGGCAGGCCGGCCCGCTTGGCCATGTTGGTCAACAGCGAGACGTTGCCGTTCGACAGCGTCGTGATGACATAGCGCGACTTCAGCCGCGTCAGCCCCGCGACGGCGTCGGGCCACGGATCCAGGCGGTGCCAGGCGCGGTTGAGGTGGTCGACCTCCTTAACGCAGATCGACGTGATGCCCGCCGCGCCGAGGATCTCCTCGAGGATCATCCGGTGCAGATCGTCGAGCTTGGTCCACGGCAGCTCGCCACGTCGCACCCGGTCCATCGCGGGCGGGTATCCCTTCCGCCAGTCGTCGGCCATGGCCGCCCAATCCCGTTGCACGCCATGGGCCCGGCCGAACTCCTCGAGTTCGCGGATGATGCTGGAACGCCAGTCGACGACCGTGCCGAACGTGTCGAACGCCAACGCACGCGGTGGCACCTACGGCTCCAGCACCAGCTTGCCCATGACCCCGCCGTCGGCCAGGGTCTGCAACGCCTCGGCGCCCTTGGACAGCGGGAAGCGCACCGGCGGAGGCGGGCGCAGACCGGCCTTGACCAACTGCGCGACGCCGAACTCGAACATCGACTGCGCACCCGGCGTGCGGTTGACGAACTCGCCGTAGCCGACGCCGATCACCGCGACGTTGCGCAGCAGCAACCGGTTCACCTTCACGGTCGGGATGCCGCCCGCCGCGAAGCCGATCACCAACAGGCGACCCTCGACGGCCAGCGCACGGACCGCGTCGTCGAACGTCTCGCCGCCGATCGGGTCCACCACCAGGTCGACGCCGCGGCCGTCGGTGTGGTCCTTGACCGTCTGCAACCAGCCGTCGGTCAGCGGCAGCACCACGTCGGCACCCAGCGACTCGACGAAGTCTCTTGCCTGCGGCCGATGCACCATCGCGATCACGTGCGCGCCCAACGCCTTCGCGATCTGGATCGCCGCGGTGCCCACCCCACCTGCCGAGCCCAGCACCAGCACCGTCTCGCCCGGCCGCAGCGCACCGCGACGAGCCAGCGCGAAATACATCGTCTGGTAGTTGCCCAGCAGCGCCACCGACTCGGCGTCGTCCAACTCCTCAGGGGTGGCCATCACGTTGGCCACCGGCACGGCGACCCGTTCGGCCCAGCCGCCGAGCATCGACAGGGCCGTAACCCGTTGACCGGCAACGAATCCCGACTCGTCCGGCGCCGAGCGAACCACACCGGCGACCTCCATGCCACCGATGAACGGCGGTTCCAGCCGCAGTTGGTACTCGCCCCGCAGGAGCAGAAGGTCCGGGAAGCTCACCCCGGCGGCACCGACGTCGACGACCACCACGTCGTCGCTGCCGACCACGTCGGCAGGGTCTTCCACGTCGGTAAAGCATAGCCCGGTTGGCCCGGAGAGCTCCTGCGCGACAAGCGCCTTCATCAAGTCAGCCGAGGCTGAAGGTAGCCTGCTTGGCCGCCGACAGGTCGGTGATCTCGCCCCACTTGGCCGCGACCTCGTCGACCGACGGCACGTGGTCGAAAGTCAGCCCCTCGTTCTGGAACAGCGCGGTGCGCTGCACCTTGCCGCCGCCGACGATGAAGATCGACGCGGTCTCGGGCAGCTCCTCGGTGCACAGCTGCGCGACCACCGGCGCCACATACTCCGGTGTCAGCTTCTCGAGGACCTCCTTGGGCAGGATGTCCTCGGTCATCCGGGTGGCCGCGATCGGCGCGACGGCGTTGGCCTTGACATTGTACTTCGCGCCCTCCTGGGCCAGCGTGTTGATCAGCCCGACCAGGCCCAGCTTGGCGGCGCTGTAGTTGGCCTGGCCGAAGTTGCCGAACAGGCCGCTGGTCGAGGTGGCCACGACGACGCGGCCGAAGTTGTTCTCCCGGAAGTGCGGCCACGCCGCGCGGATCACGTTGTAGCCGCCGTAGAGGTGCACCTTGATCACGGCGTCCCAGTTGGCGAACTCCATCTTGTGGAAGGTGCCGTCGCGCAGGATGCCCGCGTTGCTGACCACGCCGTCGACCTTGCCGAACTCCTCGACCGCGGTCTTGATGATGTTCGCGGCGCCCTCCGGCTCGGCGACGGAATCATAATTCGCGACTGCTCGGCCCCCGGCATCGCGGATCTCCTGCACGACGTGGTCGGCCATGTTGTGGCCGGCGCCGGTGCCGTCACGCGAACCGCCGAGATCGTTGACGACGACGCTGGCGCCCTCTTTGGCGAGGGTCAAGGCGTACTCACGCCCGAGTCCGCCTCCGGCCCCGGTGACGACGATGACGCGATCCTGCACTCCTGGCACTGGTGTTCTCCCTCTTCTCCGGGTCCGGCGGTCCTGGCGCGGTGTGAGATCAGAACAGCTTGCGCGCCAGCTTCCAAGCCTTCTCTGTATACGGGGGATAGATGAAGGCGCCGACGTCGGGTCGGGTCGTCTTGGTCATCACCGACTTCTTGTGGCTGAACGTCTCGAATCCGAACTTGCCGTGGTAGGCGCCCATGCCCGACGGGCCGACGCCGCCGAACGGCAGCTTGTGCGTCGCGAAGTGGAACAGCAGATGGTTGACCACCATGCCGCCTGCGGGCACCTCCTTGATGACGCGTTCGCGAATGCTCTTGGTCTTGGTGAACAGGTAGGCCGCCAGCGGCTTGGGCCGCGAGTTGACGAAATTGATTGCGTCGTCCAGGGATTGCACGGTGACAATCGGCAGGATCGGTCCGAAGATCTCGTCGGTCATCAGCGGCTCGGCGGGGTCCGGGTCGACGACCACGGTCGGCTGGATGCTGATCTTGGCGGCGTCCGAGCCGCCGCCGATGACGACCTTGCCCTTGGTCTCGGCCAGCGCGGAGGTCAGCCGCCCGAAATGGCGCTCGTTGACGATGCGCTTACCGTCGGGGTCCTTGGACTCGAAGGTCTCCACCGCGGCCTTGATCTTGTCGACCAACTGGTCGCGGATCTTCGCGTCGGCCAGCACGTAGTCCGGCGCGATGCAGATCTGGCCGGAGTTGATCAGCTTGGTCCAGGCGATGCGCTTGGCGGCGACGTCGATGTCGGCGTCCGCGGACACGATCACCGGGCTCTTGCCGCCGAGTTCGAGGGTGACCGGCGTCAGATGCGGGGCGGCGCCCTCGTACACCCTGCGACCGATTTCCGTGCCACCGGTGTAGAGCAGGTAGTCGAAGCCCTGGGCGATGAGCTCCTGGCTCACCGCGCCGTCTCCCTCGATGACCGCGATCGCGTCGCTGTCCAGGTACTTCGGCACCAGCTCGGCCATCACCGCCGACGACGCCGGCGCCACCTCGGACGGCTTGAGCACCACCGTGTTGCCCGCGGCGATCGCGCCGACGGCGGGCCCGAGGGTCAACGCGAACGGGAAGTTCCATGCGCCGATGATCAGCACCGTGCCGAACGGTTCGTACTCCACCCAGCCGCGCCCGGGCAACTGCGACATCTCCAGCATCCGGTACTTCCGCCGGGTCCACTTGCCCACGTTCTTGGCGGCGTCCTTTGCCTCACCCGCCACGCTGGCGATGTCGGCGAGCCACGCCTCGAACGGTTTGCGGCCGAGGTCCTGCTCCAGGGCGGCGGCGATGGCCTGCTCGTTCTCGAGGACGAGCCTTTCCATCGCCTTCAACTGCTGTTTGCGCCAGTCGATGCTGCGGGTCCGGCCGGAGGCGAAGGTGTCCCGCAGCCGGCGGACGACGCTCGGGATGTCGGCGGCGGCAGGCGCGGGCGCGGCGAATTCTGTGGTCATGGTCGGTGGTCCTTTCTGACCTCAGGAGTACCCGATCCTAACCAACCGGTTGGGTCATTCAGAAGGGCCTGTTACCGCGGGCGTGCGGGCCTGCGCGCGGAGTCAGCCCATGACGGCCGTGACGAACGACGAGAACCCGTCGTCGCCGGCGTACTCGTCGGGCAACACCCATCGCCCCAGCCGGCGCATCTCCTGCCGCGAGGTGACGGTCTGAGCTCGCCACCCGTGGGCATCCAGCCACTGCGCGACGTCGGCGCGGTCGGGGTCGTTGTACATCAGCTCGGCCACGTCGAGGGTGTCCTCCATACCGAACTGCGCGGCGATGCGCTCGAACCGCGCGCGCATCTCGGCGCGACGCTCGTCGGCCCGCACGCCGACGGTCTCGGCGCAGACGCGGCTGCCCGGCGCGGTGAGCGCGGTGATCTGCTCGAACAGCCGGTCCTGGGCCTCGGCGGGCAGGTACATCAGCAGCCCCTCGGCCAGCCACGCCGTCGGGGCGTCGGCGTCGAACCCGGCCTCGCGCAACGCTTTCGGCCAGTCGTGGCGCAGGTCGACGGGCACCGCGATGCGCTGCGCCGACGGCTGCGCACCGTGCTCGGCCAGCCGCGCGGCCTTGTACTCGAGCACCTTGGGCTGGTCGATCTCGTACACCGCCGTGCCCTCGGGCCACTGCAGGCGGTAGGCGCGAGAGTCCAGCCCCGACGCCAGGATGACGACCTGGCGGATACCCGCGGCGACGGCCCCGTCGAAGAACTCGTCGAAGTAGTGCGTGCGCACCGCCTGGTAGTTGCCCATGTGCTCGAAGATCGCTGCGACGTCCGGATCGATCTCGGCGACCTTGGCGCCGAAGTCGCGGTCGAGGATCATGTCCCACACCCCGCCGCCGGCGCCGGCGACCAGCACCTTGGCGAACGGGTCGCGGATCAGCGCGTCGTCTCGTTCGGTCTCACCGGCGCGGGCCGCGGCCACCATCACGGCGGTCGTTCCCACGCTCGTGGCGATGTCCCAGGTGTCATCGTGTGTGCGCAACGAACTCATCGCCACCGATGCTATCGAATAACTTAGCTGTGCGAACTGTGCGGCGGCCAGCCCGCCGGCGGGCTAATCCCGCAACTGCCAGAGCTTGTTGGCCATCAGCAACTCGAAATTGTGCACAACGGCCTTGAGCTCTTCGTGGGTGCCGACGAAACCGGCGTAGAACCCCATCCCCCACATCACCGCCACGAGCATCTCGACCAGGGACGTGACGTCGGTGTCGGTGCTGAGCTCGCCGCGTCTGATCGCGTCGTTGACCGCCCAGCCCACGAACTCCCGCGAGTTCTTCAACGAATCGTGCTCGTCGCCGCCGAGGTCCGGGTGCCGTTGCGATTCCAGCACCGACGTCACGAGAAACGCTGCGGCCGAACGGTCCTCGGACTCGGCCTGCATGGCCGCCGTGAAGTATGCCGACAATCGGCTGAGCAAACTGGTTTCGCTCTGGGCGCGCGCCCTGCCGGCGCTGACGATCGCGGCGTTTGTCTGCTCGACGACCTCCCGCCACAGCACGTGCTTGCTGGCGAAATAGTGGTTGATCGCCGGCCGCGTCAGATCGGCGCGAATGGCGATCGCCTGGAAGGTGGCAGCGTCGTACCCGAGTTCGCTGAAGACCTCGCGAGCGGCTTGCACGATGCGCTCCCGCGTCTCGGCCGCCTTCGCTGCGGGGGGACGGCCCGGACCTCTACTCGCCGTATGCGGCACGGTCAAATTGTGCCACACGTCACTGGACCTGACTGACGCAGGCTCAGCCGGGCCGATCTTGTGATTCGTTTCAGCAAATCGATCAGGGGATTCGGCCGGTGTTTCCCGTAGAGAACGGGCGTCCAGAGCAACTAGTGTGCCGTCCCATGGCGAGCGTCGCATCGCGTGAGGCCTACTTCGAGACGGGGCTCGAAGTACTGGCCGACCGCGGCTACGGCGGCCTGAAACTGGCCGAGGTCTGCAACCGGCTGGGCGTCACGACCGGGTCCTTCTACCACTACTTCCCGAACTGGCCCGCCTACACCAAGGAACTCGTCGCGCACTGGATGCAGGTCCGCACCGTCCGGGTGATCGAGGGGCTGCGGGCCGAACCGGATCCACGCAGGCGCATCGACGCGCTGATCGAGACCGGACTGGAACTTCCGTTCGGGGCCGAGGCGGCGATCCGGGTGTGGAGTTCGGTGGATCCGCATGTGTACGCGGTGCAGTCCGCGGTCGATCAGCAACGCTTCGACATCATGTACGAGTCGGCCTTCGAGATCCTCAAGCACAAACGGCAGGCCCAGCTGTTCGCGGCGTGGGCGGTGTACCTGTTGGTCGGCTACGAGCAGGCCACCCTGCCCCTTGACATCTCGGCACTGCGCTGGATCACCGGACAGCTGACAGACGCCTTGGACTCGGGCCGTTTCGAGTCGGTTCCCAACGGTGGGTAGCGCGGGCAGCGAGCTCGCCGTGATCACGTTGCTCGCGGTCCTCGGCCCGGCGGGCATCGGCGCGCTGGTGCTCGTGATCCTGGCGCACTGAGATGGTCCGGCTGTGGCGCCGCACCATCGACCGGATCCGACGGCGCGACCCCGAACTCGACGCCTTGCGCCGCGCGGCGCGCGCGGCCGTGGTGCTTCCCGTCGCCGCCGCGGTGAGCTTCGCGGTCGCGGGCGACTCCCAGACGCCGCTGTTCACCATCTTCGGTTCCGTCGCGCTGCTGATCCTGGTGGACTTCCCCGGCAACCGGCCCGCCCGCGCGCTCGCCTACGCCGGACTGGCTATCAACGGCGTCGTCCTGATCACCCTCGGCACGCTGGTCTCGCCGCATCCCTGGGTGAGCGTCGCGGTGATGTTCGTCCTCGGAGTGGTGGTGACGTTCTCCGGCGTGCTCAGCGAGATCATCGCGGCGGGCCAGCGCGCCACGCTGCTGACGTTCGTGCTGCCCGCCTGTACGCCGGTCGGTCCCATCCCCGACCGGCTTCTCGGCTGGCTCATCGCGCTGGCGGTGTGCGTGCCCGCCGCGCTCTTCGTCCTGCCGCCGCGCCACCACGACGAACTGCGCGGTGACGCGGCCCGGGTGTGCATCCGGCTGGCCGACGCTCTGGCGGGTACCGCGACGGCCCGCGACGCCACCCGGGCGATGAACCGGTTGTGGGCGACGTTCCTCAATGCCGACTTCCGGCCCGTCGCGCTGACGGCGGGCAGTCGCGCACTGGTGCGCGTCGTCGACGATCTGGGCTGGCTGGCCGACCGGATCACCGACGACACGGGCCGGCTGCTCGGCGACATGAAGGAGCCGTTGATCCGGGTGCTGCGGGATTCCGCTGCGGTGCTGCGGGTGTCGGACCGTTCGGCGCGTGGTCCGCGCAACGCCGATCTCAACGCCGCGCTGACCGAGTTGCGCGCGATCGCGCAGGGTCGCTACCGCGAGGACATCCTCGAGATCCTCGCCTCGCCGGACGACGCCGACGCCGTTGCGGTGGGCCGCAAGCTGTTGGGCTGTCGGACCTTTTCGGCGACCGTCGGTGTCACCGGCCGCATCATCCGCAACGCGGCGGAGGCCGATGCCCGCCCGGTGTGGGCGCGGGTGCTGGGCCGCCGGCTGCCCGAGACCGGCACCGCGGACTGGGTGATGCCGGAGACGACGGCCGTCGCGGCGATCACCCGCGGTTTCCTCGCGACCCGCGCGGTGGTGCTGCGCAACAGCCTTCGCACCGGACTCGGCTTGGCGCTGGCGGTCGCGGTCACCCATCTCTTCCCGCTGCAGCACGGCTTCTGGGTGGTGCTGGGCGCGATGTCGGTGTTGCGCAGCAGCGCGCTGACCACCGGCACGCGGGTGGTCCGTGCCGTCGCAGGCACTGCGCTCGGATTCCTGCTCGGCGTCGTCCTGATCGAGTTGGTGGGCGTGGATCCGATCGTCATGTGGATGCTGCTGCCGGTGGTGGCATTCGGGTCGGCGTTCGTACCGGAGGTGGCCTCGTTCATCGCCGGCCAGGCCGCCTTCACCATGATGGTGCTGATCATCTTCAACCTCATTGCGCCCACGGGATGGAGCGTCGGGTTGATCCGCGTCGAAGACGTCGCGGTCGGCGCACTCGTGGGCACCATGGTGTCGGTGCTGTTGTGGCCGCGGGGGGCGAGATCCCGGGTCTCCGAGGCGATCGACGACGCATTCGCGGTCGGCGCGACGTTCCTGCGGGCCGCGGTGCTGCGCGTCACCCGCGGCGCCTCCGAGGACGCGACCGACCGGGTCATCGCCCTCAGTCACGACGCTTTGGAAGCGTCTCGCACCGTGGATGATTCTGTGCGGCAATATCTTTCGGAGAGCAGCGGGCCGACCGACGTCCGGGCGCCGGTGGTCCGATCGGCCAACCGTGCGGTCCGGTTGCGCGCCGCCGCGGAGCTGATCGCCGACGTCGTGCCTCCACCACTCGGGGTCTATCCGCAGACCCGGGCCGTGGTCGAGGCACACGCCGACGTCGTGTGCGATCAGGTGACCGGCAGCGGCTCCGGCTCGCCACTGCCGATCAGCGACGACTTCGTGCGCGCGCTGCGCAGCGAGGCGGTTGACGGCGACCTGGCCGTGCCTGCAGCGCTGCCGCTGGTGACCGTCGCCGCCCATCTCGGCGAGCTGGAGCTGCTGTACCCGAAGGCCGACGCGACCAAGCCCCCCAATGCCGCTAGGAACGGTGCGGCATGAGCGCGTTGGGTGGGACGGTGCCGAACTTGCCGGCCTGATAGTCCTCGAGCGCACCGATCAGCTCGGTCTTGCTGTTCATCACGAACGGCCCGTACTGGAACACCGGCTCGCGGATGGGCCGCCCGCCGAGCAGCAGCACCTCGAGCGCGGGCCGGTTACCGTCCTGATGCGCCCGCGCGCCGACGGCGATCCGGTCGCCGGTTCCGAGCACCGCGAGCTGACCCTGATGGATGGGGCGCCCGCCGACGGTCCCCCGACCGGACAGCACGTACACCAGCGCATTGAAGTCCCGGTTCCATGGGGTCTCCAGCCGGGCGCCGGGCTGAATAGTCGCGTGCGCCAAGGTGATCGGGGTGTGCGTGGCACCCGGGCCCTCGTGACCGTCGATGGTGCCGGCGATGACGCGCAGCAGCGCTCCGCCATCGGCGGAGGACAACAGCCTCACCTGCTCGCCCTCGATGGCCTGGTATCGCGGCGCGGCGAACTTGTCCTTGCGGGGCAGGTTCACCCACAACTGGATGCCGTGGAACACGCCGCCGCTCTCCACGAGTTCGGCGGGCGGGGTCTCGATGTGCAGAATCCCCGAGCCGGCCGTCATCCACTGCGTGGCGCCGTCGGTGATGAGGCCGCCGCCGCCGTGGGAGTCCTGGTGGGCGAACCGGCCGTCGATCATGTAGGTGACGGTCTCGAACCCGCGGTGCGGATGCCAGTCGGTGCCCCTCGGCTCACCCGGCCCGTATTCGACCTCGCCCATCTGGTCCATGTGGACGAAGGGGTCGAGTTCGGCTGCGGGCACCCCAGCGAAGGCGCGCACGACGGGGAACCCCTCGCCTTCGAAGCCGCGGGGCCCGGTGGTGATGGACCGGACGGGCCGCTCGACGTCGGTCGGCGCGGGGCCGCAGATCCGGGGCAGCACCAGCGTGTCGGCGGTGATGGCAGGCATGTCCGAATCAACCGGACTGTGGTCCGATTCATTCCCGCGCGCGTTTTCGGTGAGTGCGCGATGTCGGGGGTGCGCGCTAGCCTTCGTACATGCGTTCGAATCAAGTGGTAGAAGTGCTCACCGCCGTGAAGGATACGTATAAGGAAGTGGCCGCGCTGCGGCTGGAGAAGTTGTCGCGCACGGACCTGTACGCGCTGCTCGAAAGGCTCGACAAGCTGGACCGGCAGCGGGCCGCGCTCGACCGTCGGCTGGTCGGCCGGCTGCTGGCCGAGGGCGGTCCGCAGGCAAAGGACGTGGCCAGGCGCCTGCGGATCTCGCCCGGTGAAGTCCAGCGACGGCTCAGCGAGGCGGCCGGCTAGCCATGAGCGAGGGCGGCGTGACGGATTGAGAGGCCGAGTTCGCGGCGTACGCCGCACTGGAGACGATGGCCGAGCTTCTCCGTATGGACACTTGGCGCCATAGGCGCAGGAGTGCGCTCAGCACTCGTATACGTCACTGTTCTCAGGGCACCGCTCCAGCGAGTTGCGCCGGCGCCGACGTTCCGGCTTTCATGTCTAACTGTGCATGAGATGGATCGTCGCCGCATGATGCTGATGACTGGGATCGGCGCGCTGGCAGCCGCAGCCGCGATCCCCGTCCCTGAGGCCGGGGCTTACCCGTCGCGACGGGATGCCCCGGCGGATCGGGTGCCACCGCCCGCGGCGCCGCCCGGTGACGCGGGTAAGGAAGCCTACCTTTTCCACGACGACTTCGATGGCCCGGCCGGCTCGGCCCCCGATCGGTCGAAGTGGTCGGTGTCGCGCGCCCGGGAGTCGATGCAGGACCCGACGTTTTGGGAGTTACCGGAAAATGTCGGGCAGTATCGCGACGATCGCCGAAATGTGTTCCTCGACGGCAAGTCCAATCTCGTCATCCGCGCCGCAAAAGACGGCGCTACCTACTACAGCGGCAAGGTTTATAGCCCGTTTGAAGGCGGCATCGGCACCACCTGGGAAGCCCGGATCAAACTCAACTGCCTCACCGCGGGTTGCTGGCCCGCCTTCTGGCTGTCCAGCGATGCTCAGGGCGAAGTTGACATCCTCGAGTGGTACGGCAACGGCACCTGGGCTTCGGGAACCACGGTCCACACAAGAGCGAACGGAGGCCAATGGGCAACCCACAAGCTCACGTTCGACAGCGCGTGGCATACGTGGCGAGTGCAATGGGATGACGCCGGTATGCGTTTCTGGAAGGACTACGTCGACGGGGCGCAGCCATACTTCAATGTTCCGGCGCATTCCATCGCGGATTGGCCGTTCAACGACCCGGGCTATCGGCTGTTTCCAATCTTGAATCTTGCGGTTGCCGGCTCGGGTGGCGGCGATCCCCGGCCGGGTACCTATCCGGCGGAGATGCTCGTCGACTGGATACGCGTCTGGTAGGCACGGCTACCTGGGGATCACGAGGGACCGTAGGCGTCAGTCCGACGTGCGTTTGAGCGTCCACGCCGGGATCCAGTGGGTCACGGCCCTGCGCCGGGCGCCGTAGGCGATCTCGTAGGTGACCAAACCCCACCAATAGCCCTGCTCGCAGATGCCCCAGCAGGTCAGCCGGCCCTCGACGACCGCGTGCATCTGCAGGCCGGCCGGGTTGTAGCCGCCGGTGGAGTGAGGCTCGCGGGGGAAGACCGCGGCCAGGTCGACGAGCACGGTGACCGGCGGGTCGACCCGACGGAAGGCCTGCTGCACGGGTTGGCCGTTGTACCCGATCCCCTTCAGCTCGCCCACTGTTCGATCATACGTTCGAATATGGGAGCACGAATGCGAATGGCCGGGGGTATCCCAGGCCGCCCACCCGGGAGTGCCGGACGCTGTCGAGGCCGACGACCCGGACGTCACCCGACGACGGCTCGTAGCACTCGAAACCGGCATCGACGTCGGCGACGATCAGCACCCAATGCCGCGGGAGGAACCGGCCGAGCAGCATCGCGACGGGCCAGCCGCCACCGACTGCACGCCGCACATCCGCGAGCCGGTCCCGGCGCCCGCGGAACAGCCGCCACCGATAGCGCACCCCGAGCCGCTCGCCGTGTGCGGTGAGCGCCCGCCTCATCCCCCACGGTGTCGTGCCCAGCCGTCGCGGCCACACCACGTTGATCTCCGCGTGCAGGCGCGCCTGTTCGGCGGCGAACCACGCCGGCCCGGACCGCGGCTCGGTCAACGCCGCACCCTGACGCGGGTCGAGCAGCGCGCCGGCGACCACCGCGACCGTCGGACCACACGTCACCCCGTCGCGCTGTCGCAGCCTCAGCCCGGCGAGCTTCACCGTTCCGAGTCTGCCCGCGGTGGGCCAATCCGGCGGCCCGAACATGGGCAATCGGCTGTCCCGCAGGCAGATTCCTGCCAACCGGCAATCAATTTCTGCCACCGGAATTAAACCCTTTACCGCACGGTTTACAAGATCAGCTGCAGCTACGAACCGCGACACAAGCCACGGCTCGGATACGAGACGCAAGAAAGAAGAAGGCTCCACCATGAAGAAGTTCGGGATCGCCACCGTCGCCGCTAGCGCCATGGCCGCCGCCGTGGTCGGGCTGGCCGCACCGGTTCAGGCCGCACCGTCCGGACCGGGTAATGCCCAGCAGACCATCAACCAGCTCCAATCGCAGGGCTACACCGTGATCGTCAACCGGATCGGCAACGCCCCGCTGCATCAGGCGACCGTCGTTGCGGTACGCCCCGGTCAGACCTACACCCAGACCGACAGCTTGGGCGTCGGTGACAACCTCACCACCCGGGTCATCAACAAGACCGTCTACGTCGACGTGAAGTAACCCCGGGTGAGGCGAGCCCCCGATGCCCGGCATCGGGGGCTCGCGCATTTCAGCGAACAAGTGTTTCGACCTGACCGTGCGCGGCTACTGAACACACGTGGCCTTCGACATCACGCCCACCGCCGCGCAGCACGACCTGGCACAGCGAACGCACGAATTCGCCGAGCAGTGCATCCGGCCGGTGGCCCTCGAGTACGACCAGCGCCAGGAGTTCCCGTGGCCGGTGTTGGAGGAAGCGGCTGCCCGGGGTTTCTACAGTCCGCTGTTCTACCGCGACCTCATCGGCGACCCGACCGGACTGTCGCTGCCGATGTTCATGGAGGAGCTGTTCTGGGGCTGCGCGGGGATCGGCCTCGCCATCGTGATGCCGGCGCTGGCGCTGTCCGCGATCGGTCAGGCCGCCTCACCCGAGCAGATGCTCGAATGGGCGCCCGAATGCTTCGGCACACCAGGTGATCTCAAGCTCGCCGCGCTGGCGATCTCCGAGCCCGAGGGCGGCAGCGACGTGCGCAACCTGCGCACCCGCGCGCACCGCGACGGCACGGGTAACGACGCGGACTGGATCATCGACGGCCACAAGATGTGGATCGGCAACGGCGGCATCGCCAACGTGCACGTCGTCAACGCCGTCGTCGACGAGGAACTCGGCCACAAAGGTCAGGCGCTGTTCATCGTGCCCGGCGGCACACCGGGCCTGGAGATGGTTCGCAAACTCGACAAGCTCGGCTGCCGCGCGTCGCACACCGCGGAACTCAAGCTCGACAACGTCCGCGTCCCGGCGGCGAACCTGCTCGGCGGGCAGGAGAAGCTCGACCACAAACTCGCCAAGGCCCGCGAGGCCGTCGAGGGCGGCAAGCACTCCGGCTCGGCGACGCTGGGCACGTTCGAGCAGACCCGCCCGATGGTCGCCGCGCAGGCCCTCGGAATCGCCAGGGCGGCAGTGGAATACGCCACCGAGTACGCCAACCGCCGGGAAGCCTTCGGCGCCCCGATCATCGACAACCAGGGCATCGCGTTCCCGCTCGCCGATCTGGCCACCGCGCTCGACGGTGCGCGGCTGCTCACCTGGCGTGCCTCGTGGATGGCCGCCAGCGGCGTGCCCTTCGAACGCGGCGAGGGATCGATGTCGAAGCTGGCCGCCAGCGAGGTCGCGGTGCGCGCCACCGAGCGGGCGATCCAGACCATGGGCGGCTGGGGCTACATCACGGACCACCCCGTCGAGAAGTGGTACCGCGACGCCAAGCTGTACACCATCTTCGAGGGCACCAGCGAGATCCAGCGCGTCGTGATCTCGAACGCGCTCGGCGCGGCGGACGGCAAGCCGCCGTTGCACTTCGACCTGGAACCGACCGGCGGCCCGATCAACCGCATGTTCGGTCGCGGCACCCCGTTGCGCGGGCGCGCCGCCGATGCCGCGCTTTCGGCCAAGGATCGCGTCCCCGCGCCGATAATGCGGTTGGCGATGAACGTGCTGCGCCCGCCCCGCAAGTGAAAGAAGGGCCGCAATGGCCGTCAGGATGATGAACCTGTTCAGCGGGAATCTCGATGAGCTGCGGTTCGAGCCCACCGCCAAACGCATTCGGGTCTGCCTGTCCGGGGACGCGGTCGCCGACACGCAGGATGCGCTGCTGGTCTGGGAGCCGCGCCGCATCGTGCCCGCCTATGCGGTGCCGATCGCCGCGATCTCGGGCCATCTGATGCCGGCGGGCGCGGAGTCCGGTGACGACGACGCCGACGACCGCCCGGTGCTGGATCCGAGCGTGCCGTTCGGCGCCCATACCTGCGGGGGCACCGAGTTCGACGTGATCGCCGGCGAGGACACCGCGGCCGCGGCGGCGTTTCGGCCCGACGACCCGGACCTCGCCGACTACGTCGTGCTGGACTTCGACGGGTTCGAATGGCGCGAGGAGGACGAACCGATCGTCAGCCACCCGCGCGATCCGTTCAAGCGGATCGACGTCTTGTCCAGCAGCCGCCTGGTTCGCATCGAGGTCGACGGCACCCTGCTCGCCGAATCCTCGCGGCCCAAGCTGCTGTTCGAGACGATGCTGCCGGTGCGGTTCTACCTGCCCTACGACGACGTCAAGGTCCGGTTAGAGCACAGCGACACCGCCAGCTACTGCGCCTACAAGGGCCGCGCGTCGTACTTCTCGGTGCCCGACGGGCCCAGCGACGTGGCGTGGACCTACCACGACCCGCTGCACGACGCGGAGTTGGTGCGCGACCGGATCTGCTTCTTCGACGAGCGGGTCGACGTCACCGTCGACGGCGTGCGGCGGGAGCGTCCCGTCACGCCGTGGAGCTAGAACCGCAGATTGCGCAGTAGGTCGTACACGGCGATCCACAACACCATCGGGATCACCACAGCCATCCGCAGGTCATTCAGCTAGACGAGTCGAGAGCGACGAGTCGCAGCGCTGAAGCAGCTACTTTTTTTCCGTAATGTTCGCGCTCGATTCAGGCAATCCTTTGCCGCTTGATCGACCGTGAGTTCAGCTAATGGCCGATGATGATTAGCGACCAGTGTTCCGGACAATCGACGGCGGCGCCGTTCGTCAATGCGCTGCGCCGAGATACACAATCAAGCACGTTGAGGAAGCATGCAGGCTTTTCGACCAGTGATTTCCCGAATCGGTCCTCGTACCTAAACCCGGATCGGATGGCTTTATACAGCGGCGCAGTTAGGGTCGTCCGTTGGAGTTGCCGCTGCAGTACGCCGCATCCCCTGGGCACAACGGCGGCGAAGGCCAATCCGCTAGCAAACTAGCGGATTGGCGATGTCGCCCAGAGTATGCAAAATATGAAGAGCCACGGGATCTAGGCCTCGTAGGGCAAACGAGACCCCAAACATTGATCGCTACCTATGGTGGCCGCTCACGTTCGCTACGTACTGCTCAAGGATGTCCACCACGGAGGCGTATGGCCTCGTGATTGATACTGCATAGGAACCAGGTCGCACATCAACCGGAGGAGAACTTTGACAGACCGCGATGACGAGTTCCGGAATGACCCTGGTTGGATGGCTTCCGACGAGCTAAGCGACGTCGAAGCTGTGTCCCAGTCGGAGCCGATAGCTTCGTCTAGCCAACCGGTGCCATCGCGACCGCCTAACGACCTGACCTCCTCTGACTCGGCGCGACCCGACGAGGAGGGTCCCGAACTCTGGCCGTCGCGCGTGCTTGAACCAGAACCTCCACTAGCTTCTCGGGATGCGCGGCAGGATTTCCGCCAACCTCCTCCGCGGTACGGTCCCCCACCCGGGACGCCCCGCGACACCGGTCCGCTGCCTCCCAGCAACTGGGGCCCGCCGCCGAGCAAGCAGCCACCCCGGCCACAGCACGATCCGGGCCAACCTCCTCCATCGCGCCCAGCCCCATCACCGGCCCACCCCCCACAACCGATTCATTCACCGCAGCAGGGTTCGGCGGCGCCGCCAAGCA
Organism: Mycobacterium sp. B14F4; assembly: GCF_039871645.1. Classification (NCBI taxonomy): domain Bacteria; kingdom Bacillati; phylum Actinomycetota; class Actinomycetes; order Mycobacteriales; family Mycobacteriaceae; genus Mycobacterium; species Mycobacterium sp. B14F4. The sequence continues at coordinate 226,027 of NZ_JBDPMF010000005.1, read as the reverse complement.
CTCGGCCCAGTGGTGGGGGCGGCACGGAGGTCCGGCCGGTGCAGCCGCCGAGCGGTTCCTACGCCGAGCGCATCCGGGCCGACGAACTTGTCCCTGTCCGCAAGAGACGCCCGAGCCGGGGCTGGAGACGGGCGCTGTATCGCGCCACGTTCGGACTGGTCAACCTGGGCCCAGGTCCGGACGAGCTTCGCCAGGCAGAGCTGGAAACCAAGATCAAATCAATGCTGCGGGGCCACTACAAGGTTGGCGTCATGGGCAAGGGTGGGGTCGGCAAGACGACGGTGTCCGCGAGCATCGGCTCGGTGTTTGCCGAACTCCGCCAGGACGACCGGGTGGTGGCCATCGATGCCGACACCGCGTTCGGCAAGCTCGGCAGCCGCGTGGACCCCCGAGCGCAGGGCTCGTACTGGGAGTTGGCCTCCGATCAACACCTGGAGACCTTCGCCGACATCCGCAGCCGGGTGGGCAATAACGCCGCCGGATTGTTCGTGCTCGCCGGGGAGGCGACACCGGCCCGGCGCCGCGTGCTCGATCCCGCGATCTACCGGGAAGCCACGTCACGGCTCGACCGCTACTTCACGATCTCGATCATCGACTGCAGTTCGACGATGGACTCGCCGGTCACCCAGGAGGTATTGCGGGACCTCGACGCGCTGATCGTGGTGTCGTCGCCGTGGGTCGACGGCGCCGCCGTAGCCGGTCAGACGTTGGACTGGTTGGCCGCCCGCGGCTTGACGAGTCTGTTGCAGCGCACGGTCATCGTCCTCAACGACTCCGACGGCCACGCCGACAAGCGGACGCGTACCATTCTGGCGCAACAATTTTCGAGCCAAGGCCAGAAGGTGGTCGAGGTGCCGTACGACGGGCACCTCCGACCGGGCGGTGTCATCGACGGGATCAACGACCTGTCCCCGGCGACCAGACGCCGATTCCTCGAAATCGCTGCCTTACTAGCCGAATACTTCCCGCAAACTGACGACCGAAGTAGGCCCCGACATCAGCCCTCGCGTTGACGAAGCGGTGAAGCCGGCGCATCGATGGACATTGGCCGGTGGGAGCTGTTGACGCAAGGACCCCTTAGCCGAGCAACATAGACGCCCTCTCCCAACCCCACCCGCGGAGACAACTACCCGCCTCGCCGGCTTAGCGTGGCGCAGGTTGTGGACTCTAGGGGCTTTCCGCATCGAAGCCGGGATGCCGTTGCAGGCCAGCAAGGTGTCTCTAAGCGCGTCGCGCCTGGCGGCGGCGGTTGCCAGCATCGGCGCCGGAGGGAATGGGACAGCCGCGGTCACTCGACTAGTTTGCCCTAACTCAGGTCTGGCGGCCGTCGGTGCGGATTAACATCACGAGCATGGGGGCGGGTAACGAGCGATGACAGAGTCTTGGCAGTCGCCAACTGATGCAACATCTCCGATTGCGAACTGGCCTTCGGATGACGTCGCGCCGAAGCAGTGGTATCGCAGAGGAATTGTTATCGGCTTCGTCGCGGCTCTCGCGCTCGCTCTCCTCGGCGTCGCCGGATACTTCGGCATCAACCACTACCTGAAGTCGCGCCCGTTTACCCTCGAGGGCGCGCTGGCTGTCTACAGCGACGTCGGGCTGACGGGCGGTCCTGGCTGCCGCGGCACCGGTGGCTACAGCGACATCGGACCCGGTACCGCCGTGACCGTCTCAGACGAGGACGGGACTCTTCTCGCGAAGGGGGCGCTAGGCGCTGGTTACGGTGAACAGGGCTGGTGTTCATGGTCTTTTCGCGTCACCGATGTTCCGGGCGGGAAGAAGTTCTACAAGGTTGAGGCATCGCATCGCGGCGAGGTCAACTTCACCGAGTCGGAAGCGCGCGAGGGGGTGCAACTTCAGCTTGGTGACGCTTCCGAGGCTGAGAACCGGTCATCGCCTCCGGCGGCGCCGCCTGCACCGCAGAGCCCAGCACCGCCGCCGCCGACCGCATCGCCTGCTCCGCCGCGTGTGACGGCGCTGCAACCGAATGGCGGCTACGTGTACATCATCACCAAGTCAGGTAAGACGCGGTGCCAGATCACCACCATCGAGGTTGACTGCCAAGCGCCCTTCACCAACACGCCGTTCGTGGAAGATATGCGCGCGAATGGCATTCGTTTCATGTCTGATGGCAGCTACGACTGGGTGGTCGGCGATCTCGGCGACATTCCGGTCGTCACACTCGACTACGGCACCTACCGGGCCCTTTCATGGACGGTCGAGGCCAGCAGCGTCGGCACGCGGTTCACGCATGGCGGTACTGGTCACAGCTTGTTCGTCAGCATTGACCGAGTCGAGTGGTCATGATTATGGCCGATGGCGGGACCGCACCGAGAAGCGCCCGACAGACCCCGCCGAACCGAGTGAGGCCGGCCGCGCTTGACGGAATCTTCCACGTCATGACCCGTCTCAACAGTCTTGGACGGCCCGCCTAGTTATTGCCCCCATTCCTCCCCAGTGGGACGGGTCGCGGGTGGCCACCGTGAGCCACGGGTGGCTCAATCGGAAACCAACGGCTAGGCGTACAACCCCCTGTAGGCTTGGCCGAAGTCAGTCTCTCCCGGCTTGCCTTCCATGGGGATCGGGTCGAGACCATGCGCCGCCCGGTCGCGGTTCGCGACGATCATGCCGTATGTGAGCACTACTGACAGGTAGCGACTTGTCGTACCGTCTTTCACGTCGAAAGTCACCAAGTCGCCAAGCTGGAACTCGAGCTGAGGAGCCTTGGCGATGAAGTTGGCGTCCGCATAGCCTGCGTTGTGCGCCCACACATTGCGAATCGCGTATGCCGTGTTGAAGTCGTCCGCGATCACCTGAGGCACAGGGCCGTCACGGTGAATCACTGCCAGCATTGCTTCAAATCGTTCGCAGAGCGACAACTCCTTATCGACTGTGTTCTCGATACGACGCCACTGCTTGTCGAGGGTCTCGTCGGCATCGGTCAACACGTGCTTCTGTGCGACAGCGGTGGCGTCGTACCGTGTCCCGTCCAGTATCGACGGATCGCGGCGGATGATCCCCTTTGACATGTCTTCGATGCACGCCTCGATAGCGCTACATGCTCCGATCACGAGGATCGAACTACGCACTGCTTGATCGTATTTGGGGTCAAGCATCCGTATATACTTCTCGTGCGACTGGAGTCGCTCAATCTGCTCTTGCGTTCTGCCGAGCTTGCGCCAGAGTTCGGGGTTATCGAGCACTGACTTCCCCATCACCCCGATTACTCCCGTAAGAAGCCCGCCCAATTCGCTACCGGCCCATGACAGCGCAATGCTCATGGAGTACTTGAGGAACGCATCAATGGCGCGTCCCTGATCCGTGGCGTGCCAGTCTTCGTCAGTCATCGTGCCCTCAGCCAGAATCCCCTCCAGATGTGACGTAGAAACGCTGCACACCCTGGTGGCAGCGCGACATTCCAGCGTAAACCCAGGGGCTGCGTAGATGCGAAGGGTTATCTGGCGGCCGCAGCGGCCCGTTCGTCAAGTAGACGGTCAACAGGTTCGATGGACGGCACCACTGCATGCTCCGCCGCCACCCGCCGCAAGGCTGCGAGTAGGCGGAGTTTCGCGTCGATTGAAGCAATGTCAGCGATATCCAAGTTCGTCATGCGTCACCCGAGCGACCACTCGCCGAGAGGCGCAGGCGGCACCGTCCCCCGAGTATCCGCCGCGGCTACCAGGTGTCGACGAACCGTCGACCCACACCGCGAGGTGCGTGCGCGGTGGCCGCGGCCAATGTGTTGATGATGATGTCCCGGGTGTCCGCCGGATCGATGACGTCGTCGATCTCGAAGAGCTGGGCAGCGTTGAGCGCCTTGGCATTCTCCTGCGCGGCAGCCGTCGCCTGGCGGACCCGCTCCTCGCGTTCGTCGGCGTCGGGGATGGCGTCGAGTTCCTTGCGCATCCCCAGCCGGACCGCGCCTTCCAGCCCCATCGGGCCGAGATGCGCGCCGGGCCACGCGACGGTGAGCACCGGCTCGTGCAGGCTGCCGCCGGTCATCGCCTGCGCACCGAGCCCGTAGCCGCGCCGCAGCACGACCGCGACGAGCGGCACCTCCAGAGCGGCGCCGGCGACCAGCATCCGCGAGCCGCGCCGCACCAGCGCCTCGGCCTCGGCGGCCGGGCCCACCATGTACCCCGGGCAGTCCACGAGCGAGACCACCGGAAGCCCGAACGCATCGCACAACTGCAGGAAGCGAGCCGCCTTGTCGGCCGCCGCGGCCGTGATCGCGCCGGCCATCACCATCGTGTTGTTCGCGATGACGCCCACTGCACGACCGCCGACGCGCGCCAGCGCGGTGACCATTTCCGCCGCGAACCTCGGGCGCAGGAACGTCACCGAGCCCTCGTCGGCGAGCGTCTCGATGATCGGGGCGACCTGGTAGGCGCGCCGGGCACGTTCGGGAACGATCGTGCGCAACCGCTTCTGGTCGACCGCCGGCGCGGGCGCTGTCGAGCCCTGGAAGTAGGCCAGCATCTTCTTCGTCACCGCGACGGCTTCCGCCTCGTCGGCGACGACCACGTCGACCACGCCGTTGGGCGCCTGCACCGCGACGGGGCCGACCTCGTCGGGCGGCACGTCGCCGAGCCCACCGCCGGCGATCATCGCGGGCCCGCCCATTCCGATCGACGTGTCCTCGGTCGCCACGATCAGATCGGAGCAGCCCGCGATCACCGCGTTGCCCGCAAAGCAGCGGCCCTTGACCACCGCAATGCGGGGCACCACGCCCGACAGCGCCGCCCACAGCTTGAAGGCTCGGGCGTCGAGCGCGGACACCACCGGGATGTCGGTGTCGCCGGGCCGGCCGCCGCCGCCCTCGGCGAAGAACACCGTCGGCAGCCGCATCCGTTCGATCAGCTCGAACAACCGATCCTTCTTGCGGTGACCGAGCGCGCCCTGGGTGCCCGCGAGCACCGTGTAGTCGTAGGACAGCACGGCGCAGGCGCTGCGCTCGTCACCGAAGAGGTCGCCGTTGATGCGCGCCGTGCCGGCGATCAGCCCGTCGGCCGGTGTCCGGGCGATCAGATCGGCGAGGTCGCGGCGGTGCCGCTGCGCGGCGATGGCGAACCGGCCGTACTCGACGAAAGAGCCCGCGTCGACGAGGTCTGCGATGTTCTCCCGCGCCGTCCTGGCATTCGCGCCGTGCCTGCGCTGCACGGCGTCCGGGCGGGCGGTGTCCTCGGTGAGCGCGCGGCGGCGCAGCAGTTCGGCGTGATCGTCGCGGACCGGCTCGTCACTCACGACGTCCGATGCTAGTTATCCACAGCCCCGGCGCAGCGGATGCCCGACTGTCGGCCCGCGCGCTTAGCGTGCGGTCATGACCAACTGGATGAACACTGTGAGCCGCGAGCACGTCGCACTCGGGGTGCGCGGCCGCTTCACGCAGGCGAACCACGGCAAGCCGAACATGCTGCGCAAGATGGCGCGCGGCGACTGGATCGTCTTCTACTCACCGAGGACGGTCCACCCCGACGGCCCACCGCTGCAGGCGTTCACGGCCATCGGGCAGATCGCCGACGACGAGCCGTACCAGGTCGACGTGTCGCCGGAGTTCCAGCCGTGGCGGCGCAACGTCGACTTCCTCGAGTGCACCGAGACGCCGATCCGCCCGCTGATCGATCGGCTGGACTTCATCGAGGACAAGTCACGCTGGGGCTACAAGTTCCGCTTCGGCGTGTTCAGGATCGACGACCACGACCTGGAGGTGATCCGCTTGGCGATGACGGGCTGAGGCCTACTGTGGTCTGGTGAGCAACACCGAAGCGGCGCCCGACGAAGTCGCCTGCGCGGCAACCCCGTTCGCTGGTGTCCTACACCCCCGCGACGTGCCGTTGGGTGGGCCGCGCGCCATCCGGGTGCGACGGACGCTGCCCCAGCGGGCGCGTTCTCTGATCGGGGCGTGGTGCTTCGCCGACCACTACGGCCCACACGACGTTCGTTCCGGCCCCGGGATGGATGTGCCACCACATCCGCACACCGGGTTGCAGACGGTCAGCTGGCTGTTCGACGGGGAGGTTGAGCATCGCGACAGCGCGGGGGTGCACGCCATGGTGCGGCCCGGCGAACTGAACCTGATGACCGCCGGAGCGGGCATCTGCCACTCCGAGGTGTCGACTCCGGCGACGACGGTGCTGCACGGTGTGCAGTTGTGGGTGGCCCTCCCGGACGCCGCTCGCGACACTGCGCGCGATTTCGTGCACTTCGCGCCGCCGCCGCGGCCCGTCGAAGGCGCGACGGTGCGCGTGTTCCTCGGTGAGCTGGCCGGAGTGCGCTCACCGGTGCACACGTTCACGCCGCTGTTGGGCGCTCAGGTCGACCTTGCGCCACGCGCCCACCTGGTCTTCGACGTCGACCCGGCGTACGAACACGGGGTGCTGCTCGATGACGGTGACGTCGCGATGGGCGGTACCACGCTCGGTGTAGCCGATCTGGCTTTCCAGTCAGCCGGCCACCACGAGTTGGTGGTCGAGAGCCGCGGGGAGGTACCCGCCCGCGTGCTCGTGCTCGGCGGGGAGCCGTTCGGTGAAGAGCTGGTGATGTGGTGGAACTTCGTCGGCCGCAGCCACACCGACATCGCCGGGTACCGACAGCAGTGGCAGGACGGCGACGACCGCTTCGGTGCGGTGCGGGGCTACCGCGGTGCGATCTCCCGCCTGCCCGCCCCTCGCCTGCCGAACACGACGTTGCGTCCCCGGTCCAACCGCGGGGTATAGAGAAGCCATGACCCCCGACAAGACCGGCGCCCCGACCGAGGTCGCCGCCGAGGCCGACCGCTACACCATCACCGTCGAAGGAAAGAGGGTCGGTCTCACCGAGTTCGCCGACCGCGACGGGCAGCGGATCTTCATCCATACCGAGGTCGACGGGGATTTCGAGGGCCGCGGGCTGGCGACCATCCTCATCGGCGAGGCATTGCAGCAGACCCGCGACGCCGGACTGCGCATCGTGCCCGTCTGCGAGATGGTGGCGGGCTATGTCGAGCGGCATGACGAGTTCGCCGACGCCGTCGACCCGGTGTCCACCGACGTCAAACGCTGGCTGGCGAATCGTTAGATGAGCTAGGCCGCTATCGTCGGCGCGGTGACTTCACCGCGGACGGCCTTCTTCACCCCCGACGGCGACTCATTCGTGCCCGAGCCGATCGCGCGGGGTCCGTGGGGTCAGACGATCAGCGGCAACTACGCCGGCGGCCTGCTCGGCCACGTGCTCGAACGCGATGGCGGCGATCCGGACTTCCAACCCTCCCGCCTCACCGTCGACCTGTTCCGCCCCGCCGCGCTGGCCCCGGTGCGCGTCGAGACGACCGTCGCCCGCACGGGCAGGCGCCTCAAACTCATCGACGCGGTGATGACGCAGGGGGACACGGTCGTCGCCAGGGCCACGGCCCTTTTCCTGCGCCGCGGCGACCATCCGGCCGACGAGATCTGGACCTCGCCGGTCACCATGCCGCCGGTGCCGCCGACGCCTGACCCGATCCCCCGCGGCCTAACCACCCTGGTGTGGACCTACGGGAAGGACGACCACACCCCCGGACCGGGTTTCGGGCTGGCCGCCTGGCAGCACTCGGGGCCCAAACACATCTGGGTGCGCGACATCCGGCCGCTGGTCGCCGGCGTCGAGCTCACGCCGTTCACCCGCGCCGCGATGGCCGGCGACATGGTCAGCTCGTTGACCCACTACGGTCCGAGCGGCCTGCAGTACATCAACGCGGACTACACGTTGACGCTCGCCCGCCTGCCCGACGGTCCGTATCTCGGGCTGACCGCGTTGACCCACTACAGCCACGGCGGGGTGGCCACCGGCGTCGCCACCATGGTCGACCAGCACGGCCCCATCGGCAGCGGCGTCGCCAACGCGTTGGCCAACCCCGGCTTCAACCCGCCACATCCCTAGCAGCACAAGCGAACACCCCGCGGCCGAAGCCGCGGGGTGTTGCCGGTAGATCGGGCTAGCTGAGGCCGACGACCTCCTGCGCGATGTCGGCCAGGCGGGTCTGCGCCGCCGACACCAGCCGCTGCCGGTTCTTGTGCATCTCCTCGTAGGCGATGATCGTGCGGATGTCGCTCGGATCGTCGAGCTCCTTGACCGCGGCCACCGCCTCGGTCTGGTTCAACTCGTCGTAACCCGCGATCGGCAGCTCGTCGGCGTCGACGACGCCACCCTCGGCGCGGGCCCTGTGCAGCGCGTCGGCCGCGTTTTCGGCACCCTCGCGCCGGACCACATCCTCGGCCCGCTTCAGCGCACCATCACGCGAGGCGCTGAGCGCCTTGAGCGTGATCTCGCTGGCGCGCTGGGCACGCTGGCGCAGATCCTCGACGGCCGGCCCGGCGGAGCGCAGCAGCTCGGCGATGCGCTCGACCGACTGCGCCGACCACTGTCCCGGCAGGTACGCCAGCTTCACCGCGGTACCCGCGGCGGCCTGCAGCGGGGTGCGCTGCAGCGCGGCCGGTCCGCCGAGCGCATCCTCGGCCAGCACGGTGGTCAGCCAGTTCACCGTCGCCGAGTGCGCGGTGATCAGGCGATCGGCGAGGTCCTGCACGTCGGGCTTCTTGGCCGCGACCGCGAGGGCCTTGATGTAGCGGGCGCGGTCCAGCAGCTGATCCTCCAGCGCCAGATCACCCAGCAGCGCCTCGTCGAACGGCTGGGCCTGCTCGGTCAGAGCCTTCACCGCGGCGGCGGCGCGGCCGAGGAACGGCCCGATCGTGTCGGGGTATCCGCCAAGGTCGCGGATCGCCTTCTGAATCGCCTCGGAACGGATCCGCCCGTTCTCCGCGTTCTCGGTCAGCTCCCGGCGCACCGCATCGGTCCTGGCCTGCGCGACCCGGGTCTCGGCGACCTGGATCTCGGTGTGGGTCAGGTCGAGAATCGTGCGCAGTTGCGCGAGCAGCGTGGTTTCGGTCTGTGTCGTCGTCATACGTCATTGCCCCCTAAGGCATTTCTGGGTTTTGGGTCGGCGCTTGAGGCGCACCTGTCTACTGGGCTACCCGGCCCTTGGGGGGAGTCGAACGCGTCAGGACTGTGACATGAATCTCATCGGCAATCACGTCGGGGATGATTAGCGCGGCTTGAGGACCACCACCGGGATATCGCGGTCGGCCCAGGCCTGGTAGGTGTCGAAATCGGCATAGGCCTCGACCAGCTTCGGCCACAGCCGGGCCTTCTCCTCGGGTGACGCCGTGACAGCTCGCACCGCGCGCCGGTCCGCCCCGATCTCGATGTGGGCGTCGGGGTTGGCGACCAGGTTGCGGTACCACTGCGGATCGGTGTCCCGACCGCCTTGGGACGCCACGACGATCACGTCTTCACCGTCATGGATGAACACCAGCGGCGAGACCAGCGTGCGGCCCGACTTGCGCCCGGTGTGTTCGAGCAGCAGCGTCGGCACCGGCTTCTTGAACCCGGCGCCCACCCGCCAGTTCGCGCCGATCTTGCCACCCGAGCGCCGGTACACCCAGACGTGCGCCTTGCCGGCGTACTTCATGATCTTCGAAATCACCGGCGAGTTCAGTTGCTTCGGCTTGTTGGCCGGGTCCATCACGCCTCCTTCGACAGGTACTGCGCCGTGCTGCCGCCCACCGGCATGGCGGGCATGCCGAGCTTGCGGTGGTCCCAGCTGCGCGTCCTGGTCGGCACCACCCGCACGCAGATACGGTTGTTCATCATCTGGTCGACGAACGGGCGCATGTCGTCGGAGTACGGTCCGGTGTAGCGCTCCCACACGCTGATGCCCACGCGCAGAACGGTTCCCGGGTCGTCGACGATCTCGGCGCGGCCGTCGATCGAGACACCGCGCAAGGTGTCGTAGGTGTCGCCGTCCTCGATCATCACCGTCACCGTCGGATCGCGGCGCAGGTTCACGGCCTTCTGCGACTTGCCCTTCGTCTCGAACCAGATCTCGCCGTCGAGCACGGCGTACCACATCGCAACCAGGTGCGGCCTGCCGTCCGGCAGCACGGTCGCCATCGTCGCGGTGCGACTGCGCTCGATGAATTCGGCGATCTCGTCGTCGGACATGACGATCTTTGCGCGTTCGTTCTTGCCCACGGATCGAATACTGTCAGGTCGCCGACGCGGTCACCGTCACCGGGATACCGTTCAGCGCCCCGTTGCCGGACGGCTCGTCGATGAACATCGGGGGCGACAGGATGTTGGTGTTCACGCCTGGCGTCTCGTTGGCGACGGCCATCCGCGTTCCCGGTTGCCCGTGGCCCCACCCGTGCGGCATGGACACCACGCCGGGCTTGATCGCGTCGGTCACCTCGACTGGCACCTCGATGCGGCCGCCCTCCGACGTCACCGTGACGAGGTCGCCCGTCGCGACGCCGCGCTTGACCGCGTCGTCGGTGTGCATCAGCAGGGTGCATCTGTTGCTCATGCTCCTCGCGTGCGCAAGGTCCGCGCCCTTCATCAACGGCGCGACGTTGTGCAGCCACGAGTTGTTGGACCGCAGATGGCGCCGGCTGACCAGCACCAACTCCTCGGGCGCGCGGTCGAGCCTGCCGGCCAGCCGCGGCAGGTCGTCCAACAGGTACTGCGGCGCGAGCCGGATCTTCTTGTCGGCGGTGCCCAGCACGTCCGGCACCCGCGGCACCATCGGCCCGAAGTTGATGCCGTTCGGCTGCGCCTTGAGCTTCTCCAGCGTCAGGCCGTCGGGGTTCTCGCCGTAGCGGTCGCCGAACGGGCCCGTGCGCAGGGTGAGGTCGAGGATCCGCTCGGGTCCACCATGTGCGTATTGCTTCCGCAACTCCGCGCCGTCGAGGCCCTGGGTGAACGCCAGGTAGTCGAAGAAGCCGTCGTCGATGGCGGCGACGTCGACGTCCTCGGCGGGTGTGCCGGTGCACAGGCCGGTCAGCCGGATCAGGATCTCCCACTCCTGCGGCCGGTCACGGTCCTCGGGTTCGAACACCGGCGCCGAGTAATTGGCGATGCTGTTGATCGCGAAGTTGAGAATCAGGTCGTCGTGGTGCGGCTGTTCGAGCGGCGACGGCGCGGGCAGGATCACGTCCGCGTGCCGGGTGGTCTCGTTGATCCACAGGTCGACGGCGATCATCGCGTCCAGCATCGGCAGCGCCTCGTCGAGCTTGTGGCCCGCCGGCGTCGACAGCACCGGGTTGCCCGCGACGGTGATCAGCGCCTTGATCTGGCCCTCCCCCGGCGTCGCGATCTCCTCGGCAAGACACGACACCGGCACCTGGCCGAGCACCTCCTTGGCGCCGCGCACGCGAGTGCGGAACCGGCCGAAGTCCGGAGCGCCGTCCTCCAGACCGGGGATCGGCTGGACCGTCATCGACCAGGCCGCCGCGCGCGGGAACATCGACCCGCCCGGGGTGTCGAAGTGGCCGGTGAGGATGTTGACGACGTCGACGAGCCAGCTCGCCAGGCTGCCGAACTCCTGGTTGCACAACCCGATTCGGCCGTAGACGACGGCGCGCCCGGTGCCGGCCAGCTCTCGGGCCAACGCCCGGATCCGTTCGGCGTCGATACCGGTCACCCCGGCGACCCGCTCCGGTGACCAGTCGGCGGCCGCCTCGCGCATCCGGTCAAGCCCCTCGACGTGCGGCGCCGGCTCGCCCAGCGACACCAGGTCCTCGGCGAACAACGTATGCGTGACCGCGAGCAGCAGCGCCGCGTCGGTCCCGGGGGTGATCGGCAGCCATTCGTCGGCCCTGGCCGCGGTGGCGGTGCACACGGGGTCGACGACGATCACCCTGCCGCGCTTGCGAATTGCGTCGATGATGCCCATCACGTCCGGGGCGGCCAGCAGGGATCCCTGCGATGCGGCGGGATTGGCGCCCATCACCACGAGCAGGTCGGTGCGTTCGATGTCGGGCACCGGGAAGGTCCACCATCCGCCGTACATCAGATGCGACGAGAGGTTCTTCGGCCACTGGTCCACGGTGCCGGGCGAATACGACAGCGGAATACCGGACATGCCCAGCAGCACACCGGTGTAGCGGCCGAGCGAGAACGAGTGCGCCAGTGGGTTTCCGGTGTAGCAGGTGACCGCTCCGATGCCGTGCTTCTCGATCACCGGTGCCAGCAGTTCGGTGCAGCGCCGGAAGGCGGCGTCCCAGCTGACCTCCTGCCACTGCCCGTCGACCTTGACCATCGGTCGCCGGATCCGGTCGGGATCCTCGTGTACCGCGCCGAGCGTGGCGCCCTTCGGGCAGATGTGGCCGTGGCTCCAGGTGTCGTCGCGGTTGCCGCGGATGCGGGCCACCCGTCCCCTATCGACCTGAATCTCCAAGCCGCACATGGCCTCGCACAGCGGGCAGGTGTACAGGTGGCGACCGTCCTGCCCGGGTGCGGCGAGCGGAGTGCTGAGTTCGGCGGTCATCGCGGCCTCCACGTTCTTCCACTTGTTGTGACAGACTGTAACGACAAATCGGCGAGGGGGCGGGCGAATGGCCGACACCACGACGGCGCGGCACCGGCGCCAGGGTTCGCGGCGCGACCCGTCGATCGATGCCGATGTGCTGGCCGCGACGCGGCGGCTGCTGACCCAGCGGGGCTATGCCGCCACCACCATCGACCTGATCGCGACAACCGCCGGAGTCAGCAGGCCCGCGGTCTACCGCCGCTGGAGTTCGAAGGCGCACCTGGTGCACGAGGCACTGTTTCCCGACCTGGGACCCGAGTCGCCGTGCGACGACTTCGCCGCCGAGATCCGGCGGCTGTGCCGGGGTGCGCTCGCGATGTACGGCGACGCGGCGGTCCGCGAGTCGATTCCCGGTCTGCTCAACGACTTACGCTCGGATCGTCGGATGCGGCGGGTGCTCTCCGACCGGCTGGAGGCCACCGCGCGCAGCCAACTCGGCGAGCGGGTCGGCGACGCGGTCGCCGCGGGCGTCGCGCGCAAGGGCATCAACGCCGACACGATCCTGGACGTGATCGCGGGCGGCGCGTGGTATGCGGTATGTGTCCGACGGGTCCGCGACATCGACGCGGCCGCAACGGATCTCAGCGAGCTGGTGCTGCGCGGCGTGCTTACTGGCTCATCAGCATGATGTATTGCGCGGCGGTCATCTGCTGCGCGGCCAGCAGGGTCGGCGCGCTCACCTCCAGCGCGTAGCGGTCGGCGGTGGCCAGGCAGTAGAACGCGCCGTCGGTCAACTGCAGGCAGCGGCTGCCAGGCATGTTCGGCACCGCGGTGGCGGGCTTGGCGGTCGGCGACACCTCCGCGTAGAAGCCCTCCGCGACGCCCTTGGCGCCGTCGGCGTCGCGTGTCTCGTAGACGTTCGTGTCCGCCATCGCGACGAGGTCGACGCCGGTGTCGTCGAACAGCTTGGCCGACCGGTTCGCGTCGGACTGGAAGTGCAGTGCGCCGCGCTTCTCGTAGGTCGCGTTCTTGGCGAACGACGGATCTCGGCGCTCCAGGGGAATGGTGCGCGCGAGCAGACCCGACGGATCCAGGCTGATGTCGGCGAACTCGCTGGGGTCGGTGGCGCGGAACTTGTCGATCTCGGGCACCTGCAGGTCGAGGCTCTTGGCCACGAGTTGCGCGGCCTGGTCCATCCCGTCGGCCGACTGGGCCAACTGCATCAGGACGTACGGGCCGTGGGCGGTGAACGACCGCACCGCGTTCCACCGTCCGGCGCTGCGGTCGGCCGTGGTGTAGCTGTTCGCCTGCGCCTCGGGATGCCCGGGGATCTCCTGCTTGCGCGCCGGCCCGTCGGCGCCCTGCTGCCGCATCGCGGTCTCGCCCATGTCGGTGGCGGCCGCCGACGCCGCGCCCTCGTCGCTGAACCGCAACACCGCGTTGAGCAGGATCCGGCGGTTCTCCTCCGTACGAGCGGAAGCGAACGCGTTGACCATGCTGTGCCTGCCCGCAGCCGCGGCCAGGTCCATCGGCCCGATCAGCGCCAGCGTCTCGGCCGCCGGCATCACGACGGCGCCGAAGGCGAAGTATCCCGTCAGCACCGGGTCGACCTCCCACGGGCCGATGACGTGGTTGGCCATCCGCTGGGCCTCGACAATCGCGCCGACCAAGGGATCACCGGTCACGCCGAGCGGCTCCCTGGGCTTCGTCGGGTACCGACCGGGATCGAGCGAGTCGAAGTTCAGCGCGGGGCCCGTCGGGCCTCCGGTCGACTTGACCGCCGTCCCCTGCACCGTGGAACCGCACGCCGCGCACACCAGCGCGACAGCCAACAGGAGCACAAGATATGCATGACGCATCTCGAGAAAACTACCGTGCCGACAATCCATTCGGCTCAGGCGTGCCGACGACAGGCACTTTGTGGGGCTACACCGACGCTTCCCCGCTTGGCGCGATCGAAGCTCCACCGGATCGCCGCGGCCAGACCCGACACGTACTCGTCTTCAAGCCCGTTGTCGTGCTGGCGCGTGGAGGTGGCCGGCGCGACGCTGGCCGCACCGATCGTGCAGGCCGGACTCCTGGACGAGTACCGGATCGTGGTCGCGCCCACCGCCGTGGGCGGCGGCACCCCGTTCTTTCCAACACTGCCGTCATGGCTCTCGCTGCGACTGTTGACCGGGCGACCTGCGCATGCACTCCGCGACTCGAGCGGCACCCCGTCACCAACTCGAAGCACTCAACGTCGCGTCACCGGGTGTGGCCGCACTCTTCACACGCGGAGGAACGACCACCAAGCACAGAGGTCACGACCTCTTTCGAGTTCGTGACCTCTGTGCGCTGCGATTCGTCGAACCGCTCTCTTGTGGGCGAAGGGGGACTTGAACCCCCACGTCCCGAAGGACACTGGCACCTGAAGCCAGCGCGTCTGCCATTCCGCCACTCGCCCCAACGACCGGGGGAGCCTATCACGCTGGCCACCCCGTTCCCCAACCGTACCGGCTCCCCCACCAGTGCCAATCCCAGGCGGCGGAAGCATCACGAACAGGACCCTGACCAGTCGCAATTCGATTCTCAGAATTCTGTTGGTCCCGCAGCGGCGTGCTGGGCCGATACCATGCAATAAGCAAAGTGGCCAGTGCGACACGCTGGCTCGCGTGCGCACGAGCACGGTCGACGGAAACGACGAGTGAGGCGGGCGGTGATATGGGTCTGATCGACCGCATCGAGCGCAAACTCGAGTCCACCGTCGGCGACGCGTCGGCCCGGATGTTCGGCGGATCGATCGTTCCGGCCGAGGTCGAGGCGATGTTGCGCCGGGAGGCCGACACCGGGACGCGCGACGTGCACGGCGGCCGAGTTTTGGCCCCAAACGACTACGTCATTACCCTCAGTGTGCCTGACTACAAGAAGGTGAGCGCCGACCCAGACCTCACGACGACCGCTTTTGCCAAGCACTTGGAGGGATACATCCATGACCAGGGGTGGCAAACGTATGGTGATGTGGTCGTCAGGTTCGAGCAGTCACCCCAACTGCACACCGGACAGTTTCGCGCGCGTGGCGCGGTCAATCCTGACTCGACCACAGGCGAACCCGCCCCACCACCTCGAGAACGTGCGTCCAGCGCAGAATCAGGAGTACCACCGATGAGCGACAATCCCGGCTACCGCGGCGGCCAAGGACCGGGGCGGCCCGCCGACGAATATTACGACGACCGATACGGCCGTCAAGACGACCGCGGCCAGTACCCGCCGCAGGACCAGGGCGGCTATCCCCCGCCGGACCAGGGCGGCTATCCCCCACCGGAGCAGGGGGGCTACCCGCCACAGGGCGAGCCGGGCTACCCGCCGCGCCAGGGCGGTTACCCCGACCAAGGCGGCTACCCGGACCAGGGCGGCTATCCGCCGCCGTCCTACGAGCAGCGTCCGCCCGCCGGGTACGGACCGCCTCCCGGCGGCGGCTACCCGCCGGACCAGGGCTACCGCCAGGCCCCCGGCGGCTACGGTCCGCCCCAGGGCGGCGGCCAGCCGGGCTACGGCGGTGCCCCCGCGGGTGATTACGACTACGGCCGTCCGCCCGCGCCGGGCCGGCACGAGGACGGCGGCTACGGCAGGCCCGAGCCGCGGCCCGGTTACCCGGATCAGGGCGGCTATCCCGACCAGGGCGGTTACCCGGACCAGGGCGGCTACGGCGCACAGTCCTACGGCCGCCCGGACCAGGGATACGGAGCGCAGCCCGACTACGGCCGCTACTCCGACGCCCCGCCGCCGGCGGGTGGCGGCTACGCCGAGCCGGGATACGCCGAGCCCGCGGGCGGTGGCTACGACTACGGCCAGCAGGGCGGCTACGCCGATTACGGCCAGGGCGACTACCCGGCCGGGGCGGCCACCGTCACGCTTCAGCTCGATGACGGCAGCGGCCGGACGTATCAGCTGCGCGAGGGCACGAACGTGATCGGGCGTGGCCAGGATGCGCAGTTCCGCCTGCCCGACACCGGCGTGTCGCGGCGGCACCTGGAGATCCGGTGGGACGGTCAGGTCGCGCTTCTGTCCGACCTCAACTCCACCAACGGCACCACGGTCAACAATGCGCCGGTGCAGGAGTGGCAGCTCGCCGACGGAGACGTGATCCGGCTGGGCCACTCCGAGATCATCGTCCGCGTGCACTGATCGCTGCGGCCGGCCGTGGCCGGGGAAGCTCTTCGCTTCCCCCTCACGTCGGTAACCGTCCAAGTATCGTGACGGTGCCGAGGCGGACTGTGCGGTGCCGACGCGACGGAAAACGGGACGGGGACGGAGAGGACGTCAGATGCAGGGGTTGGTACTGCAACTGACGCGCGTCGGTTTCCTCTTGCTGCTGTGGCTGTTCATCTGGTCGGTGCTGCGGATCCTGCGGACCGACCTCTACGCGCCGACGGGTGCGGTCATGGTGCGGCGGGGGCTGCCGCTGCGCGCATCGCTGCTACCCAACCGCGGCCGACGCAACGTGGCGCGGCACCTGATCGTCACCGAGGGTGCCCTGGCAGGCACCCGCATCACGCTGGGCAGCCAGCCCGTGCTGATCGGTCGGGCCGACGACTCGACGCTGGTGCTCACCGACGACTACGCCTCCACGCGGCACGCCAGGCTGTCGCCTCGAGGTTCGGAGTGGTACGTCGAAGACCTAGGATCGACCAACGGCACATACCTCGACAGGGCGAAGGTGACGACGGCGGTACGCGTTCCGATGGGCACGCCGGTTCGAATCGGCAAAACGGTAATTGAGCTGCGCCCGTGACACTTGTGCTTCGATACGCCGCGCGCAGCGACCGCGGCCTGGTCCGGGCGAACAACGAGGACTCGGTCTACGCCGGCGCCCGGTTGCTCGCGCTCGCCGACGGGATGGGCGGGCACGCGGCCGGTGAGGTCGCCTCCCAGTTGGTGATTGCCGCCCTGGCGCACCTCGACGACGACGAGCCCGGCGGCGACCTGCTGAGCAAGCTGGATTCCGCCGTCCGCGAGGGCAACTCGGCGATCGCGACGCATGTGGAGGCCGACCCGGAGCTCGAGGGCATGGGCACCACGTTGACCGCAATCCTGTTCGCGGGCAACCGCCTTGGCCTGGTGCACATCGGCGACTCACGCGGGTATCTGCTGCGCGACGGCGAGCTGACCCAGATCACCAAGGACGACACCTTCGTGCAGACGCTCGTCGACGAGGGCCGGATCACCGCCGAGGAGGCGCACAGCCACCCGCAGCGCTCGCTGATCATGCGCGCCCTGACCGGGCACGAGGTGGAACCGACACTGATCATGCGCGAGGCCCGCGCCGGCGACCGCTATCTGCTGTGCTCCGACGGGCTCTCCGACCCGGTCAGTCACGAAACCATTCTCGAAGCGCTGCAGATCTCCGACGTCGCCGAAAGCGCCGACCGGCTCATCGAATTGGCGCTGCGCGGCGGTGGACCGGACAACGTGACCGTGGTGGTCGCCGACGTCGTCGACTACGACTACGGCCAGACGCAGCCGATCCTGGCCGGGGCGGTGTCCGGCGACGACGATCAGCCGCCGCCCAACACCGCCGCGGGGCGGGCGTCGGCGTTCAACCCGAAACGCAACGAGGTCAAACGCCCACTGCCCGAACCTGAGGAGCCGCCGCGCCCGCCTCGGTCGCGGCGCCGAATGTTCATCGCCGCCGCCGTTCTAGTTCTGGTGGTGGTGGCCGGCCTCGCTGTGGCTCGGGAGATCGTCCGCAACAACTACTACGTCACCGCCCACGACGGCACGGTGTCGATCATGCGGGGTGTTCAGGGTTCCTTTCTCGGTGTAGCGCTGCAGGAACCGTATCGGCTCGGCTGCCTCAACGACCGAAACGAGTTGTCGCTCATCGGGGCCGACGAACCCCGGAACAACCGCAGCTGCCGCATGCTCAGCGTCAACGACATGCGGCCCTCGGAACGCGCACAGGTCGTCGCGGGCCTGCCCGGCGGCACCCTCGAGGAGGCGATCGCCCAGATTCACCAGCTCGCCCGCGATTCGGTGCTACCCGTCTGCGCGCCAGCTGCCCCGCCGCCTGCCACCAGCGCGGTGCCGCACAGCCCGGCGCCGACCAATTCGCCTGGCGTTCCGAACAATCCGCCCGCCACTGGCGGCACCGCAACCCCGGCGCCCGAGACACCGCGCACCGTCACACCGCCGCCGCCGGATACCGCCACGCCGTCCCCGTCGCCCGCCCCGCCGACGCCCAGCCCGTCGCCGAAGCCGCCGCCACCCCCGACGGTGACCGCGCTACCGCCACCGCCGCCCGAGCCGGGCACCAACTGCCGGGAAGTGTCATGACGGCCCGAAGGCGAGCGGGAGTCGAGGCATGACAACCCAGCCGCAGGCCGCAATCTCGGTCACGCCGCCGCTGCCCAACCGGCGTAACGCCGAACTCTTCCTGCTCGGCTTCGCCACCGTGATCACCACCGTCGCCCTGCTGCTCGTCGAGGCGAACCAGGAGCAGGGCATCCACTGGGATCTCGCCCAGTACACCGTCGCCTACCTCGCGCTGTTCGCCGGCGCCCACCTCGCGGTGCGACGGTTCGCGCCCTACGCCGACCCGCTGCTGCTGCCCGTCGTCGCCCTGCTGAACGGGTTGGGACTGGTCATGATTCACCGCCTGGACCTCGCCCAGGGCGAGCTGACTCAGGACGGACTGGGCGGCACCGCCAACCAGCAGATGCTGTGGACGCTGTTGGGCGTCATCGGGTTCTCGCTCGTCGTGATCTTCCTGCGTGACCACCGTCTGCTGGCGCGCTACGGCTACGTGTGCGGCTTCACCGGTCTGGTCCTGCTGGCCATCCCTGCCGTGCTGCCGCGGTCGATGTCGGAGCAGAACGGCGCGAAGATCTGGATCGAGTTGCCCGGCTTCTCGATTCAGCCCGCCGAGTTCTCCAAGATCCTGCTGCTGGTGTTCTTCGCCGCGGTGCTGGTGTCCAAACGCAGCGTGTTCACCAGTGCCGGCAAGCATGTGCTCGGCATGGACCTGCCCCGCCCGCGCGACCTCGCGCCGCTGCTCGCGGCGTGGATCGCCTCGGTCGGCGTGATGATCTTCGAGAAGGACCTCGGCACGTCGCTGCTGCTGTACGCGTCGTTCCTGGTGCTGGTGTACGTGGCGACGGACCGGCTCAGCTGGGTGATCATCGGCCTGGCGCTGTTCGCGGCGGGAAGCGTTGCGGCGTATTACCTGTTCGATCACGTGCGGGTCCGCGTGCAGACCTGGCTCGACCCGTTCGCCGACCCCGAAGGCGCCGGCTACCAGATGGTGCAGTCGCTGTTCAGCTTCGCGACGGGCGGCATCTTCGGCACCGGCCTTGGCAACGGCCAGCCCGGCACCGTGCCCGCGGCATCGACGGACTTCATCATCGCCGCCGTCGGCGAGGAGTTGGGACTCGTCGGCCTGGCCGCGGTCCTGATGCTCTACACGATCGTCATCATCCGCGGCCTGCGCACCGCGATCGCCGTGCGCGACAGCTTCGGCAAGCTGCTGGCCGCAGGCCTGGCCTCGACGCTGGCACTGCAACTGTTCATCGTCGTCGGCGGCGTCACGAAACTGATCCCGCTGACCGGCCTCACCACGCCGTGGATGTCGTACGGCGGATCGTCGCTGCTGGCCAACTACCTACTGCTGGCGATCCTGATGCGGATCTCGCATGCCGCCCGCCGCCCGATCGTCGCCGGCCCGCAGGCGTCGACGCCCATCGCGGCGGCCAGCACCGAGGTGATCGAGAAGGTATGAACACCTCGCTGCGCCGCATCGCCGTCACGGTCATGGCCTTGATCGTGCTGCTGCTGGCCAACGCCACGCTGACGCAGGTGTTCACGGCCGACGGCTACCGCACCGATCCGCGCAACCAGCGGGTGCTGCTCGACGAGTACTCGCGTCAGCGGGGCCAGATCTCGGCGGGTGGCCAGCTGCTGGCCTACTCGGTCTCCACCGACGGCCGCTTCCGGTTCCTCCGGGTGTACCCCAATCCCCTTGCGTACGCCCCGGTGACCGGCTTCTACTCGCTGCAGTACTCGAGCACGGGGCTCGAACGCGCCGAGGACACCGTCCTCAACGGTTCCGATCAGCGGCTGTTCGGCCGCCGGCTCGCCGACTTCTTCACCGGCCGCAACCCGCGCGGCGGCAATGTCGACACCACGATCAAACCCGAAGTGCAGCAAGCGGCCTGGGACGCGATGGAGGACGGCTGCAACGGCCCCTGCAAGGGCTCGGTGGTCGCGCTCGAACCGTCGACGGGC
Organism: Mycobacterium sp. B14F4; assembly: GCF_039871645.1. Lineage (NCBI taxonomy): Bacteria > Bacillati > Actinomycetota > Actinomycetes > Mycobacteriales > Mycobacteriaceae > Mycobacterium > Mycobacterium sp. B14F4. The sequence goes on along the minus strand of NZ_JBDPMF010000005.1, from coordinate 205,443 downwards.
AAGATCCTGGCGATGGTGTCGTCGCCGTCCTACGACCCCAACCTGCTGGCCACGCACGACATGGCGGCGCAGTCGGCGGCCTGGCAGACACTGCGCGACAACCCCGAATCACCGCTGCTGAACCGGGCGATCTCCGAGGCCTACCCGCCGGGTTCGACGTTCAAGGTCATCACCACCGCGGCGGCGCTTCAGCGCGGGGCCAACATGGACACCCAGTTGACGTCGCAGGCCCGAATTCCGTTGCCGGACAGCACCGCAACGCTGGAGAACTTCGGTGGGTCGACGTGCGGCGGCGGCCCCACCACCTCGCTGCGGGAGGCCTTCGCCAAGTCGTGCAACACGGCGTTCGTCCAGCTGGGCATCGACACCGGCGCCGAAGCGCTGCGGTCGACGGCCCGGTCGTTCGGGCTCGACACTCCTCCCCCGATGATTCCGCTGCAGGTGGCCGAGTCGACCGTCGGCCCGATCCCGGACGCCGCCGCGCTCGGGATGTCGAGCATCGGGCAGAAGGACGTCGCGCTCACCCCGCTGCAGAACGCGATGGTCGCCGCGACCATTGCCAATAAAGGGGTAGCGATGCGGCCCTATCTGGTGGATAGCCTGAAGGGACCCGACCTGGCCGAGGTCGCCACGACCGCTCCGGCCGAAGAGCGGCGGGCGGTGTCGCAGCAGGTCGCCGATACACTGACGGATCTGATGGTCGCCGCCGAGCAGGTGACGCAGCAGAAGGGAGCCATCGCCGGCGTGCAGATCGCATCCAAGACCGGCACAGCGGAGCACGGCACCGACCCGCGCAACACCCCGCCGCATGCCTGGTACATCGCCTTCGCGCCCGCTTCGGCCCCCAAGGTGGCGGTCGCGGTGCTGGTCGAGAACGGCGGCAATCGGCTGTCGGCCACAGGCGGCGCGCTCGCCGCACCGATCGGACGGGCCACCATCGCCGCGGCGCTTCGGGGGGCCTCGTGAGTCCCCGCGTGGGCGTCACGCTGTCGGGCCGCTACCGGCTGCAGCGGCTGATCGCCACCGGCGGCATGGGCCAGGTGTGGGAAGGCGTCGACTCCCGGCTGGGCCGGCGCGTCGCGATCAAGGTCCTCAAGGCCGAGTACTCGACCGACCCCGAGTTCGTCGAGCGGTTCCGCGCGGAGGCGCGCACGGTCGCCATGCTCAACCACCCCGGCATCGCCGGCGTGTACGACTACGGCGAGACCGACATGGACGGCGAGGGCCGCACCGCCTACCTGGTGATGGAACTGGTGAACGGCGAACCGCTGAACTCGGTGCTCAAGCGAACCGGGCGGCTGTCGCTGCGGCACGCGCTGGACATGCTCGAACAGACCGGCCGCGCACTGCAGGTGGCCCACAGTGCGGGTCTGGTGCACCGCGACGTCAAACCGGGCAACATCCTCATCACGCCGACCGGACAGGTCAAGCTCACCGACTTCGGCATCGCCAAGGCCGTCGACGCCGCGCCCGTCACCCAGACCGGCATGGTGATGGGCACCGCCCAGTACATCGCACCCGAGCAGGCGCTGGGCCACGACGCGACCGCCGCCAGCGACGTCTACTCACTGGGTGTCGTTGGCTACGAATCGGTTTCGGGCAAGCGGCCGTTCACCGGGGACGGTGCGCTCACCGTGGCGATGAAGCACATCAAGGAGACGCCGCCGCCGCTGCCTGCCGACCTGCCGCCGAATGTGCGCGAGCTGATCGAGATCACCCTCGTCAAGAACCCCGGGATGCGCTACCGCTCGGGCGGCCCGTTCGCCGACGCGGTGGCCGCGGTGCGGTCCGGCCGTCGACCCCCGCGGCCGAACGCCGCACCCTCGCTCGGGCGGGCCGCCCCCGCCGCCGTCCCGTCGGCCACCCAGGCGCGCGCGGCCGCCGATATGACCGGTCGCGCGCCGGTGACCGCGGCCCGGCCGCGCGCGGCGACCGGCAGCCACCGCCCGCCGCCGCCGCGGCGCACGTTCTCCTCGGGTCAGCGCGCCCTGCTGTGGGCCGCGGGCGTGCTGGGAGCGCTGGCGATCGTCATCGCCATCCTCATCGTGCTCAACGCCCAGGACCGCCAGGACCGCCAGGCTCCGCCGCCGACGATCACCAACACGATCACCGAGACGACGCCGTTCGAGTCGCCGGGGGCGATGCCCGGAGCGCCGGGCGCCGGCCATGGTGCGGGAGAATTCGGGGTAATACGACTACAAGCGATCGAGTCGCCGGCAACGACGCAGGTGACGCCGTGGGCGCCGGTTCCGGACGGCTCACGACACCCGGCCTTGAAACAGAAACCGCGATGACCACCCCTCAGCACCTGTCCGACCGGTACGAACTCGGTGAGATCCTCGGCTTCGGCGGTATGTCCGAAGTTCACCTGGCGCGCGATCTGCGCCTGCACCGCGACGTCGCGATCAAGGTGCTGCGTGCCGACCTGGCCCGCGACCCCAGCTTTTACCTGAGGTTCCGCCGGGAGGCGCAGAACGCCGCGGCGCTCAACCACCCCGCGATCGTGGCCGTCTACGACACCGGCGAGGCCGAGACGCCGACCGGCCCGCTGCCCTACATCGTCATGGAGTACGTCGAGGGGGTGACGCTGCGCGACATCGTGCACAACGACGGGCCGATGGAGTCGAAGAAGGCGATCGAGGTGATCGCCGACGCGTGCCAGGCACTGAACTTCAGCCACCAGCACGGCATCATCCATCGCGACGTCAAACCGGCCAACATCATGATCAGCAAGACCGGCGCGGTGAAGGTGATGGACTTCGGCATCGCCCGCGCGCTGGCCGACGCCAGCAGTGTCACGCAGACCGCCGCGGTGATCGGCACCGCGCAGTACCTGTCGCCCGAGCAGGCGCGCGGCGAGAAGGTCGACGCCCGCTCCGACGTCTACTCGCTGGGCTGCGTGCTCTACGAAATCCTCACGGGCGAACCGCCTTTCGTCGGCGACTCCCCCGTCGCGGTGGCATATCAGCATGTCCGCGAGGATCCGGTGCCGCCGTCGCAGCGCCACGCCGACATCTCCCCCGAACTCGACGCCGTCGTGCTGAAGTCGCTGGCCAAGAACCCCGACAACCGCTATCAGACCGCCGCCGAGATGCGCGCCGATCTGGTCCGGGTGCACAGCGGTGAGCAGCCCGACGCCCCGAAGGTGTTCACCGACGCCGAGCGCAGTTCGTGGCTGTCGGCCCCGCCGTCCCATGAGCGCACCGAGCCCCTCGATCCGATGCCGCGGCCGCAGCCCGCCTACGCCGACCGCGAGCGCCGGGGTTCGGTGGGCCGATGGCTGATCGCGGTGGCGGTGCTGGCCGTGCTGACGGTCATCGTCACCGTCGCCATCAACATGTTCGGCAACGGCACCCGCAGCGTGCAGGTGCCGGACGTGCGCGGGCAGGCGTCCGCCGACGCCATCGCCGAACTGCAGAACCGCGGGTTCAAGATCCGCACGCAGCAGCGGCCCGACTCCGCCGTGCCGCCCGATCACGTGATCAACACCGAACCCGGAACCGCGACCTGGGCCGAGGCCGGCGACGAGGTGACTTTGAACGTGTCGACGGGGCCCGAGCAGCGCGAGGTGCCCGACGTCCGCAACCTCACCTACACCCAGGCCACGCAGCGGCTCACCGAGGCCGGTTTCGAGCGGTTCAGGCAGTCGGCGTCGCCGTCAACGCCGGAGCTCAAGGACAAGGTGATCGGCACCAACCCGCCGGCGAACCAGACCTCGGCCATCACCAACGAGATCACCGTCATTGTGGGCACGGGCCCCGACAGCAGGCTGCTTCCGGACGTGACGGGCCAGACCGAGGCGCCAGCGCGGCAGATCCTCACGGCGTCAGGATTCCCCAATGTAGTGACGGTGCAGGTCGACAGCACGAAAACCTGCGGACAGGTGCTCGGCACACTCCCGCCTGGGGGCCAGGAGTTGCCGATCGACACCCCGATCCAGCTTCAACTGTCGGGCTGCAACCAATTCGTCATGCCGGATCTGCGGGGCATGTTCTGGACCGACGCCGAACCGCGGCTGCGCGCGCTGGGCTGGACCGGTTTCCTCGACAAGGGCGCCGACGTGCAGAACAGCGGTCAGCGCACGAACGCGGTCGTGACGCAGATCCCGTCGGCGGGTGCCGCGGTGAACTTCGGCTCGACGATCACGCTGGGCTTCGCGTCGTAGCCGCCTGCACGGCGCCCGCGACCTCGTCCTCGAGTTGACGCACCAGCCCCTCGGCGGGCGCTGCGCCGCAGTAGCCGAGCCAGTTGGCCAGCATCCGGTGACCGCCCTCGGTGAGGATCGACTCCGGGTGGAACTGCACACCGTGGATCGGCAGGTCGACGTGGCGCACGCCCATGATCACGCCGCCCTCCGTACAGGCGATGACCTCGAGTTCGGCGGGCACCGTATCCGGCAGGATCGTCAGCGAGTGGTACCTGGTCGCGGTGAATGGATCTGGGAGGCCTTGCAGCACACCGGAGTTCGAGTGGTGCACCACGCTGGTCTTGCCGTGCAGCAGCTCCGGTGCCCGGTCCACCGTCCCGCCGAACGCCACGCCGATGGCCTGGTGTCCCAGGCACACGCCCAGCAGCGGCGTCGCGGCGGATGCGCACGCGTGCACCAACGGGATGGACGCGCCCGCACGTTCCGGGGTGCCCGGACCGGGGCTCAGCAGCACGCCGTCGAACTGCTCGGCGGCCCTGGCGATGTCTTCGTCGGTGGCCAGTCGTTCGTCGTCGTTACGCCAGACCTGCGCGTGCACCCCGAGCTGGCCCAGATACTGGACGAGGTTGAACACGAAGCTGTCGTAGTTGTCGACGACCAAGACCTGCATCAGCCCAGGTTACTGGTCGCGATCAGTACCCGATCGGTCCGGCCGGCTCGGCGAACTTCATCCGGATCGGTCCGCTGTGCCCGACCAGTTCGAGCGCGGCACGAGGTTCTTCGGAGTAGCCCAGCCCGAACCGCACCACGTACTGGCGGTAGAGCGTGACGAGGGGGGACGCGGCCAACGCGGCCTGCATGGCCCGCGCGTCGCCGACCGCGGTGATCACGTAGGGCGGGCTGTAGGTGCGACCGTTGAGCAGCAGGGTGTTGCCGACGCAGCGGGGGGCCGACGTGCCGATGATGCGCTGGTCCTGCATCTGGATGCCCTCGGCGCCGGCGCTCCACATCGCGTTGAGCACGGCGTCGATGTCCTGCTGGTGGACCACCAGGTCGTCGGGGGAGGCGTCGCGCGGGAAGCGGCCCTCGGCGTCGCGCTGGGCGTCGTTGAGCGTCACGACGAGCCCCGGTCCGCGGACCGCTTCGAGGCCGACCTCGAACGCGAGCGCCGTCGAACGCTTGGTGATCGCGGCCAGCGCCGCGTCGGCGCCGGGGCTGCCGCCGTGGTGGGTGTCGATGTCGTTCGAGAGCAGGTCGCGCTCGACGCTGAGCCGGTCCACCGACTGCTGGGTCTCGCGCACCAGGTCGACCAGGCGCGGCGCGTCGCTGCGGCGGATGTCGTCACCGCCGGACACGTCGTGGGTGGTGGCCAACAGCAGTCCGGCGAGCAGGCAGACCACCGGCACGCCGAACCGCCAGGCTGTCCGACGTGACGTCGCCATTGGCTTACTCTCCTGTGCCGCGCCTGCGTTAGGCTCGTAAGTACATCGTCGCACTGAGCTGTCCCGGCCACAGCTGAGACGCCCCCGATTCTCGAAGGTGACCATGCCCAAGTCCAAAGTTCGCAAGAAGAACGACTTCACCGTCAACCCGGTGAGCCGGACCCCGGTCAAGGTCAAGGCCGGCCCGTCGAGCACCTGGTTCGTCGTACTGTTCATCAGCCTGATGCTGATCGGGCTGGTGTGGTTGCTGGTCTTCCAACTGGCGTCCTCGGCGATTCCCTTCCTGGCGGATCTGGGTCCGTGGAACTACGCGATCGCCTTTGCTTTCATGATCACCGGTCTGTTGCTCACGATGCGGTGGCGCTGAGCGGACAGACCTAGGGGTATGCATTCAACTCGGTCGCCGATCGTTACCCGTTCAGCAACCTTGCGGTAATCGGATCACACGGATGTGATTCATCCCCATTGGGGATAGCACTTGTGGATAACCCCGTTCGAGGCGGTAGAGGGGTGTGAAGAACGCGTGCAGCAAACTGAGTGGAGTCCGGCGACTCCCGGCATCGTCGTCGCCGGCATAGCCGGACTTATCTTGGCTGTCGGCGCTGTGACCCTGATCACAGACCCTCCGGGGCGGGTTCTAGTGGGGGTTGCCGCGGTGGGATTGATCTTGTTTGCAAGCGTGTCGTGGCGCGCGCGGCCCAAGCTGGCAATCAGAGATGACGGCCTCGTCACCCGGGGCTGGCTCGGCACTCAGGTGCTGCGCCGCGAGGACGTCAAGCTGATCCGCATCACCGAGTTCCGCAGGCTCGCCCGCAAAGTCCGGTTGCTCGAGATCGATACCGTCGACGATCGGTTACTGGTATTCACCCGTTGGGATCTGGGCACCGATCCGTTGCACGTGCTCGACGCGTTGACCGACGCGGGCTACGCCGGCGCCGGTTCCTGACCGCCGCGGTCAGGCGATCGTGATGGAGTCGACGACCACCGGATCGGTGGGCCGGTCGCCGCGGTCGGTCGCCGTCGTGGCGATCGCGTCGACCACCTTCTGCGACTCGGGGTCGACGACCTCACCGAAGATGGTGTGCTTGCGGTTCAGGTGCGGCGTCGGGCCCACCGTGATGAAGAACTGCGAGCCGTTGGTGCCCGGACCGCGGTTGGCCATCGCCAGCAGGTAGGGCCGATCGAACTGCAACTCAGGGTGGAACTCGTCGGCGAACTCGTAGCCCGGTCCGCCGCGGCCGGTGCCCGTCGGATCGCCGCCCTGGATCATGAAGCCCTCGATGATCCGGTGGAACACGACGCCGTCGTAGAACGGGCCGGAGGTACCGCCCGAGGCGTTCTCGCCGCTGTAGTCCTTGGTGCCCTGTGCCAGTCCCACGAAGTTGGCGACGGTCTTGGGAGCATGGTTTCCGAAGAGTGCGATCTTGATGTCGCCGCGGTTGGTGTGCAGGGTCGCGGTCGCTGTCTGAATGGGGCTCGTCACGGGATGCCAGTGTGCCACGCCGCCTTCACCGCCCAACGGGCACCGTTGCCTTGCAAGAGATGGCAGGCTGTTGTCGATCCCACCCACGCCGTGAAAGAGGTACGCCATGAGCTCGAAGACGGACATCGGGTTGACCCCCGGCCAGCGGCTGTCCCGCGGCTTGAAGTACACCGCCGTCGGACCGGTGGACGTCACCCGCGGTGCGGTGGGGCTCAGCGTGCACGGGGTGCAGTCGGCGGCGACGCGCTTCCGGCACAACCTCGACAAGGGCCGGCTCGCCAGGGAGATCGGTGAAGCCCAGGGCGCCATCGCGCAGGAACTCGCCGTGGCTCAGGAGGTCCTTGCGAACCTGCCTTCGGTCATCGCCGACGCGCGTAAGCCCAAGCGCCGGCGCCGGCCGCTTCTGCTCGCGGCGGTGGGTGTGGTGACACTGGCCGGGGGAGCGGTGGCCTTCTCGATCATCCGGCGCTCGACGCAACCGGAGCCCTCGCCGTTGCCGCCGAGCGTGGAGGTCACGCCGAGGCCGTGAAGAGGGCGGCCGGTGCCGTCCGAGTGGGGTGTGTGGAGCCTAGGAGAATCGAACTCCTGACATCTACCTTGCAAAGGTAGCGCTCTACCAACTGAGCTAAGGCCCCTGGATCAGGACGGCGCATCGGGCGCCACGTGCCACACCTCGACAGCGTGGCGGGACCGCCAGACCGTGACGGCCGCCGAGGCCGCGATCGCCGTCGCGAGCAGCAGCACCAGCCTCATGGTGTGAACCTTTCCGTGGGGCTAGGAGGACTCGAACCTCCGACCTCTTCGTTATCAGCGAAGCGCTCTAACCGCCTGAGCTATAGCCCCGTAACGCCGGTACGGCCGAGCGACGAGATTACCGCAATGGTGGGCTCGGACCCAAACCTGATGAGGTCAGTCCCGATCGGCGAGCGTGACCTCCACGCCGCCGACCAGATCCGTGGTCAGGTTGTAGATGAACACGCCCACGGTGGCCATCGCCGTCAGTAACACGATGTTGACCAAGCCGATCAGTGCCGCCCCGCCGAAAATGGTGCCGCTGGACACCAACTCGCCGCCGGAGCTGCCGCTGGCGCTGGTGAGCAGGTCGCCGACATTGCTGTTCAGCTTGCTCCACACCCCCATGCCGCCGAGCACCAGGTACAGGAAGGCGACGGCGATCATCCACACGAAGAACATCGCGACGGACAGCACCAGCGAGACCTTCAGCGTGCTCCACGGGTCGATCCGGCGGATCTGCATGGTGGCCCGCACCGGTCCCTTGTTGCGGGACCCGACCTGCACGCGGCTGGTGGGTGCCGGGCGGTTCGCCGGTTCGGTCGCCGGGCGTTCGGCCGGCTTGCGCTGCTGCTGCTGCGGTGGCCGCGGCAGCGGTCCGGACAGGTCGGGCAGCTCGCTGGCGTAGGCCTCGGTGCGCGGCTCTTGGCGCGGTGCCTCGCTGCGCTCCCCGCGGGCCGGCACTTCCTCGGTGGGCGCCGACCCACCGACACCCACCATGAAGCGGTTCAGTCGGGCGTCCACGCCGGGGGAGTGGTTGGGACCGCGATCGTCGGCCAGCCGGTCAGCGGTGTGGCCGCCGTCGTCCCCGCTGCGCGGAGCGGGACTCTCCCCGCCGCGTGGCGCGGGACCCCGTCGTGGCGCCTCCGGCCGCCGCGGCCCCGGCTGGGTCGCGCGCGCCGCCGGTCCGCGCTGCCAGGGCGGGACGTCGCCCGAGTCGGACCCGCCCGGCCTGGACCCTCCGAGTGCACTCGTGTCGTGGCTGGGCGGCGAGCCCTTGGCGTCGCCCGGACCGTCGCCGGCGCGCGGGTATCCCGGTTCGTTCGGTGAACTCACCTACGACTCCTCCTGGTCACGACGCCGACCTCACTCGCCGACGTCGGTGTTGACCTCGTCGGTGCTGTCGCCTTCCTCCGCGTTGCGCGCGATGGCAATCAGTGTGGTGCCCTCGCCCAGGTTCATCAACCGAACACCCTTCGTCTGCCGCCCGGCCTTGCGAACCTGGCGAGCCGCCGTCCGGATGACGCCTCCACCCGAGGTGATGGCATACAACTCTGTGTCGTCATCGACGATCAACGCACCCACCAGACTGCCACGGCGTTTGTCGTACTGGATCGTCAGGATGCCTTTGCCGCCGCGGCCCTGCGGGCTGTACTCCTCGATCGCCGTGCGCTTGGCGTAGCCGCCAGACGTCGCGACCAGCAGATACGTGTTATCACGCACCACGTTCAGCGACAGCAACTCGTCGTCGGTGTTGAAGCGCATGCCCTGCACACCGGAGGTGGCGCGACCCATCGGGCGCAGCGCCTCGTCGGTAGCTGAGAACCGGATGGACTGGCCCTTGGCGGACACGAGCAGCAGGTCGTCGTCCGCCGAGCACAACACGGCGCCGACGAGTTCGTCGCCGTCGCGCAGGTTGACCGCCACGATGCCGCCGGAGCGGTTGGAGTCGAAGTCGGTCAGCTTTGACTTCTTGACCAGGCCGTTGCGGGTGGCCAGCACCAGATACGGCGCGTCCTCGTAGCTCTTGATCTGGATGACCTGAGCAATGCGTTCCTCGGGCTGGAAGGCCAGCAGGTTGGCGACGTGCTGGCCGCGTGCGGTGCGCGACGCCTCCGGCAGGTCGTAGGCCTTGGCCCGGTAGACCCGCCCCTGCGTGGTGAAGAACAGTATCCAGTCGTGCGTCGAGCACACGAAAAAGTGGTTGACGATGTCGTCCTGCTTGAGGCCGGCGCCCTGCACGCCCTTTCCGCCGCGCTTCTGGCTGCGGTACAGATCGGACTTCGTGCGCTTGGCGTAGCCGGTCTCGGTGATCGTCACGACCACCTCTTCGCGGGCGATCAGGTCCTCGTCGGCCACGTCGCCGTCGGCGGGGATGATCCGGGTGCGACGGTCGTCGCCGTACTTGTCGGCGATTTCCTTGAGCTCGTCGCGAACGATGGCCCGCTGCCGCTCGGGTTTGGCCAGGATGTCCTCGAGGTCGGCGATCTCGGCCTCGATCTTGGCCAGGTCGTCGACGATGCGCTGCCGTTCCAGGGCGGCCAGGCGGCGCAGCTGCATGTCCAGGATCGCCTGGGCCTGGATGTCGTCGATGTCGAGCAGCTCGATCAGGCCCTGGCGGGCGACGTCGACGGTCTCCGACGCCCGGATCAACGCGATCACCTCGTCGAGCGCGTCCAGCGCCTTGACCAGACCGCGCAGGATGTGGGCCCGCTCGTTGGCCTTGCGCAGCCGGTAGCGGGTCCGCCGCACGATGACGTCGAGCTGGTGTTCGACGTAGTAGCGGATCATCTGATCGAGGCGCAGGGTGCGCGGCACCCCGTCGACGATCGACAGCATGTTGGCGCCGAAGCTGGTCTGCAGCTGGGTGTGCTTGTAGAGGTTGTTCAGCACCACCTTGGCGACGGCGTCGCGCTTGAGCTCCACCACGATTCGCAGTCCGACGCGGTCGCTGGACTGGTCCTCGATGTTGGCGATGCCGCCCAGCTTGCCGTCGCGGACCTGCTCGGCGATCGAGGTGATGAAGTTGTCGTGGTTGACCTGATACGGCAACTCGGTGATCACGATGCCGGTGCGACCGCGGCTGTCCTCTTCGATCTCGACGACGCCGCGCATCCGGATGGAGCCCCGCCCGGTGGTGTACGCGTCGTTGATCCCCTGGGAGCCGACGATCAAGCCGTGGGTGGGGAAGTCGGGGCCCTTCACCCGTTCGCAGACCGCGGCCAGGGTCGCCTCTTCGTCGGCCTCGTGGTTCTCCAGGCACCAGTAGACAGCCTCGGCCAGCTCCCGCAGATTGTGCGGCGGGATGTTGGTGGCCATGCCGACGGCGATGCCGCCCGAGCCGTTGGCGAGCAGGTTGGGGAACCGGCTCGGCAGCACGGTCGGCTCTTGCACCCGGCCGTCGTAGTTGGGGATGAAATCGACTGTCTCCTCGTCGATTTCGCGAAGCATTTCCATGGCCAGCGGGGTGAGCCGTGCTTCGGTGTTGTGGCTGACGAATCCATTGGTGATGAACGAATGGTCGTCAGTGTTGACTCTGAGGCTGTACACGGGCTGCACGCCCGCGTCGGTGATCGACGCGACGCGTGCGTAGTAGAAGCGCCCGTCAGTCAGGTCGGATGCGATGGCTCGGACATCCGGATCGCCGATATGCTCGAGAATTTCCGCGCTGGAATGCTGCCAACGCGAAATTCCGTCGATGTTGTGCTTGCGCAGCCATTCTTTGTCGGCCCACCGACCGCCGCTGTGCCCACGAACGAATGCCGCAAGACCGGGCACAGTGTCGGTGTCTCGACCCGCAGCTCGCACGGGCAGGGCCGCCAGGACGGCGGCCAACTTTGACTGCTTAGCACCGCCGAAACCAATCTGGCGTGAGAACGCTTCTGCATGAGCCCGATTGGTGATGACCACTTTGTGCTCACCCGTGGCGTGCAGGTAACGACGTGAGATGACGCCGAACTCCAACAGCATCTGCTGCACATCTTTGGCGAGGCGCGCGGAGCGAGTGGAATAGGAAATCTGCACGGTGTTGCGCGGAAGCGAGGAGCACGAGCCGTCGCCCTCGAACAGTGCCTGCAGGAACGCCCGCTTCACAGCCGCATGGGCGTGCCAAAGCCACTCTGGCACGGCTTTATCCGCCGAACGCTGCCCAACCAGGTCAGCCAGGCGTGTCCGGCGCAACGCCTCCAAATTGTGAATGTCGAGTTCAAACAGGCGCGAGCCGGAAACGATCGTGCGCTCGGCTACGTATCGCGGACCGCCGACGACGGCGTCGTACGCCGCGACCACCATGTTGAAGTAGTCACGGTCGAGGTTGTTGAACCCTGCGCGTCGTTCCGATACGAATCCCTCGCTGATGAAGGCGCCCAACAGGAGGGCCTCGAAGGTGTCGTGCCAGTCGGCGGGGCCGAACTCCGCCGGGGCGGTCCGCTGTATGACGACTCGGTCGTCTGGCTGAATTTCTTCGATCAGCTTCCACAACAGTGTGGGGACGCCGCGTACATCGACGAGGCACAGCAATGGGTGATTCGCGGTACCGGTGACCTCAAAACCCTCTACAGTGCGCACGGTATATGTCTGGTGCTCGCCTGAATGAAAGAGGCAATCGGCCGCGACTGGATTACCGTGCCGGTCCAGAACTTTGGCATCGACAACGTTGTCGGTGTGGGGACGGGCACCGGGGACGATGTCCGCGATCCGGACCGATTGCCCGAACGGCAGCCGCACCAGCGCGTCACCCGTCACGCAGTAGCGCATGGCGGCCGGCGGGTCGTTGCCCGGGGAGCCGAAGTTGCCCTGGCCGTCGACCAGCGGGTAGCGCAGCGACCACGGCTGCGCCATGCGGACCAGGGTGTCGTAGATCGACGCGTCGCCGTGCGGGTGATAGTTGCCCATCGTCTCGGCAACGGAGCGAGCGGATTTCGCATGTCCGCGGTCGGGACGGAAACCCGAGTCGAACATCGCGTAGAGCACCCGGCGGTGCACCGGTTTGAGGCCGTCGCGGACCTCGGGCAGCGCACGCCCGACGATCACGCTCATCGCGTAGTCGATGTAGCTGCGCTGCATCTCCTGCTGGATGTCGACCGGTTCGATGCGGTCTCCGGCTTCGTCGCCAGGCGGCAACGTGGTGTCAGTCATATGATTTCAGCCTTTGGTATTCGGGTGAGCTTCGGCTTAAACGTCAAGGAAGCGAACGTCCTTGGCGTTTCGGGTGATGAAGCTGCGGCGTGCCTCGACGTCCTCGCCCATCAGGATCGAGAACAGTTCGTCGGCGGCGGCCGCATCGTCGAGGGTGATCTGGCGCAGCACGCGTACGGACGGGTCCATGGTGGTCTCCCACAGCTCCTTCGCGTCCATCTCGCCGAGGCCCTTGTAACGCTGTATGCCGTCTTCGGCGTTGATCTTCTTGCCTGCCGCGCGACCGGTCTCGAGCAGGCCGTCGCGCTCGCGGTCGGAATACGCGAACTCCGGTTCGCTGCGCTGCCACTTCAGTTTGTACAGCGGCGGCTGCGCCAGGAACACGTGGCCGTTCTCGATGAGCGGCTTCATGAACCGGAACAAGAGCGTCAGCAGCAGCGTCGAGATGTGCTGGCCGTCGACGTCGGCGTCGGCCATCAGCACGATCTTGTGATAACGCAGCTTGGCGATGTCGAACTCGTCGTGGATGCCGGTGCCCAGCGCGGTGATGATCGCCTGGACTTCGGTGTTCTTCAGCACGCGGTCGATGCGAGCTTTCTCGACGTTGATGATCTTGCCGCGCAGCGGCAGGATCGCCTGGAACATCGAGTCGCGGCCGCTCTTGGCCGAGCCGCCGGCCGAATCGCCCTCCACCACATACAGTTCGGACTTGCGCGGATCGGTGGACCGGCAGTCGGCCAGTTTGCCGGGCAACCCGCCGATGTCGGTGGCGCTCTTGCGCCTCACCAACTCACGCGCCTTGCGCGCCGCGATCCGTGCCTGCGCCGACGAGACCGCCTTGTTGACGACGGTCTTGGCCTCGGCAGGATTGGCGTCGAACCAGTGCGTGAGCTCCTCGTTGCAGATCTTCTGCACGAACGACTTCACCTCGGTGTTGCCGAGCTTGGTCTTGGTCTGGCCCTCGAACTGCGGCTCGGAGACCTTGACCGAGATGACCGCGGCCAGTCCCTCGCGGATGTCGTCGCCGGTGAGGTTGGGGTCCTTGTCCTTGAGCAGTTTCTTGTCTTTGGCGTACTTGTTCACCACCGAGGTCAGCGCCGCACGGAAGCCCTCCTCGTGGGTGCCGCCCTCGTGGGTGTTGATGGTGTTGGCGAAGGTGTGCACCGACTCGGAATAGCCGGCGTTCCACTGCATCGCAATCTCGACCTCGTGTCCGGCGGCTTTGCCGTCGAAATCGATGATGCTCTGCTGAATCGGCGTCTTCGTGCGGTTGATGTGCTTGACGAAATCGACCAGCCCGCCGGGGTAGCGGAAGGTGCGGTGCTTGACCTTGTGCGGACCCGACGCCTCGGCGGCCTTCTCGTCGGCGCTCTTCGGCGCCTCGGCGGTATCGCTGACCACCTCGTCGACGACTTCTTCGGCGGTCACCCGCTCGTCCGTCAGCTCGATGGTCAGACCCTTATTGAGGAACGCCTGCTCCTGCAGGCGGCGAGCGACGGTCTCGAAGTCGTACTCGGTGGTCTCGAAGATGTCGGGGTCGGCCCAGAACCGGACCGTCGTCCCGGTCTTCTTGGTCTTGCCGCCCTGCTTGAGCTCACCGGGCACCGAGCGGTCGTAGTACTGGAACCACTCGGAGCCGTCGCGCAGGATCGTCACCTCGACCCGCGAGGACAGCGCGTTGACCACCGAGACGCCGACGCCGTGCAGACCGCCGCTGACCGCGTAACCGCTGTTCTCGCCGCCGAACTTGCCGCCGGCGTGCAGCTGCGTCATGACCACGTCGACGGTGGGAATGCCCGCCTGCTTGTGGGTCTCGACCGGGATACCGCGGCCGTCGTCGGTCACCTCGACACTGCCGTCGCCGAGAATGCGCACGTCGACGCGGGTGGCGTAGCCGGCCATCGCCTCGTCGATCGCGTTGTCGACCACCTCCCAGATCAGGTGGTGCAGGCCGCGCTCACCGGTGGACCCGATGTACATGCCCGGGCGTTTGCGGACAGCTTCGAGACCTTCGAGAATGGTGATTGCATCGGCGCCGTACTCCTTGGGAGCATTCTTCTTTTGGGCAGCCACGTTGGACGCGTCTCCTTGGTCTCTTGCCGGGGAAGGCTGGCTAGACGGTGGACGACCGTCTGCGGATCTGCTCCCATCCTACCGGGAGAGGCCCACAGGACCGATTCTGAGGCGGCGTTTCTGCACACCTATTTGAGCCGCCTGTGGAATTTCTCGATCCGAGGTGCGTGAGGACGCTTGAGAACTATGATCACCGCGTTCTCGTGGCTCTCAGCCAACAGGCGAAACAGGCTTCTCAGCCGTAGGTGTCCCGCGGCCCGCGGCCGCTGATGTGATAGCGCCCCTTGCGCCACGACGGGGCCACCGGGCCGACGATCCTCAGCGACCTGACCACGCCGTCGCCCACCGCCGCGGCGATCTTGGCCAACACCTGGGCCTGCACCATGCGCAGCTGGGTGGCCCACGCCGTGGACTCCGCCGAGATCGTCAGGACGCCGTCGTTCAGCGATGTCGGGATGGCGTGCGCAGCGATTCCCTCACCGACGACCTCCGTCCAGCGACCGAACACCGCGCCCTCCGACACCCGGCCCGACCAGCCTCGGTCGCGCGCCAGGGCGCTGGCCGCCGCGCCGAAGGTCTGCGGGTCGCGTGAATCGGGGCCGGGACCGGACCAGCGCCGCCGACTGCTCTTGGCGATCTTGCGCGGCATCGACCGGCGTCCCCGTCCGACGTCCTTGCCCTGGCTGCGGGCCGCACCGCGCGCCTCCTCGAGCGCGCGGCGCACCAGGTCCATCCCTTCGAGATGCGCCAGATGCTCCGGCGGGCGCACGGCGTCGTCGTTGTCGTTGTCGTCACTCACTGCAGCACCGAGACCCGTCCGGAATCGTCATCGTGCATCGCCACCCCGATGCGGCGCGCATCCCAGTCCGCCGGGATGTCTTCGGCCACCGCGGCGGTCACCAGCACCTGCTCGGCGGACGCCGCCACCGCCGCCAGCGCCTGCCTGCGCGCGGTGTCGAGTTCGGCGAATACGTCGTCGAGCAACAGGACCGGATCGGTGCCCTCGGTGCGCAGCAGCTCGTAGGCCGCCAGCCGCAGCGACAGCGCCATCGACCACGATTCGCCATGGCTGGCAAAGCCTTTCGCGACCTGATCACCGAGCTGCAGCTCCAGATCGTCGCGGTGTGGGCCCACCAGACAGACGCCTCGCTCGAGTTCGGCGTCGCGGCGGCGGGCCAACACATCCAGCAACGCCGCCTCAAACAGTTCCGCGCTGCCCGTGCCCGCGGCGGCTTCGGCTTCGACCACCTCGACGCCGCTGCGGTAGCGGATCGCCGCCGGCCGAGATGCCGGCGCCAGAAGTTGGTAGGCCTTCTCCACCTCCGGACCGAGTTGGTTGACCAGTTCGACCCGCGCTGCGATCAGCCGTGCGCCCTTCTCCGCGAGATGGCCGTCCCACACGTCAAGGGTGTCGAAAACGCTTCTGTCGCCGCGGGATCGGGCGCTCGACGCGGTCTTGAGCAGCGCTGTCCGCTGGCGCAGCACCTTGTCGTAGTCCGCGCGGATCGCCGCGACCTGCGGGCGCCGGGTGGTGGCCAGTTCGTCGAGATAGCGGCGGCGTTCCCCTGGGTCGCCGCGCACCAGCGCCAGGTCCTCCGGGGCGAACAACACCGCGCGCAGCACGCCGAGGATTTCTCTGGCCGTCCGGACGGGGGAGCGATTCAACCGCGCCTTGTTCGCACGGCCGGCGGTGATCTCGAGATCCACCGCGAGTTCGCGACCCTCGCTGACGACGATGGTCGACACCACGGCGCGGTCGGCGCCCGAGCGGATCAGCGGTGCGTCGGTGGCGACGCGGTGTGACCCAAGTGTGGCCGAATACCACAGCGCCTCAATGATATTCGTCTTACCGATGCCGTTGGAGCCGACGAACACAGTGCGGCCGGGTTCGAGATCCAGTTCGACGCGCGGCCAGGAACGGAAGTCGGTCAGCGCGAGGCGACGAACGTACACCCCATTACCTATCCCGACTCGCTGATCCGTTTGACCGCGTGACCGCCGAACTGGTTGCGCAGAGCCGATACCGCCTTCATGGTGGGCGAGTCGTCCTGGCGCGACAGGAACCGCGCGAACAACGACGCGGCGATGCCCGGCACCGGTACCCGCAGCCGGATCGCCTCTTCCACCGTCCAGCGGCCCTCACCGGAATCCTCGGTGTAGCCGGAGATCTCTTCGAATCCGGGGTCTTCCTTGAGGGCCTTGGCAAGCAGTTGCTGCAACCACGACCTCACCACCGTGCCGTTGGTCCACGCCTGGTACACCGCTTGCGGATCCTTCACCAGATCCTCGGCGGCGAGGAGTTCGTAGCCTTCGGCGTAGGCGGTCATCAATGCGTACTCGACGCCGTTGTGCACCATCTTCGCGAAATGACCCGCCCCGACCGGTCCTGCGTGCACGAAGCCATCCTCCCGCGGACCCGGCGGGCGCAGGGTGTCGAAGATCGGCATGGCCCGGTCGACGTCGGCGTCGCTGCCGCCGACCATCAGACCGTAACCTTCCTTCAAGCCCCAGATACCGCCCGACACGCCGGCGTCGATGAAGGCGATTCCCTTGTCGCTCAACAACTTCGCGTGCGGCGCGTCCTCGGTGTAGCGGGAGTTTCCACCGTCGATCACCAAGTCACCGGCACTGAGCTCACCGGCCAGGCTGGTAATGGTCTCGCGGGTGATCGGGCCCGACGGCACCATCACCCACACGACACGTGGCGCATCCAGGGCATCGGCGAGCGCGGCCAGCGTCGGTACGTCGGTCACTTCCGGGCGCGGGTCGTATCCGATGACTTCGTGCCCGCCGTCTCGCAGACGTTCGCGCATGTTGAAGCCCATTTTTCCCAGGCCGACCAGACCCAGTTGCATGTATACGCCCCTTCCGTGGCGTCGGGCCGGTCAGCCGGGGAGCCGCACCGGCATCAGCAGGTAGACGTAGTCGGTCTGCGCGGCGGGGAAGGGCCCGGTCGCAGCGACACTTCCATCATCTTCGCTTGCCGGGCGCAACACCGCAGGACGGCTCGGTGTCGTGAAACCGAACGTCACACGCTCGGAATGCAGCGAACCCAGGCCGTCGGTCAGGTAGGTGGGGTTGAACGCGATGGTGAGCGGATCGCCGGCGAACTCCACCGGTAGATCCTCCTCGGCACGCCCGACGTCGTCGGCACCCGCAGACAGCCGCAGCGCGTCCTCGGTGAACTCCATCCGCACCTGCGCGCCCCGGTCGGCCACGAGTGCCACACGCTTGATCGCCTCGGTGAGCTCCGCGACGCCGATGGTGGCGACCGCGGTGTGCTCGGTGGGCAGCAACTGGCGGAACTTCGGGAACTCGGCGTCCAACAGCCGGGTGGTGCTGCGTTTGCCGTTGCTGCGGATACCGAGCAGACCCTCCTTGCCCACCGCGGCGCCTGCCCCCAGCGCGAGATGCACGTCACCACCGTCGGTGCCCGTCTTCGCCGCCTCGGCCAGGGTCTTGGCCGGGACCAGCACCGCCGCCTCGATACCGGCGCTGGTGGTCGACCACGTCAGCTCGCGCACCGCGAGGCGGAACCTGTCGGTCGCCGCCAAAACGACCTTCTCCCCGGCGATTTCGACGCGGATGCCGGTCAGCATCGGCAGGGTGTCGTCGCGGCCCGCGGCAACGGCCACCTGGCCGATCGCCTCCGAGAACAACTCCGCGGAGACGACGCCGGTCTCATCCGGCAGCGTGGGCAACGTCGGGTAGTCCTCCACTGCCATCGTCGGCAGCGAGAACCGGGCGCTACCGCACGTCAAGGACACGCGAGTGCCCTCCACGCTGACGTCGACCGGCTTGGCCGGCAGCGCTCGGGTGATGTCGGACAGCAACCGCCCGGACACCAAAACACTGCCGGGGGAGGCGATCTCGGCGGGTACCTGCACCTCGGCGGACACCTCGTAGTCGAATCCCGAGATCGTCAGACCGTCGTCGGATCCGGTGAGCAACACGCCGGCCAGCACCGGAACCGTCGGCCGGCTGGGCAGGTTACGCGCCACCCAGGCCACGGCATCGGCGAAGTCCTCGCGGACCAACCGGAACTTCAGATCGGTGACACCAACCGTTGTCGTCGCCACGTCCATAGGGTCCCTTCGATCACTACCACAACAAGCATTTAGCAGCGGCTTCCCGGTGTCTCACCACGCGTCTGACCCGATGCGTCCCGACGACCGTAACGGCTGTCGATGAATCACCGTAGAGCTTTCCGTCAGAACTTGAAAGCTAATCGATACCGGTGACATCGGCGCTCGGGAACGGCGTGCGTCGCGAGGGGGTGGGTGCTTCCCCAGGCCCCTTCTTCGAAGAACATTCTTCGGAGATTTACAAGCAACAGTATTAGGGCCTGTGCAGGCTGGGGATGAACGGGGGTTGATGCAGTTGACCGCCGCGCACGGGTGTGGGTGAGTTGTGGATGACCGAGTGCCGGGGTGGGGGAGGCTGGGGACGGGCGGCCGGTTGTGCAGGAAAACCTCAGTCATTCTGCCGTTGATCTCAGGTTCTGCACATCACTGTGCACAAGCCGGCGGTGTGACGAATGGTGCAGTCGAGGCAGAAGATTTTTCGGAAATTTTTTGGCAGCCGACCGTTGGCGGACCCGGTCGGGCGCCGCGGCGGCGGAAAGAGGAATGACGAATCAGCGCTTGGCGCGCTGGCGGATCCGGGTGGTGAGTTCCTTGACGTGATCGAAGACCTCGCGACGTTCGGCCATTTCGCCGCGGATCTTCTTCTCCGCGTACATGACCGTCGTGTGGTCCCGGCCGAACGCCTGACCGATCTTGGGCAGCGACAGGTCGGTCAGCTCACGGCACAGGTACATCGCGATCTGTCGCGACTGCGCGAGCGCGCGGGTCTTACCCGGCCCGCGGAGTTCCTCGACACTGGTCTCGAAGTACTCGGCGGTGGCGGCCATGATCGCCGCCGTGCTGATCTGCATCGTGCTGGCGTCGGAGATGAGATCGCGCAGCACGATCTCGGCCAGGGATTTGTCGATGGACGTCTTGTTCAGCGAGGCGAACGCCGTCACCCGGATCAGTGCGCCTTCGAGTTCGCGGATGTTGCGCTCGATGCTGCTGGCGATGAGCTCGAGCACATCGTCGGGCACGTCGAGCCGGTCCATTTGCGCCTTCTTGCGCAGGATCGCGATCCGGGTCTCGAGCTCGGGCGGCTGTACGTCGGTGATCAGCCCCCACTCGAAGCGGGTGCGCAGCCGGTCTTCGAGGGTGGCCAGCTGTTTGGGCGGCCGGTCCGAGGAGATGACGATCTGCTTGTTGGCGTTGTGCAGGGTGTTGAAGGTGTGGAAGAACTCCTCCTGGATGCCTTCCTTGCCCTCGATGAACTGGATGTCGTCGACCAGCAGCACGTCGATGTCGCGGTAGCTGCGCTTGAAGGACGCCTTACGGTCGTCGCGCAGCGAGTTGATGAAGTCGTTGGTGAATTCCTCGGTCGAGACGTACTTGACTCGCATCCCGGGAAACAACCGTTGTGCGTAGTTGCCTGCCGCGTGCAAGAGGTGGGTTTTACCGAGCCCGGACTCGCCCCAGATGAACAGCGGGTTGTACGCCCGGGCCGGCGCCTCAGCAATCGCGAGCGTCGCGGCGTGAGCGAACCGGTTCGACGCTCCGATGACAAACGTGTCGAAGGTGTAGCGCCGGTTGAGGTTGACCGCGGTGGCGTCGTCGGTGAGCGTGTTGGGCGGCCGGTTGGAGAAGTAGGTGGGCCAACTCTCCTCGGCGCTGGCGCGGGCTTCGAGGTCCTCGTCGACCTCGTCGGCGTCGGCCGGGGTGGCCACGGCGGACAGACCGTTGAGAGCGTCGTCGGTGTCGTCGGTCCCGGGGTCGGCGATACGCACACCTAGTTCGACGCGCTGGCCGAGCTGACGGCTCAACGCCGAGATGATCGGTTCGCGTAGGTGGCGTTCGATCTCGTTCTGTACGAACGGCGAGGGAACCGACAGGAGAGCAAACCCTTCGGTGATGACAAGGGGTTTGACCAGCTTCAACCAGGCTCTTTGCTGGGGAGTGAGGGTTGGCAGGTGGCTGCCGCCATTAAGAGCTCCGCCGGGTTCGGGGCCGCGGTTGAGTTCGGCCACGACCGTGTTCCAAACGGCCACGAACGGTGGGTCGGGGTCAGCTGTCAATGACGAGTACCCCCTCGAGGCCAATCCAGGGACGACCAATGGGACGAAGACGATCTGTCCACAAAGTTATCCACAGGTTGTGGAAATGGGACAGCCGTCGTCGTTCTGTTGTCTACCGGCGGGGAGGCCGCGGGCCGAAGCGCGTCACAGGTTCGATGTTCTGTGGGCTCACGACACGTCGGGCATCCTCGCTTCGTTGTCCGTCGCCGTTTCGTTATCGAATCGGCATTGGCAGAAGCTAACAGTTTTCCGAGCGGGTGCCAACCGTTCTGCAACATTCTGCGGGGGCAGATTTTTGCTCCTCCGGAGTCCGTGACGGGTGATGCGATTGTTACGGTTTGCGCAGTCGCCTGAGCAGGTTTGACCCAGCGAAATCTCGTCAGTACCCTCGAACAGTCGCCCGCAAGAGGCGATACGGCTGCGACCCGGAACCGTCCGGAGACCGCGCCGGCTAGCAAGCGAGACGGACGAGCTTACCAACGGCGACCGTGTCCCACCGATCTGCGTGTTGATCGGTTCGGGCTGCGGGTGCCAAACGCAGAGGAGAGACAGCCGTGGCCAAGGGCAAGCGGACCTTCCAGCCGAACAACCGGCGCCGCGCGCGCGTGCACGGGTTCCGGCTGCGCATGCGGACCCGGGCCGGCCGGGCGATCGTGTCCAACCGCCGCGGCAAGGGCCGTCGCAAGCTGACTGCGTGATTCGAGGCGGGGTCTGGCGCGGTGCTTCCGGTGCGGTACCGGATGACGCGGTCGACTGAGTTCGGGGCCACGGTCAGTAAAGGGGTGCGGGCGGTGCAGCCCGACCTCGTCGTGCACGCATCGCGTGCGACTACGTTCGACGGGCCACGGATCGGTCTGGTGGTGTCGAAATCGGTGGGCAGCGCGGTGCAACGGCACCGCGTGGCCCGGCGGCTGCGTCATGTGGCGCTCACGGTGATCGACGAATTGGACCCGGCGGACCGCGTGGTGATCCGTGCCTTGCCGAGTAGCCGGCACGCGATCTCCGCGCGACTGGAACAGGAACTGCGCACCGCGCTGCGTCGGACGCGCCCGAAGAGTGAGGCGGGCCGGTGAGACGGCCGGGTGCGATCGCGGTCCGCGGTGTCGTCTATCTGATCCAGCTGTACCGGCACACCGTCTCGCCACTGCGGTTGCCGACGTGCCGGTTCACCCCGACGTGCAGTCAGTACGCCGTCGACGCGCTGAGCGAGTACGGGCTGGTGCGCGGTGGGTGGCTGGCGGTCATCCGGCTGCTGAAATGTGGACCATGGCATAAGGGAGGATGGGACCCGATACCGGAGCGCCCCGGCGACGCGCACGAATCATGCGCCCGCGCAGGCGAAGCCGACCGGGCCCCGGCCGACGTGATCGGGGATGACCCGGCACTGCGATCAGGAAGCGAGACGCGTGTTTAACTGGTTCAGCCTCGACATCATCTATTACCCGGTGTCGGCGATCATGTGGGTCTGGTACAAGCTGTTCGGCTTCCTGCTGGGTCCGGACAACTTCTTCGCCTGGGCGCTGTCGGTGATGTTCCTCGTCTTCACCCTGCGCGCGCTGCTCTACAAGCCGTTCGTCCGGCAGATCCGCACGACGCGTCAGATGCAGGAGTTGCAGCCGCAGATCAAGGCGCTGCAGAAGAAGTACGGCAAGGACCGCCAGCGGATGGCGCTGGAGATGCAGAAGCTGCAGCGCGAGCACGGCTTCAACCCGATCCTCGGATGCCTGCCGATGCTGGCGCAGATCCCGGTCTTCCTGGGGCTGTACCACGTGCTGATGTCGTTCAACCGGACCCAGACCGGTATCGGCCGGCTCGGGTTGTCGGTGGAGGAGAACCGTTCGCTGGGCAACTACATCTTCAGCGCGACCGACGTCGGACACTTCCTCGATGCCAACCTGTTCGGTGCGCCGCTGGGCGCGACGATGATCCAGCAGCACGGCCTGGAGGCGTTCACGGAGTTCAACCGCGCCGCGGTGATCGCGGTGGGCGTGCCGTTCATGATCCTCGCGGGCATTGCGACGTACTTCAACAGCCGAGCGTCGGTGGCGCGGCAGAGTCCCGAGGCCGCCGCCAATCCGCAGACCGCGATGATGAACAAGCTGGCGCTGTACGTCTTCCCGCTCGGCGTCGTGGTCGGCGGGCCGTTCCTGCCGCTGGCCGTGATCATGTACTGGTTGGCGAACAACATCTGGACCTTCGGTCAGCAGCACTACGTGTTCGGCAAGATCGAGAAGGAAGAAGAGGCGAAGAAGCTCGCCGCTCAGGAGCGACAGGCGAAGAACGCCCCGGCGCCCGGCGCCAAGCCCAAGCGCGACCGCAAGTCCACCCCGGCGTCTCCGGACATCACCGACAGCGCGGGCACCGAGAGCACCGACGGCGACACCGGCGACAGTGCGGTTGAGGAGAAACCGGCGAGCGCTCGGCCCGGCAAGACGACGACGGGTGCGAACAACCGCACCCCGCGCCCCGGAGCCAATCCCCGGCCGGGCGCGCGCCCGAAGAAACGCAAACGCTGACCCGCAAGGGTGGATCACGTGGATGAGAGAGGCAGTCATGACTGACGCTGATACCGCAGAGCGCGGTGAGGAGCAGGGGACCGCGACGGTCGTCGAGGACGACCTGGAGGAGCGGTTGGTCGCGGAGGGCGAGATCGCGGGCGACTATCTGGAGGAGCTGTTGGACCTCCTCGACTTCGACGGCGACATCGACCTCGACGTCGAGGGCGACCGCGCGGTCGTCAGCATCGACGGCGGCGGCGACCTGAACAAGTTGGTCGGGCGCAAGGGCGAGGTGCTCGACGCGTTGCAGGAACTGACGCGGCTCGCGGTGCATCAGAAGACGGGCGAGCGCAGCCGGCTGATGCTGGACATCGCGCGGTGGCGCCGCCGGCGGCGCGACGAGTTGGCCGCGCTGGGCGACAAGGTCGCGCACCGGGTGCTGGAGACCGGGGAGCGCGAAGAGCTCGCGCCCATGACGCCGTTCGAGCGCAAGATCGTGCACGACGCGGTGGCGGCTGTCGACGGTGTGCACAGCGAGAGCGAGGGTGTGGAACCTGCGCGCCGCGTCGTCGTGCTGGCCGACTGAACTGAGTTACATCGGTGTAGTTCGTCTGGCCGGCGTCCGTCCGGCATGAGTTCCCGGAGGATGTTTCACGTGAAACACAGCGAGGCGCCGGCGACGCCCAAGGCGGCCGGCGCCTTGTTCGGTTCTCATCTGGAGCACGCGGAGCGGTATGCGTCGATCCTGGCCGGCGCCGGGGTGGAGCGCGGCTTGATCGGTCCGCGCGAGGTCGATCGCCTCTGGGACCGCCACGTACTCAACAGCGCCGCCGTCGGCGAACTGATGCCGCGGGCGGCCCGGGTCGCCGACATCGGTAGTGGGGCGGGACTCCCCGGGATACCGTTGGCGATGGTTCGGCCCGACCTGAAGGTGACGTTGATCGAGCCTCTTCTGCGCCGCAGCGACTTTCTCCATGAGGTGGTCGACGAGCTCGGCCTGGAGGTGGCGGTGGTCCGCGGACGAGCCGAGGAGCCGGCGGTGAGAGAACAGGTGGGGGAGATGGACGCGGTCGTTTCCAGGGCGGTGGCCTCCCTGGACAAGCTGACGCGATGGAGCATGCCGTTGTTGCGTGCCGATGGCCTCATGTTCGCCATGAAGGGCGAGCGAGCCGAGGAAGAGATCCGTGACCACCGGCGTGTGATGACGTCGCTCGGGGCGGCCGATGTAAGGGTGATGAGGTGTGGCGCGGACTACTTGGATCCTCCCGCGACCGTGGTCGTGGCACGACGGCAGAGGCCGGTCGCGCACCGTTCGACGGGCAGGAGAAGAGGATGAGCGCGGCCCCCGGTGGGACGCCTGAGCCGGTGGCCGGTGCGGCCGGCTCCGACGTTTCACGTGAAACATGGACCGAAACGCCCGCGCCGGACCGCGGATGGACCGAGGCAGTCGGCCTCGACACCCCGATCGGCGCGGAGGCCGAACGCGCCGTCCGGTTGCTGCACGCCGCGGCCAAGGGCACGCTTCCGCGGCCGGAGCGGCAACGCGTCTTCACGATCGCGAACCAGAAGGGCGGCGTCGGCAAGACGACCACCGCGGTCAACGTCGCGGCCGCCCTCGCACTGCAGGGACTACAGACTCTTGTCATCGATCTGGATCCGCAGGGCAACGCGAGCACCGCGCTGGGCGTCGAACACCGTCCCGGTACCCCGTCCTCCTATGAGGTGCTGATCGGCGAGATCTCGCTGCGGGACGCGCTGCAGCGCAGCCCGCACAGTGAGCGCCTCTACTGCGTGCCCGCCACCATCGACCTTGCCGGCGCTGAGATCGAGTTGGTCAGCATGGTGGCGCGCGAGGGCCGGCTGCGCTCCGCGCTGGCGAGCCTGCAGGACTACAACTTCGACTACGTCTTCATCGACTGCCCGCCGTCACTGGGCCTGCTGACCATCAACGCGTTCGTCGCGGCACCCGAGGTGCTGATCCCGATCCAGTGCGAGTACTACGCGCTGGAGGGGGTGGGCCAGCTGATGCGCACCATCGAGATGGTCAAGGCTCATCTCAACCCGGCGCTCGACGTGTCGACCGTGATCCTCACGATGTACGACGGTCGGACCAAGCTGGCCGACCAGGTCGCCTCAGATGTCCGAGGCCACTTCGGGGACAAGGTGCTCCGCACCGTCATCCCGCGCAGCGTCAAGGTGTCCGAGGCACCCGGCTACGGGATGACGATCCTGGACTACGACCCCGGCTCTCGCGGGGCGATGAGCTATCTCGATGCCAGCCGCGAGATTGCGGAGCGGCGATGAGAGCTTGCGCGAAGAACCCCAGACCGCGCCAGAACGCCGAATAGTGGTTGCTCGAACAGGAGACCGGACATGACCCAACCCGCACGCAAGCGCAGTGGCCTCGGCCGGGGGCTCGCCTCGCTGATCCCCACCGGACCCGCGGATGGCGACCAGTCCTCGATCGGTCCCCGTCTGGGCGACGCGGCCGCCGACGTCGTCATCGGCGGACCGACCGACGCCTCCGCCGTCGGGGCGGTCTATCGGGAGATCGACCCGTCGTCCATCGAGCCCAATCCGCGTCAGCCGCGGCAGGTCTTTGACGAGGAGGCGCTCGCCGAACTCGTGCACTCCATCCGCGAGTTCGGCCTCATGCAGCCGATCGTGGTCCGCGCGCTGACGGATGCTCAGCCGGGTGCCCCGCGCTATCAACTCGTCATGGGGGAGCGGCGTTGGCGCGCCGCCCAGGAGGCCGGCCTCGCCACCATTCCGGCGATCGTCCGGGAGACCGGCGACGACAACATGCTCCGCGACGCCCTCCTCGAGAACATCCACCGCGTCCAGCTGAACCCCTTGGAAGAGGCGGCCGCGTACCAGCAGCTGCTCGACGAATTCGGCGTCACCCACGACGAACTGGCGGCCCGCATCGGCCGCTCGCGCCCGTTGATCTCGAACATGATCCGGCTGCTGCGCCTGCCCATCGCGGTGCAGCGCCGCGTCGCTGCCGGCGTGCTCTCGGCCGGGCACGCCCGCGCCCTGTTGTCGCTCGAGGGAACCCCAGAGCAGCAGGAGGAACTCGCCGCCCGGATCGTGGCCGAGGGGCTGTCCGTGCGGGCCACCGAGGAAGCCGTGACGCTGGCGAACCACGCGGGCCCGGTGACCCCCGCGGCCCCGAAGCGCAAGCCGATCAGCATGCCGGGCCTGCAGGACGTTGCTGAGCGACTCTCGACGGCGTTCGACACCCGCGTCACCGTGAGCCTCGGCAAACGCAAAGGCAAGATCGTGGTGGAGTTCGGGTCGGTCGACGACCTTCAGCGCATTGTCGACTTGATGAGCGCCGCCGAGCGCTGACCGGCGACACACGGGAATTACGTCACTGTGACACCTGACCGGGCCCGGCGCGCATGCAGAAGGAATCCCGCTGTGTGGCAACATGTTTCGCACCTCGCTCGGAGGACCGTCGCGCCGGACGGGGAAACGGGGCCGCCGACGCCGCGGCCTTCTATCCTGGAGGGGCAACCGCGCGTTTCCGAATCGCGCAGGACCCGGGGAGTCTAGTGACGGCACGTATCACGCCCCTGCGGCTCGAAGCCTTCGAGCAGCTGCCCAAGCACGCCCGCCGGTGCGTGTACTGGGAGGTCGATCCGCTCACCTTGGCCGCCGACGACCAGCTGTCCGACCCCGAGTTCGAGAAGGAAGCATGGCTGTCGATGGTCATGCTCGAGTGGGGGTCGTGCGGTCAGATCGCGGTGCAGTGCCCCGCGGGCGCCGGGGACGAGCCCGCGGAGCTCACCGGTGACGAAGCCTGCCTGGGATACGCGTTCTACGCGCCGCCGGGAGCGGTGCCCCGGGCGCAGCGTTTTCCGACCGGCCCGGTCAGTGCCGACGCCGTGCTACTCACGTCGCTGGGGGTGGAGTCCGGTGCGGATGCCGAGGGGATACCGCGCAGCCTGATCGCCGCTGTGGTCGGCGACCTGGTCCGGCGTGGCGCCCGCGCGCTGGAGGCGTTCGGCCACACCGCGGAGGTCAGCGAGTTGCACGCACCGGCGGTGATGACGCCCGCGCTGCGGCCCGTCGTCGAGGTGCTGGGGGACTGCTCGGTCGAGCAGTGCGTGCTCGACGTCGATCTGCTGCGCGATGCCGGGTTCGTCGTGGTGGCACAGCACCGCTACTTCCCCCGGCTGCGGCTCGAGCTCGAGCAGGGACTGGGCTGGAAGGCCGACGTGGAAGCGGCGCTCGAGCGACTGCTGGAGGCCGCGCAGCTCCAGCAGCCGGTGGGAGCAGGCGCGAGCCCGGTATCGGTGATTAAGAGGGACTGACCCGGCCGGCCTGTTCGACCGACAGCTCGTGCGCCAGCAGCTCGGCAAACGTGAAAGTCCCTGTGGGACGGTCGTTCTTGCCGAGCAGATAGAGCCGTTTCACCGCGGCCAGGATGCCTTCGGCGACCGAGTCGCGGGTCTGGGTGGACACCAGCATGCCGCGGTCGCGCGGATTGGTGATGTAGCCGACGTCGACCTGCACGGTCGGCATCCGCGTCAGGCGCAGCAGATCCCAGGTTCGCCCATGGGTGCGGCAGTCGCGTAAGCCGGTGCGCGCCACTACTTCTCGCTGGATGAAGTCGGCGAGGTTGCGCCCGATCGTGGATACCGAGCCGTGCGAGTTGCCGAAGTGAAACGATGCGACGCCGTTGGCGGCCGGGCTGGGCTGGGTGGCGCACCGCAGGCTGATCATCAGGTCGGCGCCGACGGAGTTGGCGGTCGCGGCGCGTTCGGCATCCGACGGTGCCCGGTTCGCCGGGCGCGACAGGAACGTCTCCATGCCGATCGCGGTCATCCGGCCCTCGAGCCGACTCGCCAAGTCCCACAGGATGTCCGACTCGCTGATCGGGCCGCCGACACCCTGCATGATCAGCCCGTGGTCGTCGCCCCCGCGGCCCGGGTCGATGATGATGCGCTTGCCGGACAGCCGGGGGCCCGAGGTGCGCACCAGTTCCTCTTCCCGGATCGCATGGGGCGAGCCACCGGTCACGCGTGAGCCCAAGAAGTACAAGGAGCGCAATGTCTCTGGGCCACAGATCCCGTCGGGGTACAGGCCGTACTCGCGCTGGTAGGACATCAGGGCGTTGTGCGTCGTCAGACCGAAGTGTCCGTCGACGAGGCCGGTGTAGAAACCGAGATCCTGAAGTCGCGCTTGCAGAGTGGCCACGTCGTCGCCGAACATCGGTGCGCCGAACTGGTGACTCAGCGTGCGGGCACCCAGGCGGTACGACGCCTCCTTCAGGGCACGGTAGGTCGCCTCGCCGACGATTCCGTCGACCAGCAATCCGCGGTGCTGCTGGAAAGCGCGTACCGCGTGGTCGAGTTCGTTGTCGAACACGTCCACGGCGACGTGCTTGCCGGTGGTGATCTCCTCGTCCGGGTTGTCGAGCATCCCCAACGCGGCCAGCGCAGCCCGGATCTCGGTGACCGCACCCCCGCGGTCACCGCGACGCAGACTGGACATATGCGGCCTTTCGGTCACGGTTTGTCAGCTGCGCGGTGGCGCTGACGATATTGACAGGCTGGCACGATTGTCGCAGACACGCCGCCCATTCAAGAAAACCCCAGGCCGGTGTCCGGCCGCCGAATCGGGGCGGCTGCACCCCGCCTAGACCACGTCGCTGAGCTCGCGCAGCAGCGCGGCCTTGCCTTTTGCGCCCACGATGCGCTTCACCGGCGCGCCGTCCTTGAACACGATGAGGGTGGGGATCGAGACGACCTGGAAGTCGCGCGCCGTGGCCGGGTTGGCGTCGACGTCGAGTTTGGCGACGGTCAACTGGCCGGCCTTCTCGGCGGCGATCTCCTCGAGCACCGGAGCGATCATCTTGCACGGACCGCACCACGTCGCCCAGAAGTCGACCAGTACCGGTGTGCTGCTGGACAGCACGTCGTCGGAGAACGAGTCGTCGGTCACGGCGACCGTAGAGGTGCCAGAGGTGCCGGTGGCGTCGGCCATGGTGATGCTCCTATCAGACGGGGGCGGTGATCTCTTCATCGCTTGGGCCGACACCGGTTTCGGCAAGCCAGCGCTCGGCGTCGATGGACGCCGAACAGCCGGTGCCCGCCGCGGTGATGGCCTGGCGGTAGGTGCGGTCGACGAGATCGCCTGCGGCGAAGACGCCTTCGATCGATGTGCTGGTGGTGCCGGACCGCACCTGGACGTAGCCGTCGGAGTCGAGGTCGAGCTGGCCGCGCACCAGGTCGGAGCGCGGGTCGTGCCCGACGGCGACGAAGACACCGGTGACGGCCATCTTCGATTCCTCACCGGTGAGCTTGTTGCGCAACCGAACTCCGCTCACCTTGGGGCTGCCCTCGATCTCGAGAACCTCGGTGTTGAGCAGGAAGGTGATCTTCTCGTTGGCCCGCGCGCGCTCCAGCATGATCCGCGACGCGCGGAATTCCTCGCGACGGTGCACCAGCGTGACGCTGCGGGCGAAGCGGGTGAGGAACGTGGCTTCCTCCATGGCCGAGTCGCCGCCGCCGACCACGATGATGTCCTCGTCGCGGAAGAAGAAACCGTCACAGGTGGCGCAGGTGCTCACGCCCATCCCGAGCAGGGCATCCTCGCCGGGCACGCCGAGGTGGCGGGCGGCGGCGCCCATCGCCAGGATGACGGCGCGGGCCCGATGAGTCTCGCCGCCGACGGTTACGGTCTTGACCGGGCCGTCGAGCGAGACCGCGTCGACGTCTTCCATCCGCAGGTCCGCGCCGAAGCGCAGCGCCTGCTCGCGCATCTCGTCCATGAGTTCCGGGCCGGTGATGCCGTTGCGGAAACCGGGGAAGTTCTCCACTTCCGTGGTGGTCATCAGCGCACCGCCGAACTGGGTGCCCTCGAAGACCAGCGGCGACAGCTGCGCCCGGGCGGCGTAGATGGCGGCGGTGTACCCAGCGGGGCCGGATCCGATGATGATCAGGTCATGAACCGGTGAGGTGGTGGTCATGAGCGCCTTTCTGCCGATTGCTCTCGGCACGGATACAAACACCAGCGTAAGCCCCGGTGTTCCCGGGGAAGCTGCCCGTCAGACTACGGTCGCCTGACCACGGTGTCGGCCGTTAGCCCGCTGTGTGCCGCGTTGCAGTGCGGCTCAACCAGCAGCACGGCGAGGATCTCGGGCGACCTTCCTGGCAATACCAGCACCACGCGGTCGCCGGCCAGCCACCGCGCACCGAGCACCGGCGTGCCCGGGGGATAGCCCAGCCCCTGGAGGCAGGAGGCGCGCCGCTGGGTGTCCGACAACGGGCCGTACTCGGGCTGCGCGGTGAGCAGGGCGAGGATGTCCGGTTCGGCCAGCGGGAACGCCGCAGCGGGCCGGGTCACCGTGATCTTCTCGGCCGTGGGACCCGCGGGGAACCGGGACGACGACTCCTGGAGGAGCACCGATGCGGCGACGATCACCCCGACCACCACCGCGAGCAGGCCGACGAGGAGCCCGATCAGATGTGCGCGGCGCATGCGGGGACGCGGGATGCCATGGGCCGGTGCGGTCCGCAGCGCGGCGCCGATCCGCGCCGTCACCTCGGCGGGCACGTCGGGTGCCGACGCCGCGTCGCGACCGAGGTACGCCAACTCACGGCGGACCCGCTCGATCGCCGGATCCGCGCCGCCGTCGGTGCCGTCGTCGGTGCCGGGGTCCATCGTCAGCCAGTTTCCACCACGAAGCCTTGGACGGCCGCCAAGCCGGCACGGTTCCGCGCTCAGTCGGCGCGACGGCCGGCGGCGGCTCCGAGGTCGAAGAAGTCCAACGCCTCGGCGAGCCGGGCCCGCGCCCTCGAGCAGCGGCTCTTGACCGTGCCTTCGGGCACGCCGAGCATGCGCGCGGTCTCGGCCACGGTGTAGCCCTGCATGTCGACGGCCACCACCGCGGCGCGCTGCTCGACGGGCAACAGCATCAGCGCGCGCTCGACGACGATCGCGGTGTCGACGTGCGGCGCCGGGTCTCCGATGGGGCAGACGTCGGATTCGGGCAGCGACTCGGTGGGCCGAACCTTGTTGCGCCGCAGCCGGTCCAGACACGAGTTCACCACGATGCGGTGTAGCCAGCTGCTGACGGCGGAGTCGTGCCGGAACGCGGGCGCCTTGCAGTGCGCCTTGAGCATCGCGTCCTGCAGCGCGTCGGCGGCGTCCTCGGGGTTGCGGCTGGTGATCCTGGCGAGCCGGTACAGCTGGCGGTGATGGCGGTAGAACAGCTCCTCGAAGGCGTACCGGTCCCCGGCGATGTGCGCGGCGAGCAACTCAGCGTCACTGCGCCGTTGATCGGCCTCGAAGCTGCCCACAGCCGAACACTAAGGCGCGCCGCGGGCGGGTCCGGACACATCTTTGTCCGGCTGGGGATGGACCGCCGACGCTAGGACGCCGCCTTCACCGTGATCTCGGCGACGTCGGAGCGGCTCTCGCCGTTCACCTGGCCCAGCGTCGACACCCAGACCAGCAGGTTCGACGTCGGCGCCGCGCCGTCGACCTTGACCGTGTTCTCACCGGGCTTCAGCTGCGTGGCGGGAGTCAGCACTGTGGTGTCGTCCAGCGACGACGGGGTCGGCGTCTGTGCCGAGCGGATCTCAACCGCGGTGCCGGTGCTGTTGACGTCGATGTCGACCTCACCCACGGTGGTGGGCTGCGGCAGCTGCAGGATCAGGCCGACGCCGTTCTTGAAGTTCGGGAAGGGCTCGGGGTCGGTGTAGGTGTCGATCGGCCACACCGTGGTGTCGTCGCCGTCGATCGCCAGACCGGCCAGCGCCGGCGCATCGGCCTCACCTTCGGGCGAGAACACCGTCGCCTGAACCGGTTTGACGGCATTGCCCGCCGAACCGTCGGCCGACTCGGACGTGCTCGGCGCGTTGAGGCCCAGTTCGTCCCCGCCCAGACCGTCCCCGACGTCGCCGAAGATGCTGCTCAGCACCGTCGCCAAGGCGATCAGCGCGACCACGATGATCACCCCGCCGACGCCCAGCCCCACCATCAGCTGCTTGCGGCGGCGGGCCAGCATGTCCGGGTCCTCGTCGGCACCGCCGCGGCGGCGCGCCGGGGCGGGCCCGGGCTCGTCGACGGGGGAGATCAGCTCGGTGCGGTCGGCGATGGCCGTCGCCTGCTGCAGCAGGTTCAGCAGGGTCGGCGCACTGCGGATGCCGCCGCCCTCCTGCACGGCGCGGGCGGCGGCCGCCGAGATCTGGAACGGGATGTGCCGGTCGACGGCACGCGGTTCGATCGGCTGGTTCGCGGCGTCGAGTTCGGCCTGCGCCAACCCGCTGGGCACCCCGGCCTCCTCCAGCGGCCAGCGGTTGACCAGCAGGGCGTACAGCGCCGCGCCGATGCCGCGGATGTCGTCCTCCGGTGTCGCACCGGTCAGGGTCGCGGGGAAGGCCAGCGCGACATCGCCCTCGATGCTGACCCGGATACGGCTGGGGTGATCGATCGACAGTGCGACGCCCGAGCGGTGCGCGGCCTCGGCCGCCGCGGCCAGCGACTGGATGGCCCTGGCCCCGCCGATGGGCGACGGCGACGTCTCGGCCACCTCGGCCAGCGACCCGCCGCGGATCCACTCCGAGACCACCAGTCCGCCCGAGCCGGTGTTGGCGACGTCGAGCACGCGGGCGATGCCGGGCATGTCGATGCGGCCGAGTTTCTGGGTGCGCGCGAGGATGTCGCGCAGCTCGTCGTCGGGCAGGGTGTTGTCGGGGTCGACGAACGTCAACCCGACCTGCCGATCCAGCGCGGTGTCCAGCGCCTGCCAGAACTGCAGGGAGGGCGGGCCGCCGTGGAAGACCAGCAGCCGGTACCGGCCGCCGCCGATCACGGCGCCGGGGATCAGGTGGACGTCCTCGTCCGAGGTGGCGGCCTCGATGGCCGGTTCGCGGGGCGGATCGAAGGCCAGCGGCTCGCGGGTGGGATCACCGCCGTAGTCGGCGGGCGGCCGGCCCGACACCGGGATACGGGCGGTTCCGTTGGCCTCGAAACCGGCCCCGGAATCGGCCCCGGTATCCGATGTCGCCGGCTGGGCGGCTCCGGCGGGAAACTCGACGGTGTGCTCCGGCTCGGGAACATCGGGCCGGAAGTCGTCGGCGGACACCTCGTCGGCGCCCGGAAGCGGGATCTTGGTGGTGGCGGTGCTGTCGGGACTCGGCGCGGCGCCGCCTGCGGGTTCGTCGCTCACCGCTGGTCCTTTCCGCATCGGCTCCCCGGCAACGAAGCCAGGGGGTCCACGCCGGACGGTCGACGGGCTGTGACGCCGCCCTGACGCGAACGAATTCCTCTGATCAGGGTACGTGAGGGTGTTCCGCGCCCGTGGCCGGTCGGGCGCCGTCTGTCGCTTCGCGGCTACCGTCTCCCGCCCTCGGGGGCCCCGCCCTAGCCGCCGTCGCACCCACGCCAGCGCGTCCTGCGCGTCGGGCACCTTCGCGGCCAACATCACCCCCGCGATGATCGGCACCATGATCAACCCGAGCACCAGCAACCGCAGCAGCGACCCGCCGCCGCCCCAGTTGCGGGTCAACGCCTCCAGCCCGAGCAACTGGTCGGCGACGTGGGCGGTCATGCCCGCGATCAGCGACGCGGAGATGGTGACCAGGATCGTGCGCACCACCTGCAGGTTGATCAGCCGCCCGTCGGGCGGGTCGAGGTTGGACCGCAACAGGAAGTAGCCGACCGTCGCGCCGGCCAGGAAGCCGAGGCCGTTGGCGGTGCCGAGATAGCCGGCCACCAGGTCGGGGTCGTCGGTGAGGTGCGGCGCGATCAGCGAGGCGACGACCTTCACCGTGGTGATCACGACGATCAGCAGGATCGGCGTCCACGGCTGCTCGCGGGCATAGAACACCCGAAGCTGAAGCAGCACAAGGGCATACGGGACCAACGTGAACGCCGACAGGGTGATCGCCATGCCGAGGTAGCCGGCGTCGACCTCGCCGAAGTTGCCGTAGGCGAACAGCGCGCTGCCGATCGCCGGCCCGCCGACGGTCATCATCGCCACGATCGGGATCAGCGTCACCATCGTCAGCCGGGTGGCCAGCGAGAGGTCGGCGAGCACGGCGCGCTGGTCGTTGGCGGCGGCGTTGCGGCTCAGCCGCGGCATCACCACCGTCAGCACCGTCACGCCGATCATGCCGAACGGCAGCTGCAGCACCAACCAGGTGTAGTTGTAGATCGCCGGCCCGGAAGCCGCAGCGCCGCTGGCGATCCGGTTGCCGATGATCAGGCCGATCTGGCTGATCAGCACGTACGCCACCATGGCCGCCGCCATCGCGCCGAACTGCTTCATCCGGTCATCGATGCCCCACAGCGGCCGCAGGCTGATGCGTTCCCTGCGGATCGCGACCAGCAGCACCAGCACCTGGGTCACCGTGCCCAGCGTCATGCCGATGCCCAGCACGAGCAGCTTCGCGTTGCCCATCGTCACCGGGTCGAGCGAGAGCTCGCCCGGCACAACGACATACAGGCCGAGCGTGGCCAGGGCCACCAGGTTGTTACACACCGGCGCCCACGCCGGCGGCCCGAACACGTTGCGCGTGTTGAGGATCGCCATGAACACCGACGACAGCCCGTAGAACAGCACCTGCGGCAAGAGCAGGAAGGCGAACGCGGTCGTCAGGTCACGGTTGACCTCGGGGTCCCCGCCGAGCATGAGGTCGACGAGCAGCGGCGCCGAGGTCACCGACAGGACGGTGGTGATCAGCAACAGCGTGGTGGCCAGCGTGACGAGGCGGCGGACGAACGCGGTGCCGTTGTCGGGATCGTCGCGCTCGGCCCGCGCCAGGACCGGGATGAAGATCGCGGTGAACGTCGCCTCCAGCACCAGCGCGGCGATCAGGTTCGGCAACTGGTAGGCGACCGAGAAGGCACTGGACAGCGCGGCGCCGAGGATCGTCGCGAGCAACACGATGCGCGCGAAGCCGGTGAGCCTGCTGACCAGCGTGGCGACCGCCATGCCCCAGGAGCGGGAGACGACGGCGGAGTCCGACAGTTCTGGCCGCCCGGCGCCCCGCCGCGGTGCCGGCCCGCGGCGCAACCGCGGCGGTGGCTGGCGGGGCGCGCGCGGCCCGGCGGTGCTCACGTCTGCCTGCCGGTCGGTCCGTCGCGGCCGGCCGGGCTCAGCGGCGGGTCGGCGGAGTCGTCGTCGTAGTGCAGCGCGACCTCGAGCGGATCGGGGCGGTCGAGGTCGGCCGGGTCAGGCTGGCCGCGGAAGCGGTGCCACAACCGACGGCCGGCCAGGAGCACCAGCACCGCGCCCGCCGACAGCGTGATGAAGAACAGCACCTTGCCGTAGGCGTTCGAGTGCACCGACAGCCGCACGGGCTCGCCGAGCGGCAGCCCGTCGGCGGTGCGCAACGCGACGTCGACGGCGAACCGCTGGGTGAAGTGCACCTCGACCGGAACCCGCAGCGGCAGGTAGCCCGGCGGCAGTTCGAGCTCGCCCATGTCGGTCACCGTCATGCCGGGGGGCGCCTCGACGTTGAGCCGCACGCGGATCGGCACCGGAAGGTCGTTGCGCAGCGCGAGCGGCAGCGGGCTGCGCTCGGTGGCCAGCGTGTACGAGCCGCCGGGGTTGACCACGGTGACCGCGTCGAACAGGTCGTCGACGGTGTCGCCGACGGTCGTCAGCCGCTGCTGCGCGAGACCGTTGCGCGCGTCGGGCGGAACCGACTGGCTCAGCGCGCGCAGCATGTCCTCGCGCAGCGGCGCGGTGTAGGAATAGCCGGACAGGCCGGTGCGGGCGTCGGTGGTCAGCGCCGCGGTCAGCCCCCACAGCCGACCGGTCACCGCGGATATGCCCGACACCACCGCATCGTCGATACGGCCGTCGGGATCACCGAGCTCGTCGCCGGGCATCGGTGAAACCTGTTGCGGCGCTATGGCATTGCCTTCGGCGATGACGGTGGTGAGCGGGCGGGGCTGGGCCAGCCCGGCGTTGATCGCGGTGGCCACCGCGGTGAACACCGCCCGCGCGTCGTCGGGTCGCAGGTTCCACGCCATCGGCGGCATCAGGATCTGGCTGCGCGGCGCGACGTCGGGGTCCAAACCGCGCCACAGCAGCGCCCCGAGTGCGTTCTGCCTGCGTGCCACCTCGGAGTCGTGGTGCAGTGGAATCTCGAGCGAGGGATCGAGATACGACGGCGTGACCGGATCGGTGCCCGCACCGGCCAGCGCCGCGCCGACAGCCGGGTCGAACGGCGCGGCGACGAGTTGAGGGGTGTAGCGCACCGGCGCGGTGTCGGGCCCGCGGGTGCCCGAGCCGTCGTCGGCCTCCGGTTGAGCGGCGGCGATGGCCACCGTGGGTCGCTGGTCGGACAACAGTCGCACGGCGGGTCCGGTGAGCGGGCCGTCGCCGACGAGCGTGGCGCCCCGCACCGACGCGACACCGAGGATCTGGTCGACGATATCGCCCGCGGTGATGGTGGCGATCGCGCTCAGGCCGCGGTCGCCGACGCGGCGCAGCGCGTCGAGGTCGGCCTGAGCGTAGATCGTCGGCGCGACGCACATCCGGACCGCCAGCAGCTTGAGCCGGTTCAGCCACGCGATGGCGGCGTCATGTCCGGTGCCGGGCCGCGTCGGGGTGCCGCGGCCGGCGTCGGGTCCGTCATTGACGACGTACCCGGTGGTCATGGCGTTGACGGTGACCAGCAGATCGGGGTCGACGGCCAGGCAGGTCGCCGCCCTGACCCGCCCGTCGGGATCCACCTGCGCGCTGGTGGCGAACTCGACCGCGGACAGCAGAGTGTCCAGGCGGCCGCCGGTGGCCAGCGAGGCGGCGAGGTCGTCGTCGATCAACCGCACCGGGGTGGTGCCCCCCGGAGCGCCCGCGGCGAGCCTGGGCCGGTCGGCGATCGGCCACAGCAGCGTCGTCTGCACCGGTTTGGAGATGTCGGGCGCCTCGACGGCGCTCACCGTGTCCGCCGCGTCGGAAGCCGGGTCGGGTGGCACGCCGAGCACCGGAAGCAGGAAGCGCGCGTCGTCGAGCCGGGCGGGTTCGCCGTAGTCGGGGGTGCCGTTGACGTTGACCATCACCGGGTACACGCCCGGCTGCTCGATGCTCAGCGACGGCCGGTCCGCCGACCGCAGCGGGTAGGACAGGATGAACGGGACCTGTTGTCCCCGAGGCAGTTCCGGGGCGAGGGTGACGAAGTCGCCGACAGGCTCGAACTGGTCGACGTTGCCGGCGAGGTTGCTGCGCAAGCCCGCCGACGTGGTGACGGCCGCGGCGTCCTCGAGCCGCACCACCACGTCGCGCACCAGGCGGTCGCCGACGTTGAGCACGGTGCCGGTGACCGTGACGATGGGCTCGCTGGTGGTGGTCACCACGTCGGGGGTCACGCGGTCGATGCGCACCTGCAGGAAGGGCGTGGAACCCGGCTGGCCGGCGGCGGCGCGGGGGAGGGCGACCGGCACAACGGTCAGCATCAGCAGGGTCAGCGCGGCGAGCAGCCGCAGCAGTGCGACGGGGCGTATGCGCGATTCCGCCCCGGTAGAGGTCACGGGCCCTGTCCGCAGCCGTTCGTCCGCCGGCCGGGCTCCGTTTGCCCCCACCGCTCGGCCTCCAGGGACGGTTGTGCGGTTCCGTCAGGACGACGGCGGGTGTGCGAATGCGTCTGGGGCCGACGCCGCGGGGCCGAGCGGGGGAGTGGCGGCAGCGCCGACTCACCGTCGGAGTGCAGTTTGTCGATGAGTTCCCCGGCGACCTCGGCGAGCCGGCGTTCGTCGGCGTAGGCCAGCCGCGACGGCAGTTCCTTGAGGGGCACCCACGCCACCTCGGTGACCTCGAGGTCCTCGTCGGAGAGCTCGCCGCCGAGGAACCGCATCAGATAGTGGTGCACGGTCTTGTGCACCCGGCGGCCCTCGGTGACGAACCAGTAGTCGATGCTGCCGAGCGCGGCGAGCACGCTGCCCTGCACGCCGGTCTCCTCGGCGACTTCGCGCACGGCGGTCTGTTCGGCGGTCTCACCCTTCTCGATGTGGCCCTTGGGCAGCGACCAGAGCATCCGGCCGCGCCGGTCGATGCGCCCGATCAGCGCGGCGACCTGACTGTCCTTGGGCCCGTCGATGCCGTCGATGACCAGCCCGCCCGCCGAGGTCTCGTGCACCGTGCGCAGCCGGTCGGGTGGGCGGCGGGGGCGGGACTTCTTCGGCTGGCCGCCGTTGGTGTCCTTATGGGCAGGTGCGGCGCCGTTGTTGTGATGCGGGCCCGGTACGGGACGGTTGCCCTGCTCGGCCGCGGCCTCCGGCGGACCGGCCGCGCGTCGGCCGCGACGTCGCCCGCGGCGCCGTCGTGGTTTGGCCTGTTCGCCGTCCGACACCCAAGCGATAGTAGCTGCCACCGACATTCGCTCCCCCCGCACTCACCGGTCGTGACAGAGCCGTTGCACATTCGTGTGATCCTCCGGCTCCTCATCGCGGCCCGGGGGCCGCTTGATCGTCGCCTGACTGAAGTCGGATGGT
Organism: Mycobacterium sp. B14F4; assembly: GCF_039871645.1. Lineage (NCBI taxonomy): Bacteria > Bacillati > Actinomycetota > Actinomycetes > Mycobacteriales > Mycobacteriaceae > Mycobacterium > Mycobacterium sp. B14F4. The sequence goes on along the minus strand of NZ_JBDPMF010000005.1, from coordinate 166,553 downwards.
CCGGCTCCTCATCGCGGCCCGGGGGCCGCTTGATCGTCGCCTGACTAGGCTGTCGGAACGTGCCCGAATCCGCGACCGACGCCGAACTGCTTGCCACCGCGCAAGTTGCGCTGAACCGCCACGGCGACGTGCTGCGCGATATCGGCCGCGTGTTCGCTGAAGCGGGACACGAGCTGTTCCTCGTCGGCGGCAGTGTGCGCGATGCGTTGCTCGGTCGGCTGTCCGACGCGGCGGATCTCGACTTCACCACCGACGCCCGCCCCGAGCAGATGCAGCAGTTCCTGCGGGGGTGGGCCGACGCGTTGTGGGACACCGGCATCGACTTCGGCACCCTCGGCGTCGGCAAGGACGGCAAGCGACTGGAGATCACCACGTTCCGCGCCGACACCTATGACCAGGTGTCGCGGCATCCCGAGGTGCGCTTCGGCGACAACCTCCACGACGACCTGGTGCGGCGCGATTTCACCGCCAACGCGATGGCGGTGCGCATCGGCGCCGACGGACCCGCCGAATTCGCCGACCCGCTGGGCGGTTTGGCGGCGTTGCGCGCCCGTGAGCTGGACACGCCCGCCGCACCGGAGGTGTCGTTCGGCGATGATCCGCTGCGCATGCTGCGCGCGGCGCGGTTCGTCTCGCAGCTGGAGTTCTCCGTCGCACCGCGGGTGCTCGCGGCGCTGGTGGAGATGGCGCCGCAACTGGGCCGCATCGCCGCCGAGCGGGTCGCCGCCGAACTGGACAAGCTGCTGCTGGGCGCCGACCCGGTCGCCGGCATCGACATGATGGTGCAGACCGGCCTTGGCGAGGTGGTGCTGCCCGAGGTGGGCGCGATGCGGATGGCCATCGACGAGCACCATCAGCACAAGGACGTGTACTGGCATTCGCTGACCGTGCTCGAGCAGGCGATCGCGCTCGAGGACGCGGGGCCCGACCTGGTGTTGCGCTGGGCCGCACTGCTGCACGACGTCGGCAAGCCGGCGACCCGCAGGCACGAGCCCAACGGCGGCGTGAGCTTCCACCACCACGAGGTGGTCGGCGCGAAGATGACCCGCAAGCGGATGCGGGCGCTGAAGTACTCCAAGCAGATGGTCGACGACGTCTCGCAGCTCGTGTATCTGCATCTGCGGTTCCACGGCTACGGCGGCGGCAAGTGGACCGACTCGGCGGTGCGCCGCTACGTCACCGACGCCGGGCCGCTGCTGTCGAGGCTGCACAAGCTGGTGCGGGCGGACTGCACCACCCGCAACATGCGCCGCGCCGCGCGGCTGCAGGCCAACTACGACGAACTCGAGGAGCGGATCGCCGAACTGGCCGCGAAGGAGGACCTTGCCCGGGTCCGGCCGGACCTCAATGGCAACGAGATCATGGAGATCCTCGGCATCCCGGCCGGGCCGCAGGTCGGCGAGGCGTGGAAGCACCTCAAGGAGTTGCGGCTGGACCGCGGCCCGCTGTCCCGCGAGGAAGCCGTCGACGAGTTGGTGAAGTGGTGGAACGCGAGGGGTCCGCGCAGCGTCTGATCGGGCATGGACTACTGCCTGAGTGACGGTGACGGCTCGGCCACGATGTGGACCGCTCCGCCGGATGTGGACGTCGACGGCGAGGGTGGGCTCGACGCGGTGGGCATCGACTTCGACGGCGACGGCCTCGTCGACGACGCGATGGCCGACCTCGACGCCGACGGTGTCGCCGAGCACCTGGTGCGCGATCACGCCGGGGCCGACGCGGCCTACTTCACCGACGACGGCACCGGCACCTGGGCGGTGACCGTGGACCGTGCCGGCCAATTGCGCTGGTTCGGGCTGGACGGCGTTGAGCACTCCGGTGGACCGCTGGTCGATGTCGACGGCGACGGGCAGGCCGATGACCGCCTCGTGGACGGCGACGGCGACGGGTTGGCCGATCGCGCGCTGAGTCCCGGGCTGGCTTTCGTCGACGCCGACGCCGACGGCCGGTGGGATACGAAGCTGACCGACGGCGACGGCGACGGGTTGGCCGACGCGGCCGGTGAGCTCTAACCCCGCCCTGCGCCGGGCGGGCCCGCGAATGCCTGCGCGATGCCGAGCCACTGCTCGGCGTCGGCGCCCTCGGCCCGGGTGTCCAGCTCTGCCCGCCGCCGCCGTTGCGTGACGAGCATGCAGAAGTCCTCCGCCGAACCCGTGACGCGCTGGGTGGCGTCCTCGGGTCCCCAGCTCCAGGTGTCGCCGTCGGGTGCGCGCAGTTCGACGCGGAAGGGCTCCGTCGGCGGCCGGCGGCCGTTGACGGTGAATGCGAAGTCGCGGGTGCGCACCCCGATATGCGCGATCGAGCGCAGCCGCGCGGTGGCCGGCCGGCGTACGCCGAGCGCGTCGGCGACGTCGAGGCCGTGCGCCCAGGTCTCCATCAGCCGGGCGGTGGCCATCGACGGTGCGCTCATCGGCGGCCCGAACCACGGCAGCTTGCGCCCGTCGGCGACCGCGAGCAGTTCGTCGTGCAACCGCGCGCGGGTCTGCCGCCACTCGGCGAGCAGCTTGTCGGGCGGGGTGGCCGCCAGCTCCTCGGCGCCGGCATCGACGAAACCGGTCGGGTCCTTGGCCGCCTCCTCGAGCAGGGCGGCGAACGCCGCCTCGTCGGTGACGGCGGTCAACGCGACGCGGTCGGTCCACAGCAGGTGCCCGATCTGGTGGGCGATCGTCCAGCCCGGTGCGGGCGTCGGCTCGGTCCAGCGGGCCGCGGGCAGGTCGGCGACGAGCGCGTCGAGGTCGTCGCTCTCGGCGCGCAGATCGGCCACCATCGGCCCGGCGTCAGCCATGCCGGTACCTTAACGCCGCCGCGGGCGTCCGATGCCGGCGTGCACGCCGAGGCCGATCAGATAGATGCCGACGCCCGCGACGGCCAGCAGGGGCTCGCGGCCGTCGGGCGGGATGATCGCCGCGGCCACCCCGATCGCGAGGATGAACGACATCCAGAACAGCGCGTCCTGGACGGTGAAGACGTGTCCGCGCAGCGCGTCGTCCACGTCGATCTGCATCGCGGAGTCGGCGCACAGCTTGACCACCTGACCCGCGGCGCCGAGCAGGAAACCACACACGATCATCAGCGGCACATACAGGGTGGCGCCGCACAACTGGACGACCGCGGCGAACGCCAGCGCACCGTTGGCCGCACCGTAGCGCCCCCACCGGCGCACCACGGATGGCGTCGCGATCGTCGCGAGGAAGGCGCCGAGCCCTCCCGCACTGAGGAACAGCACCGAGGTGCCCAGCCCTGCGACCACGTGCGCCTCGCTGTGCCGCACGATCACCAACACCAGCAGCGAGTTGACGCCGAACACCATCCGGTGCACGGCCAGGCCGGCAAGCGTCGCGGCGACGGTGGGTACGGCCGCGACCGTGCGGATGCCGTGCGCCCAGCCGGTGGCCACGGCGTAGGCCGCCGAGCCGTGGATGGACCGCTTGCTCTCATGCGGGCCGAGCACGTCGGGCGGGAAGCGCACCGATAGCGCAAGCGCGATCGCGACCGGGACGGTGACCAGGAAGATGATCGTCGCGGCACCGGCGTCGTCGTCGCCGAACACGAAGCGCGGCAGCAGCATGAAGATGGCGCCGAGGAACGCCGCCGCCGCCCCCGTCGCCGTCGCCACCGAGTTCATGGCCACCACCCGGTCGCGCGGCACCACGTCGGGCAGCGCGGCCGACAGGCCGGAGGACACGAACCGGGTGAAGCCGTTGACGATCAACGCGCCCAACAGGATTGCGATGTCATCTGCGCCTGCGGCCAAGAGGCTGCCGACGCCGAGCACGAGCAGCAACCGGCCGACGTTGGCGCCGATGAGCACGAGGCGCCGGTCCCAGCGGTCCAGCAGTGCCCCCGCGAACGGACCCAGCAGGGAGTAGGGGAGGTACAGCACCGCGAACGAACCGGCGATCGCCCACGGCGTGGCGGCGCGGTCGGGGTTGAACAGGATGGCACCGGCCAGTCCCGCCGCGAACAGGCCGTCGCCGAACTGGCTGACCGCCCGCAATTCGAGCAGGCGCCAGAATTCCGGCAGCGCGCGCACGGAGTGCCATGCAGCGATGGCTGCGCGGGCGTCGGCCACGAAAGATCACGTTCCTCATCAGCAGCGGATCGGGACCGAACCCACAGTACAAATATGACGGCGGGCCGCGCTTGTCCGCCATCATGACTGTTGCTGGTGCCATGATGGACACGTGGCGCAGTCGGAGGAGCCTGAGGACCGCAAAGGGGAAGTCGCTCCCGCGACGCCCCGGGTCAGGGCCGGAACGATGCTGCTCGCGAACACCGATCTGCTCGAACCCACGTTCCGCCGCAGTGTCATCTACATCGTCGAGCACAACGACGGCGGCACCCTCGGGGTGGTGCTGAACCGGCCGAGCGAGACCGCGGTGTACAACGTGTTGCCGCAGTGGGCGAAGCTCGCCGCCAAGCCCAAGACCATGTTCATCGGTGGTCCCGTCAAACGGGACGCGGCGCTGTGCCTGGCTACCCTGCGCGCGGGGATGCAGGCGACCGGCGCCCCCGGGCTGCGACACGTCCAGGGCCGGATGGTGATGGTGGATCTCGACGCCGACCCCGATTCGATCGCCCCGGTGGTGGAGGGGGTGCGGATCTTCGCGGGGTACTCCGGGTGGACCATCGGTCAGCTCGAAGGCGAGATCGAGCGCGACGACTGGATCGTGTTGTCGGCGTTGCCTTCCGATGTGCTCTTCGAACCGCGGATCGACCTGTGGTCGCGGGTGTTGCGCCGTCAGCCGTTGCCGCTGTCGCTGTTGGCGACGCATCCGATCGACATCAGCCGCAACTAGGGCTCAGCTGCAGGGCAGCGTGCAACTGGCGCATGCGCTGCCGCAACCGCCCGTGCCCGCGGCGGCTTCCGTGCGGGCCACTGCCTTCGCGCTCTGCCAGCATCCCGCGGCCACCGTGCCGATGGCGCCGAGCACGCACACCGTGAGCACCAGCACGCCGGTGCCGGGCGCGGCGGTCAGGCCGACGACGCCGCCCGCGGCGAGCATCGCGGCGGCGGCCAGTTGAGTGGGGGCCACCGACCGCAGCACGCCCTGCACGGGATCACCGGAGCGGGGGCGGCTCAGCAGCCACAGCCCGATTGCCGCGGTTGCGACGGCCGCACACAGGCTGAGCACCGCGGCGATGAGCATGCGACCCAGGATACGAGGCGCAGCGATGAACCCCGAACGGGCGTCCCCCGGGCGCCAGGCTTCGCCCGGGGGACACGCCTACCCCGGTAGGCCCAAATGGGGCCCCAGCTTGCTAGGGGACTGGGGTGCGGGCACTGCGGGTGCCGCGGGTGCGGGCGCCGGCGCGGCAGGAAGGCCGGGTGCCGCTGGGGGAGTCGCGCCCGGCGGTGTGGGAACGCTGACCCGGAAGCCGTTGACGATCGCGTCGGTGGCGTCGGCGGCGGCCACCACCTGATCGACGCTGGTGGTCACCGCCAGCGACACCAGGTAGCGGTCCGGCCCTGCGGTCGCGATGACGTGGCGCCGCGAGGTGTTCAGGGTCATCGAGTTCTCGCGGTAGGTGCCCTCGATCAGGGCCGACGGCATGCCGCCGATTTCGGTCAGCGACGCGTCGGTGGACCGCCAGGCGGGCAGCTGCTGGCTGTCGACGAAGCCGTGGCTGATGGCCTCCCGCGGATCGAAGTCGCCAATCAGCTTGTACACCACCACCTGCGCGTTCGACGAGTGCAAGCCGTTGCCGCCGACCCGGTCGGCGATCACCGCGAAGGCGTCGGGCACGTTCGGGTCGGGGATGTGCGCCCAGCCGCGGGGCATCGGCAGCACGATGTTGAGCGCCTTGAAGTCGCGGCTGGACTGCGGTTCGCGCTGGACATCCTTCGACTCGAAGAACTCCGCGAGCGTGCCGGACCGGGCCGGCAGGATCGCGGGCACCGCAGGGATGGCGGCAGGCGCGGCTGCCGCGCCGGGCGCTGCAGCGACGGCGCCGGGTGCTGCCGTGACGGCGCCGGGTGTCGCCAGACCGGGGGAGACGCCTGCGGGCGCTACGCCGGCGGGCGCGACGGTGGTGGCCGAATTCACATCCGTGAGCGCACGGGGTGCCACCGTGACGGTCTGGGTGACCGTGGCAGGCGCGGGCTGCGGCGGTTGCGGCGGGAGGGGCTCGGCTGAGGCGGTCGTGCCGGCGAAGCCGAGGACGCCGGCTGTCGCGGTGGCCACGCCCGCGGCCAGAATCCGCCAGCGCGGGGCGATCTCGATCATCAGCGTCGGTCCTTCCGAACTGCACGGGGGATTGGTCAGGCGCCGACCATAACCAGCTGCGGACACGCGTCACCAGGGCTGGAATCGAGCTGCAACCGTGTTCTGACTTCCCCGCAACGGAACCGATACCAACCCGTGGCCGGGGCCGGGGTGGCACCCGCTAGCGCAGGAGCGCCGTCGCAGTGCTTATACCCTGTTCACGTGACAGAAGCGCCGACCACCGACACCCCGCAGCACCGCTACACCGCGGAGCTGGCCGGAGAGATCGAGCGCGCCTGGCAGCAGCGGTGGGCCCAGGCCGGCACGTTCGACGTGCCGAATCCGGTCGGGTCGCTGGCGCCCGCGGACGGGACGCGGGTGCCCGCGGACAAGATGTTCGTCCAGGACATGTTCCCGTACCCGTCGGGCGAAGGGCTGCACGTCGGGCATCCGCTGGGCTACATCGCCACCGACGTCTACGCCCGCTACTTCCGGATGACCGGGCGTAACGTGTTGCACGCGTTGGGATTCGATGCGTTCGGTCTGCCTGCCGAGCAGTACGCGATCCAGACGGGCACCCATCCGCGGATCCGTACCGAGGCCAACATCGTCAACTTCAAACGCCAGTTGGGCAGGCTGGGCTTCGGCCACGACTCGCGCCGCAGTTTCTCCACGACCGATGTCGACTACTACAAGTGGACACAGTGGATCTTTCTGCAGATCTACAACGCCTGGTTCGACCCGTCGATGCAGAAGGCTCGGCCGATCGCTCAGCTGGTGGCCGAGTTCGACTCCGGCGTACGGACTTTGGACGACGGCAGGGCGTGGTCGTCGCTGTCGGCCGGTGAACGCACCGACATCGTCGACGGATATCGACTCGTGTACCGCGCCGACTCGCTGGTGAACTGGTGCCCTGGGCTAGGCACCGTGCTGGCCAACGAAGAGGTGACCTCCGACGGTCGCAGTGAGCGCGGAAACTTCCCGGTGTTCCGGAAACGGCTGCGGCAGTGGATGATGCGCATCACCGCGTACTCGGATCGACTGCTCGACGACCTGGAGCTGCTGGACTGGCCGGAGAAGGTCAAGACCATGCAGCGCAACTGGATCGGCCGGTCGACCGGCGCCACTGTGCTGTTTCGCGCAGGTTCGCCACCTGACGAGGGTGATATCGAGGTCTTCACCACGCGCCCCGACACGCTGTTCGGCGCGACGTACATGGTGTTGGCGCCCGAGCACGAGTTGGTCGACCGGTTGGTCGCCGACCAGTGGCCCGCGGGTGTCGACGGCCGCTGGACCTACGGCGCCGCCACCCCCGCCGACGCGGTGGCCTCCTACCGGGCGGCGATCGCGGCGAAATCGGACCTGGAGCGTCAGGAGAACAAGACCAAGACCGGTGTGTTCCTCGGGGCGTACGCGGTCAACCCCGCCAACGGACAACGTATTCCGGTGTTCATCGCCGACTACGTGCTGCTGGGCTACGGCACCGGGGCGATCATGGCGGTGCCAGGCGGCGACCAGCGCGACTGGGAGTTCGCCCACGAGTTCGGCCTGCCCATCGTGGCGACCGTGGCGGGCGGTGACATCACCGAGTGCGCCTACAGCGGCGACGGCGAGGTCATCAATTCCGATTACCTCAACGGAATGACGGTCGCGGCGGCCAAGGAGGCCATCACGTCGCGCCTCGAGGCCGACGGCCGCGGGCGGGCCCGTGTCGAGTACAAGCTGCGCGACTGGCTGTTCGCCCGCCAAAGATACTGGGGCGAGCCGTTTCCCATCGTCTACGACGCCGACGGCCGCGCTCACCCGCTGCCGGAGTCCGCGCTGCCGGTCGAGCTGCCGGATGTGCCCGACTATTCGCCGGTGTTGTTCGACCCCGACGACGCCGACAGCGAGCCGTCACCGCCGCTGGGCAAGGCGACGTCATGGGTGAACGTGGAACTGGACCTCGGCGACGGGTTGCAGTCGTACACCCGCGACACCAACGTGATGCCGCAGTGGGCGGGCAGCTCCTGGTACGAGCTGCGCTACACCGACCCGTACAACTCCGAAGCGTTGTGCGCCAAGGAGAACGAGGCGTACTGGATGGGCCCGCGGCCCGCCGAACACGGCGCCGACGATCCCGGCGGGGTGGACCTCTACGTCGGCGGTGTCGAGCACGCGGTGCTGCACCTGCTGTACGCGCGGTTCTGGCACAAGGTGCTTTACGACCTCGGCCACATCAGCTCGCGCGAGCCCTACCGGCGGCTGGTGAACCAGGGTTACATCCAGGCGTTCGCCTACACCGACGAACGCGGCGCCTACGTGCCCGCCGCCGAGGTGACCGAACGTGACGGCAAGTTCTACTGGGCCGGCGCCGACGGTGAGACCGAGGTCTTCCAGGAGTTCGGCAAGATCGGCAAGAGCCTGAAAAACTCGGTGTCACCCGACGAGATCTGCGACAACTACGGCGCCGACACGCTTCGGGTGTACGAGATGTCGATGGGCCCGCTGGAGGCGTCGCGGCCGTGGGCCACCAAGGATGTCGTCGGCGCGCACCGGTTCCTGCAGCGGGTGTGGCGGCTGGTGGTCGACGAGGACACCGGAGGCGAGCGGGTTTCGGAGCACGAGGCGCTCGACACCGAGACGCTGAAGTTGTTGCACCGCACCATCGCCGGCGTATCCGACGACTACACGAACCTGCGCAACAACACCGCGGCGGCCAAGCTGATCGAGTACACCAACCACCTGACCAAGCAGGGCGTGACGGCGCGTGCAGCGCTCGAGCCGCTGGTGCTGATGGTCGCGCCGCTGGCCCCGCACCTGGCCGAGGAGCTGTGGCGACGGCTGGGCCACGACACGTCGCTGGCGCACGGGCCGTTCCCGGTGGCCGATGAGCAGTACCTCGTCGAGGACAGCGTCGAGTATCCGGTTCAGGTCAACGGCAAGGTCCGCAGCCGGGTGACCGTGGCCGCCGACGCGACGGCCGACGCGCTGGAGGCCGCGGCGCTGGCCGACGAGAAGGTGCAGGCCTTCATCGACGGCGCCACGCCGAAGAAGGTGATCGTGGTGGCGGGCCGCCTGGTCAACATCGTCCTCTGACTTTTGCGATTCGGGCGTGAAAACGAGCGCTCAGAGCACGAAATCACGCACAACTCACCCGCGCGGGCGGACGATGACCTCGTGGACGTGGGCGTCCGGCGGTGAGTGCACCGCGTCGGCGATCACCTTGGCCACGCTCTCGGGGCTCAGGAATCGCGACGGGTCGTACTCGCCGCCCTCGTAGGCGACCAGACCCTCCTGCATCTCGGTGGCGATCCGGCCCGGATGCACCGACGTGACCCGCAGCGACGGTTCGTCGGCCCGCAGCGAATCGGCGAACGACCGCAGCGCGGACTTGCTCGCCGAGTACGACGCCAGCCCCGGTGAGGCGTTGATCCCCGCACCGGAGTTGACGAACAGCACGTGACCGCCCGCGGTGCGAAGCGCCGGCAGCAGCGCGAGCGTAAGCGCAACGGCGCCAATGACATTGATGGCCATGGTGGCGCGCCACTCGTCGACGGTCGATTCGGCGACGCGCGCCGGATACGCGGTGCCCGCGTTGTGGATCAACACGTCCAGCTCCACGATCGGCTCGACGACGGCTTCCATCGCGTCCACGTCGGCGAGGTCGATCGGCCACGTGGTGGCCCCGAATCGCTCGGCGACCGCATCCAACTCCGCCGATGGCCTGCCGGCCAGGAACAGCGTGTGCGTCGGCGCCAGCGCCGTCGCGAGCGCCGATCCGAGCCCCCTCGACGCGCCCGTGATCATCGCCGTCGGCATGTCGGTCACCCTACCGACCTGCACGCCGACCACTCCCGTCGCATTATTGAACGGATGGCCCACGATCCGACGTTCGCCCCGACGCAGCTCGCAGCCCGCGCCGCGTACCTGCTGCGGGGTAACGACCTGGGCACCATGACCACCGCGGCGCCGCTGCTCTACCCGCATATGTGGAGCTGGGACGCCGCCTTCGTGGCCATCGGCCTGGCCCCGCTGAGCGTCGAGCGTGCCGTCGTCGAACTCGACACGCTGCTGTCGGCGCAGTGGACCAACGGCATGATCCCGCACATCGTCTTCGCCAACGGCGTCGACGGCTACTTCCCGGGCCCCGCGCGCTGGGCCACCTCGGCCCTCGCCGTCCACGCGCCGCGCAGCCGGCACACCTCCGGCATCACCCAACCGCCGGTGCACGCGATCGCGGTGCAGCGCATCCTCGACCAGGCGTGCACCCGCGGGCGGTCCACCCGCGCGGTCGCCGAGGCCTTCCTCGACCGCCGCTGGGATGAGCTGGTGAGCTGGCACCGCTGGCTCGTCGAGGCCCGCGACCCCAACGAACACGGCCGTGTGACCCTGTACCACGGCTGGGAATCGGGCATGGACAACTCACCGCGCTGGGACAGCGCCTACGCCAACGTGATCCCCGGCAACGTGCCGGAGTACCAGCGCGAGGACAACACCATCGTCACCGACGCCAGCCAGCGCCCCTCTGACCCCGAGTACGACCGCTACCTGTGGCTGCTCGAGGAGATGAAGTCGGCGCGCTACGACGACGACCTGCTGCCCAAGGTGATGAGCTTCGCGGTCGAGGACGTCTTCGTCTCGGCGATCCTCGCGGTCGCCTGCGACGTCCTGGCCGAGATCGGCGAGGACTACGGCCGCCCGAACGCCGACGTGCGCGACCTCTACGCATGGGGCAAGCGGTTCCGCCGCGGCGTCATCGAGGCCGCCGACCAACGGACTGGTGCGGCAAGGGATTACGACGTACGCGCGGGCAGGTGGGTGGCCACCGAGACGGTCGCGCAGTTCGCGCCGTTGCTGTGCGGCGGGCTTCCGCACGAGAGGGAGCGGGCGCTGGTGAAGCTGCTCGAGGGTCCGCGGTTCTGCGGGCATCCGGACCTGAAGTACGCCTGCGTCCCCTCGACGTCGCCGGTCTCGCGGGACTTCCGGCCGCGCGAATACTGGCGCGGGCCGGTGTGGCCGGTGATGACCTGGCTGTTCTCCTGGTGCTTCGCCCGGCGGGGCTGGGCCGAACGATCCCGGCAGCTGCGACAGGAGGGCCTGCGCCAGGCCAGCGACGGCGCGTTCGCCGAGTACTACGAACCCTTCACCGGCGAGCCGCTGGGCAGTATGCAGCAGTCGTGGACCGCCGCAGCGGTGCTGGACTGGCTGGGCTAGTTACTCGGCGATCCGCTCGAGCGGGCCGATCGCCTTGGTCAGGGTCTCGAGGTCTTCGGGCCCGAGCTTGGTCAGGAGAGTGGCCAGGTGAGCGCGCCTGGCGGCCAGCGCCTCCTGGTGCTGGGCCAGCCCCTCGGGGGTGATCTCGACAAGCACGGCGCGCAGGTCCGACGGGTCGCGCGACCGCTTGACCAGCCCAAGCTTCTCGAGCCGGCGGATCGCGACGGTGGTGGTGGGGGTTCGAACGCGCTCGTGGGCGGCCAGATCGGTCATCCGGATCGGCCCCTGCTCCAGCAGCGTCAGCAGGATCGACAGCTGCGCCAGCGTGAGGTCGCCGGTGTCCGCGCGATGAGTGTCACTTCGGCGCAGCACGGAGAACACCCGGGAGAGCACCCGTTGGAGCTCCCCCGCCAACTCAGCGACGTGCGGTTCCGCGTCCGCCATAATTCAGTCAGTCTAACCTGTCTGCTCCTGCCAGGTTGGAATGACGGTCACGTAAATCTCAAAGAACTTGCGAAAGGAACCGCTGCAGCCGGTCCGTCTCGGCCGCGTCGAAGATCCGCTCGGGAGGCCCCGACTCGACCACCGCGCCGTGATCCATGAACACCACGGCATCCGCCGCCGACCGGGCGAAGCCCATCTCATGGGTGACCACCACCATCGTCATGCCGTCCGCACCGAGGTCGGCGATCAGCGCGAGGATGCCCTTGACGAGTTCCGGGTCGAGCGCCGAGGTGGCTTCGTCGAAGAACATCACCTGCGGCGCCATCGCCAAAGCCCGCGCGATCGCGACCCGCTGCTGCTGGCCGCCGGACAACGTCGTGGGCCGCACGTCTGCCTTATTGCGCAACCCGACCCGGTCGAGCTGGGCCAGCCCGAGCTCGCGGGCCGCGTCGGCGTCGAGTCGCTTGAGCTTTCGCGGGGCGAGCGTCACGTTATCCAGCACGCTGCGGTGCGGGAACAGGTTGAAGCTCTGGAACACCATCCCGATGCGCTGGCGCAGCTTGTCGGGATTGTCGGCGAGCACCGAGCGGCCGTCCAGCAGGATGTCGCCGCGGTCGGGCTCGTGGAGGCGATTGAGCGTCCGCAACAGAGTGGACTTGCCGGAACCCGAGGGGCCGATCACGGCGGTCGTGGTGCCCGCGGGCACGTCGAGGTCCACCCCGCGCAGCACCGGATTCGGCCCGAAGGACAAGTGAATATCGCTGGCGCTCAACGACACCGGCTCGAAATCCGCCATCAGATCATCTCCTGCGACGTGGACAGCTGAAGCGGGTCTTCCTGCGTCGGACGACGTCCGCGCCGCAACCGGTTGTCGATGTAGTTGACCAGGTGGGTGAGCGGCACGGTCAGCATCAGATAGAACAGCCCCGCGGCGACCAACGGCGACAGGTTCCCGGTCTGCGCGTTGAGGTCGCGGCCGACCTGGAACAGCTCACGCTGGTCGGCCACCAGTCCGAGGAAGTAGACCAGAGACGACGCCTTCAGCAGCGAGATGAACTGGTTCATCAGTGCAGGCAGCACGCGCCGCACGCCCTGCGGCACGATGACCAGCCGCATCGACGTCGTGTACGAAAAGCCCAGCGCCCGAGACGCTTCCATCTGCCCGGACTCGACGCTCTGAATACCCGATCGGAAGATCTCACCGACGTAGGCCGCGGCCATCAGGCCGAGCGCGGCGATGCCCAGCGGGTAGGGGTTGTTGCCGGTGAGCCCACCCACCACCGGGCCGACGCCAAGGCCGATCAACAGGATGATCACCACCTCCGGCAGCCCGCGGAAGATGTCGGTGTACACCCGCGCCGGCCAGCGCAGCCATCGCCGCTGCGAGATGCCGGCGACCGCCAGCACCATGCCGAGCAGCAGCCCGATGACGGCCGCGCTGACGGTCAGGATCAACGTGTTGGGCAGCCCGGTCTTCAGCAGGTCGGGAATCGCCTGCTTGTACAGCTCCCAGTCCAGGAACGACTCCTTCAGTTGCGCCAGAGTCGATTTCGGTGGCGCCGGTGGTGCGGGGACACCCTGGTTCTCCGCGGCGATCGCGTTGAAGTCGGGTAGCTGCGGCGGCGGTGCGGTCTTGGACCCGGGCTTCCAGCCGGGCGGCAGCGCGCGCGGCACCCAGTCGGAGTACAGCCGTGCCCAGGTGCCGTCGGCGATCACAGCGTCCAGCCCGGAGTTCAACGCGTCGATCAGCGGCCGGTTGTCGGTGGCGACCGCCCAGGCGACGAAATTGTCCAGACTGAAGGTGTTTTCGATGATCTCGGCGGGATCGCCGGGCTGCACGGTGCCCGACGCCTGCTGCGACGGCGCCACCCACGCATCGATCTGCCGGGTCTTCAGGCTCGCGTACACGGTGTTGTAGTCGGGGAACTTGACCGGCTGCAAGCCCAGCGTGTCGATGACATAGGACTCCTGCACCGTGCCCTGCACGACGCCGATGCGCTGGCCGGCGGCGAGCTCGTCGAAACCGGTGATCGGCGAGCCGGCCGGCACCACCAGCGAGAAGTAGCCGAAGTCGTAGCCGTTGGTGAACCCGACGGTGCGCCGCCGCGCCTCGGTGGTGGTGATCGACGACGAGCCCACGTCGAACCGGCGCGAGGCGACCTGAGCAAGCAGCCCGGAGAACTCGGTGCCGACGAAGTTGATCTGCAGTCCGAGCTTGTCGGCGATCGCGCGCAGCAGCTCGTTGTCGAAACCGGTGAACGTGCCCGCGGAGTCGATGCAGATGCTCGGCGGGGCATCGGACAGGGTGCCGACGGTCAGGGTGCCGGGCGTGCTGAGCCCCAGCGCATCGACGTCGATCGCCGACAGGGGTGCGACGCCGGCGGTCGTGTACCTGTCTTCGTCGGGGCCCGTGGCCGCAGCGGCCAGATTGGTGGGCAGCGCGCTGGCGCTCTCGATCCCCGGCGGCGCGCACTGGTCGACGTCGGCGTGCGCCGGACCTGCCGTCGACATCGCGGCCAGCAGCAGCAGGGTCAGGGTTACAACGACCGCCTTGGTGAGCCGGGTCATCCCTGCAACGTATCGACCGGCGGCGCAACTACACCGCGTTGTGCTCAATCAGAACGCAACGGACGGAGCGCCGGCTGCGCGGAACACCCCACGGCGCACCAGTTCGGCCAGCATGATGCGGCCCATCGCATCGGCGCGTGCGACGCACGCCGCGCGCGCCGCGTCGGCGTCGCCACGCTCGATCGCCGCGGTCTCCGCCTCGTAGATCGGCAGCATCTCGTCGCTGTTGCGCAGGTATGCCACCCAGAACGGGCGGGGGATGAACGATTGCGAGGCGCGGATCATCGCGGCCAACCGGGGGCCGGCGTATTCGTCGTTGATCACGCCGCGGTACTGCCACGCCGCCTCCTGGAACGCCCGGGAGTCCTTGGCGTTGCGCATCACGCCCAGAAGCGTGGTCAGCCGGTCGATGACGCCGCGATCCGCTGCGGTCGCGGCCCGCGCCGCCGCCGTCCCGGTCAGCACCCCGTAGAGCTCGTGGTGTTCGCGCACGACGGCCTCGTCGAACCGTTCGACGAACGCGCCGCGGTGATAGCGGGTGGACAGGATGCCGTCGTGCTCGAGTTGCACCACGGCTTCTTGGATCGGCACCCGGGACAGCCCGAGTTCGTGCGCGATCTCGTTGCGGTCCACCCGGTCCCCGGACCGAAGTTTGCCGGTCAGGACCAGGTTGACAACATGCGCGACCACGAGGTCTTTTTCCTTGACCCCATACTTCTTGGGCATGGCGGCGACAGTGTCTCACGCCGCACGCACCAGCCGTAGGTGTTACGCAGCTTCAGCCGTCTTCGGTTTGACGGCGGTCGCGCCAGCGGCACAACGCCTCCGCTTCCGACAGGTCGTAGGCCGGTCCGTTGACGCCGACGGTCAGCATCGTGACGCCCAGGCCCGCCAGCGCGTCGGCCTCGGCGAGCAGTGCGTCATGCGTCTTGCCGGACACCCCGGCGGACCGCTCGATGGCGCCGGGGTCGCGGCCCACGTCGGCGCAGTGCGAGGCGAGGACCTCGGCCTTGCGCGGGTATTCGCTGCTGTCGGCGAAGCTGTGCCAGATGTCGCCGAACTCGGCGACCAGGCGCAGCGTCTTGCGCTCGCCGCCGCCACCGATGAGGACCGGAATGTCGCGGATCGGTTGCGGGTTCAGCTTGGCAAGCCGCGACGTGATGCGCGGCATCGCAGCGGCGAGGTCGTCCAGCCTGCTGCCCGCCGTGCCGAACTCGTAGCCGTACTCGTCGTAGTCCTTCTGCTTCCAGCCCGATCCGATGCCGAGGATGAGCCGGCCGTCGCTGATGTGGTCGACCGTGCGGGCCATGTCGGCGAGCAGTTCGGGATTGCGATACGAATTGCACGTCACCAGCGCGCCGATCTCGATGCGCGACGTCTGTTCGGCCCAGGCGCCCAGCATCGTCCAGCATTCGTAGTGCGCGCCGTCGGGGTCGCCGTAGAGCGGGAAGAAGTGGTCCCAGTTGAAGGCGACGTCGACGCCGATGTCCTCACAACGGCGTACCGCGTCGCGGATGTGACTGTATTGCGGGGAATGCTGCGGCTGCAGTTGCACGCCGATGCGGATCGGTTGGCTCACTGCTGCGTCATTCCCCGTTCGGTCAGGCGCCAATCCGCCCGTCGGACTTCCACACCGCCACCACCGACGGCCGCGCGGTGCCGTTGCCGCCTTCGGGCCAGCGCGACAGCGGATTATCGATGCTGTTGTCGTCGTTCTCGCCCGGATGCTGTACGCACACGGTGACCAGATCGTCGGTGATGACGGGCCCGCACGTTTCGGCGCCGACCGGAACCGTCAGGAACTGCTTGGTCTCACCGCGGTTCGGGCCCTCCAACGCGACCGCGAACAAGCCGTCGTTGGAGTCCAGCGCATTGCCGTCGGTCGAGATCCACAGGTTGCCGTGGCTGTCGAAGGCCAGGTTGTCCGGGCACGAGATCGGGCTGACCTTCGTCTTGTCGAACCCCGCGAAGTAGGTGTCGGCGGCCGCGGGGTCGCCGCACACCAGCAGCAGGTCCCAGGTGAAGTCGGTGCCTGCGTGGTCGTCAGTGATCTCGAGGACCTGGCCGCTCTTGTTGTCGTTGCGGGGGTTGGCCGCGTCGGGCGGGGCCTCGCCGGCCGCGCCGCGTTTGGAGTTGTTGGTCAGCGCGACGTAGACCTTGCCGGTCGTCGGGTCGGCCTCGAAGTCCTCGGGCCGGTCCATCTTGGTCGCGCCGGCCTTGTCGGCGGCCATCCGGGTGAAGACGGCGACCTCCTGCGGCGAGATGCCGTCGACCAGAGACTCGGCTTGCCCGTTCGGCCCGGAGCGCAGCAGCGGCAGCCAGGTTCCGGTGCCGGTGAACGAGCCCTTCGACGGCAGCGTGCCCGAGCCGTCGATCTCGTTGGCCGGGATGTCGCTGGAGAGCTTGGCGACGTACAGCGTGCCCTCGTCGAGCAGCGTCATGTTGTGCGCCATCGCAGCCGGATCCGATCCGTTCTGGCCGCCAGGGCGCATCTTCTTGCTCGACACGAATTTGTACATGTAGTCGAAGCGCTCGTCGTCGCCGGTGTAGGCGACCACGGTGCCGTCGTCGGTGATGTAGATGTTGGCGCCCTCGTGCTTGAGCCGGCCCATCGCGGAGTGCTTGACGGGCGTCGAGTCAGGGTCCCACGGGTTGAGTTCGACGACGTAGCCGAAGCGGTTGGGTTCGTTGGGCGTTGCCACCAGATCGAAGCGCGGATCGAAGGTCTCCCACTTGAGCGCGGAGGGCTCGAGGGAGACGCCGTATCGGTCGAGGCGGTCGGCGTCGACGGGACTGGGCGCGGGCGCGCCGTCCGCGCCGCCGAAGTAATCCTGAAAGTTCTCCTCGCCGGAAAGCACTGTGCCCCAAGCAGTCACGCCGCCCGCACAGTTGGCGAAGGTGCCCGCGACGGTGCGCCCCTTCGGGTCGGCAAGCGTCTTGACGAGGTCGGTGCCTGCGGCGGGCCCGGTCAGCGTCATCGGGGTGTCGGCGGTGATGCGGCGGTTGTAGCGGCCGATCACCGGCTTGAGCCCTTGGGGCGTGCGCTCGACCTCGACCACACCCATGCCGACGGCGGCGATCTCGACGTCGAACTGCTCGCGGGTCGGATTGTCCTTGTCGTAGCCGGGGAACATGAAGATCGGGTCGACGTACTCGAAGTTGGTGACCAGCAGGAAGCGGTTCTGCTGGCCGGGGATCGGCAGCAGGCCGGCGAAGTCGTTGTTGAAGCCGAACTGGCCGCGCTGTGCGGCGCCGGTCTGATTGTTGACGTCGAATTTCGGTGCGCCTTCGAGGATTGGGTCGCCCCAGCTGATGACGACCGCCTGCCGGTAGCCGTCGGGGACGACGACCGCATCCTCACGGTTGGGCGCCACCGAGGCGAACCGCATACCGGGCGGCGTCCCGCCGGGAGCCGCCGACGACGAGGGGGTCGCGGCGGGCTGCTCGTCGCCGCCACAGGCCGCGAGTACCGATCCGGCGCCGACGGCGAGCACCGCGACCCCACCGGTCTTCAGGATCGCGCAAACGTGCCACCACGTTACAGTCGTGGCACGCGCCCCTACTCGGCGAGCACTCCGCGCAGGATCTCGATCAGCTTGAGCGGCTGGTCACTCTGCACCGAGTGCCCAGAGTCCTCGACGATGTGTACATCCTTGAATCCCGGTGCCGTCGTGGCGAATTCGGCCGCGTCATCATCGTTGACGAAGAACGAGTTGGCGCCGCGCACCAGGGTCGTCGGCACCGAGAGCCGGGGCACGTCGTCCCACAGGCCCTGAAAACCGGAGAAGCCCTCGCCCTTACGGAAGGTGTCGTACCGCCATGTCCAGCTGCCGTCGTCGAGCCGCTTGGCGTTGTGGAAGACGCCGCGCCGCAACGACTCCCGATCACGGTGCGGCGCCGCCGCGACCGTCACCTCGAGCATGGCGTCGAACGACGGGAACGTCCGGTTCCCGTCCACCAGCGCGACGGTGCCCTTCTGCGCCTCGGTCATCTCGGTGTGCCGCTCCGGCGCCGACGGCGTCACGTCGACCAGCACCAGCCGCCGTACCAATTCCGGGGCAGACACGGCGAGCCGCAACGCCGTCAGCCCGCCCAGTGACATCCCGACCACCAGGGCGGCGTCGGGAGCCAGCGCGCGCACCACGGGTTCGACGGTCACCGCGTTGAGCTTCGGACCGTAGTCGCCGTCCTCGCGCCACGCCGAGCGGCCGTGGCCGGGCAGGTCGATGGCCAGCGCCGGTTCACCCAGCCCGACGATCACGGTGTCCCACGTGTGGGCGTTCTGGCCGCCGCCGTGCAGGAACACGATGCGCGGCGAACCCGCCCCGAACTTCAGGGCACTGATCGGGCCCGACTCGATGCGCTCGACCGCCGGCACCGATTCGAGACCGGCCTGCCGGGCGTTCTCCTCGAGGAAGATGAACTCCGACAGCGCGGCCAGTTCGTCGTCAGGCGAGATTTCCGTCACGAGAGGACCCTACAAAACGGTCCGGAGACGAAGTCAGCCCTCGATGAAGTCCTCGAGCTGCGCGCGTGCGATGTCGTCGGGCAGCTGCTGCGGTGGGCTCTTCATCAGGTACGCCGACGCCGCGACCACCGGGCCGCCGATGCCGCGGTCCTTGGCGATCTTGGCCGCGCGCACCGCGTCGATGATCACGCCCGCCGAGTTCGGCGAGTCCCACACCTCGAGCTTGTACTCCAGGTTCAGCGGCACGTCACCGAACGCGCGGCCCTCGAGCCGCACGTAGGCCCACTTGCGGTCGTCGAGCCAGCCGACGTGGTCGGACGGGCCGATGTGCACGTCCTTGGTCTTGAACTCACGCTGCAGGTTGCTCGTCACTGCCTGGGTCTTGGAGATCTTCTTCGACTCGAGGCGCTCGCGCTCGAGCATGTTGAGGAAGTCCATGTTGCCGCCGACGTTGAGCTGCATGGTGCGGTCGAGTTGCACGCCGCGGTCCTCGAACAGCTTGGCCATCACGCGGTGGGTGATCGTCGCGCCGACCTGGCTCTTGATGTCGTCGCCGACGATCGGCACGCCCGCGTCTTCGAACTTCTTCGCCCACACCGGGTCGGACGCGATGAACACCGGCAGCGCGTTGACGAAGGCCACGCCGGCGTCGATCGCGCACTGGGCGTAGAACTTGTCGGCTTCCTCGCTGCCCACCGGCAGGTAGGAGACCAGCACGTCGACCTCGGCGTCCTTGAGCGCCGCGACGACGTCCACCGGGTCGGAGTCGGAGACCTCGATGGTGTCGGCGTAGTACTTGCCGATGCCGTCGAGCGTCGGGCCGCGCTGCACCGTGACGTTGGTCGGCGGCACGTCGGCGATCTTGATCGTGTTGTTCTCCGACGCGTAGATCGCCTCGGACAGGTCGAAGCCGACCTTCTTGGCGTCGACGTCGAACGCGGCGACGAACTTCACGTCGCGGACGTGGTACGGGCCGAGCCGCACATGCATCAGCCCCGGAACGGTGGCTGTCTCGTCGGCGTCCTGGTAGTACTGCACGCCTTGAACAAGGGAGGATGCGCAGTTGCCCACACCGACAATCGCGACCCTTACCTCCGCATTAGCTGCCATGACGGCTCTTCCCTTCGTAATCCCTGTCGTACTTGAATTCGGTAATGCCTACGGCTGCACTGGATTGTCTGAGCGCCCTTGGCTCAGCCGCTCCGCCGCTATCAGCTCGTTGAGCCACTTGACTTCGCGCTCGCTGGACTCCAACCCGAGCTGATGTAGCTGGCGGGTGTACCGGTCGATTGAGCTGCTCGCCCGCGCCACTGCTTCGCGCAGGCCCTCACGGCGTTCCTCTACCTGGCGACGGCGCCCCTCCAAGATCCGCATCCGGGCCTCGGCCGGGGTGCGGTTGAAGAAGGCGAGGTGGACGCCGAATCCGTCGTCGGAGAAGTTCTGGGGGCCGGTGTCGGCCACCAGCTCGGTGAAGCGCTGCTTGCCCTTCTCGGTGAGCTGGTAGACGCGCCGTGCGCGGCGCATCTTCGGGGTGCCGTCCGGCGCCGCGTCCTCGACGATGAGGCCGTCGGTCTGCATGCGCCGCAGCGCCGGGTAGAGCGAGCCGTAGGAAAACGCCCGGAAGGCGCCGAGCAGCCCGGTCAACCGCTTGCGGAGTTCGTAGCCGTGCATCGGCGATTCGTGGAGAAGTCCCAGGATGGCCAATTCCAACACCGAGGCCACCCCCTTTGCTCATCCGTTACGGCGATTCGACACCTCGCACCATAGTATCGCGCCGATATATTCGGCGCGAACAAAGGGTTACCCGCCCGCGAACGTCACGCGGTCAGGAGGGGTAGTTGATCTGCTTGACGGTGCCGTCGCCGGCCAGCTCGATGTAGCCGCTGCCGTAGTCACTGGACACGTACACGTCGATCGACAGTGCGCCGGGCGTCGTCGGATCGCGGCTCGAGTCGATGCTGAGGTAGGTGCTGCTCACGTCCTCGGGTTTGATGCCCAGAGTTTCGGGTGCACCGCGCAGCACGCCGACGACGGCCTTGGCGTCGAACTTGACCAGGTCCACCTCGGTGGCGTCGCTGGTCTTGGAGCTCGTGCTCGGATCGTCCCAGCCGCCGCGGTAGGTGTAGTTCAGTTCGCGGCGCTCCTCGGTGGGATCCGGCCGGGTCAGCGACGCGTATTCCGGATATACCACCAGCCGGTAGCCCATGGTGTCGCCGAAGCGCTGCTTCATCTGCTCGATGAGCCCGGTCAAGCCACCGAGTGAGTGCAACTGCTTGGGCGGGGTCAGCACCACCGGGGCGATGCCGTCGGACTTGGCGCCCGGGTCGGAGGTGAAGTTCAGCGGCGAGGGGGTGTTTCCGTACAGGCCCCAGCCGATCGCGATGCCGAGCACCACGAGCACACCGGCCACCGCGAGCCGCAATCCCAGGCCGCCGCTTCCGGTCGGCAGCTTCGGCCGCGCCGACTTGAGATGCGGCAATTGCACCGGCGCATTGCGGGTCTGCAGATCCGACACCAGCGCCTGCAGCTCACCCAGCGTGGTGGCGGTGGTGGCCGCCTTGACCCGCTCCCCGTGTTCGGTCATCGACAGCTGGCCCTCGCCGAGCGCGCTGTCGAGGATCTGGCACGTGTCGTTCCGGTCGCTGTCCTTCGCCCGTGTTCCCGCCGTTTGCCGCCCGGACCTGCTCGCTGCCACGACGATGATCGTAAGAGTTCCCCCGCCGATCGGTGATTCGGACGACCCGTCAGCGGATGAGCCCCTGCGATGTCAGCACCGCGACGAGTGCGCCGTCGAGCCCCCGCAGCGAGCCGTACGCCGTCACACCACCGCTGCCGACCGATCCGCCGGCTTCGAGCAGCCGCCACGCGGTCGACGGCCGCAGGTGCGCTCCGGGCTGCCACACCAGGTTCAGGTCGAGGCTCAGCAGCCAAGCGTCGACGAACCCGGAGACCTTGCCGGGGGCGTCGAATAGATGCGCGTCGGCGTGCAGCACGTCGGCGATCTGCGGATGCTCGAGCGGGTCGCCAGCCGGATCCCCGCTGTCCCGGCCGTCGATGCGGACCCACAGCGCTACCTGCGGCCGGCGGTCCTGGAATTCGGTCAGGCCCCTCGGGTAGTCGACGCCCCGGCGATGGGCGAACCGCAGCGACGGATACGTCTCGCCGATCCAGTCCAGCGACGTGCCCGACTCCGGGTCGGGCAGTGGCGTGCCGTAGCGGCCGAACGGCACCGGCGCGTCCACCGACGGCGGACCCAGCCAGCCGTCGGCCAGCCAGCTGCTCGCGATCAGGATGGTCCGGCCGTGCTGGCCGATGACCGCCTCGACCGCCGCGGCCGTCCGACCACCGCGGATGGTGCGGGCCTCGATCTCGAGCGGGCCCGGGACACCGCCCTCGACGAAGGTCACCGACAGCGAGGCGGCGGCCGCGCGCCCGCTGTGCGCGAACACCGCCGCGAGTGCGAGTGCCGAGGTGTATCCGCCGAACGCCCGCCCGTCGAAGCACCAGTGTTCGGGGAGCTCGCGCGTGAACCGGCTCGTCCGCTCATCGACCGGACCGCCGTCGAGGGCGAAGTCGTGCCCGTCCAACATCGATTCTCCTGCTCCGGGGGGTGGCCCAACGTCGGTGATCAAACACCTTAGAGACGGGCTCAGCGGAGCCGTCGCGCCTCGGCGGTCGGATCGCCGACGTACTCTGGTCTCCGTGCGATTGCAGCGACAGGTGGTGGACTACGCGCTTCGGCGACGGTCCCTGCTGGCGGAGGTCTATTCGGGGCGCACCGGCGTCTCCGAGGTGTGCGACGCCAACCCCTACCTGCTGCGCGCTGCGAAGTTCCACGGAAAGCCCAGTTCGGTGATGTGCCCGATCTGCCGCAAGGAACAGCTCACCCTGGTGTCGTGGGTGTTCGGCGATCATCTCGGTGCGGTATCCGGATCGGCCCGCACCGCCGAGGAGTTGGTCCTGCTGGCGACCCGATACGACGAGTTCTCGGTACATGTGGTGGAGGTATGCCGCACCTGCAGCTGGAATCATCTGGTCAAGTCATACGTGCTCGGCGCGGTCCCACCACCCAAGGGAACGCGCAGACCGAAGAGCACCCAGCCCGCGCGCAATCGTGCGCGCACGGCCAGTGAATAGCGAAGGGCGCCACGACCGGTCAGCCAACGAGGTCCGTTCAGGACTCGGGGCGGACGGCGTGAGCGCGCCACCACCCAGGCCCGGCGGCGGCCGGCGCCACCGCGCGCCCACCGACGGCGCACCGCGCCCGCCCCGGCCGGTGCCGCCGCCCGACGACCGGCACACCGCGGTGCTGCCGCCGGTCCGCGAGGCCCGCCCGGCGCATCTGCGCGACCCGGTGGACGTCGTCAAGGCCGCACTGGACGGCACGCCACCGCCCAGGCCGCCGGCTCCGCCGCCCGCGCCCCCGCGCCGGCCGCCCAGCGGTGGACCACCGAGCGGCCCGAAAGGCCCACAGGGCCCGCGGCGCAGCGTAGGCAAGGGGATCAACTGGAAGTGGGTGCGCCGGGGCACGTTGATCGCCGCGGCGGTGTTCATCGTGCTGCCGATCGTCACGTTCGCGATGGCGTACCTGATCGTGGATGTGCCGCAGCCGGGTGATATCCGCACCAACCAGGTGTCGACCATCCTGGCGAGCGACGGCAGCGAGCTGGCGAAAATCGTTCCGCCCGAGGGCAATCGCATCGATGTGAACATCGACCAGATCCCGGTGCAGGCGCGCAACGCGGTGATGGCCGCTGAGGACCGCGACTTCTACTCCAACCCGGGGTTCTCGTTTAGCGGCTTCGCCCGCGCGATCATGAACAACCTCTCCGGCGAGGACCTGCAGGGCGGGTCGACGATCACCCAGCAGTACGTCAAGAACGCGCTGGTCGGCTCCGAGAGGTCCGGTCTCGGCGGCATCACCCGTAAGGCCAAGGAGCTGGTCATCTCGACGAAGATGTCCGGTGAGTGGTCCAAAGACCAAGTGCTGCAGTCGTATCTGAACATCATCTACTTCGGCCGCGGCTCCTACGGCATCGCGGCGGCGTCGAACGCGTACTTCAACAAGCCGGTCGAACAGCTCAACGTCGCCGAGAGCGCGCTGCTGGCCGCGCTCATCCAGCGCCCCTCCGGCCTGGACCCGGCGGTCAACCTCGAGGGCGCCACCGCGCGGTGGAACTGGGTGCTCGACGGCATGGTCGAAATCGGCGCGCTGTCACCGCAAGAGCGCGCCGCGCAGGTGTTCCCGGCCACGGTGCCGCCGGATCTCGCGCGGTCGCAGAACCAGACGACGGGCCCCAACGGACTCATCGAGCGGCAGGTCCAGAAGGAATTGCTCGAGCTGTTCGACATCAACGAGCAGACGCTGAACACCGAGGGCTTGCAGATCACCACGACGATCGACCCGAAGGCGCAGCGGGCCGCGGAGGAGGCGGCCACCGAGTACCTCGACGGCCAGGACCCCGATATGCGCACCGCGATCGTGTCGATCGATCCGCGCACCGGCGGCGTCAAGGCCTACTACGGCGGGACCGACGCCAACGGCTTCGATTTCGCCCAGGCCGGCCTGCCGACCGGGTCGTCGTTCAAGGTGTTCGCGTTGGTCGCCGCGCTGCAGCAGGGGATGGGGCTGGGCACCCAGGTGGACAGCTCGCCGGTGGAAGTCAACGGCATCAAGATCAACAACGTCGAGGGCGGCGGCTGCGGCACCTGCAACATCGCCGAGGCGCTGAAGCGCTCGCTCAACACCAGCTACTACCGGCTGATGCTGAAGCTGGACAACGGACCGGAGGATGTCGCCGAGGCCGCGCATCAGGCCGGCATCGCCGAGAGCTTCCCCGGGGTGGAGCACACGCTCTCCGAGGACGGTCAGGGCGGTCCGCCGAACAACGGAATCGTGTTGGGGCAGTATCAGTCCCGCGTCATCGACATGGCGTCGGCGTACGCGACGCTGGCCGCGTCGGGCGTGTACCACAAGCCGCACTTCGTCCAGAAGGTGGTCAATGCGCAGGGCGAGGTGCTCTTCGACGCGGCGCAGCAGGACAATTCGGGCGAGCAGCGTATCGAGAAGAAGGTCGCCGACAACGTGACCGCCGCGATGCAGCCCATCGCCGCCTACTCCAACGGCCATGCGCTGGCCGGTGGCCGGCCGTCGGCCGCCAAGACCGGCACCAACCAGCTCGGTGACACCGGCGCCAACCGGGACGCGTGGATGGTGGGCTTCACTCCGTCGCTGTCGACGGCGGTCTGGGTGGGCACCACGGAGGGCACTAAGCCGCTGGAGAACCAGTGGGGCTCGCCGGTGTACGGCTCGGGGCTGCCGTCGGACATCTGGAAGTCCACGATGGACGGCGCGCTCGAGGACACCGAAAACGAGTCGTTCCCCAAGCCCGAGGAAATCGGCGGGTACGCCGGCGTGCCGCAGGCGCCCGCTCCGCCGTCGACGCCGCCGACGCCGACAACCGTTGCGCCGCCGTCGGAGACGGTGATCCAGCCGACCATCGAGGTGGCACCCGGCATCACGATCCCGTGGGGTCCGCCGACGACGGTGCCCGTCGGGCCGCCCGGGCCCGCGCCTGCGCCCGCCGGCCCCGCACCGGGTCCGGTTGCGGTGCCGCCACCGCCTCCGGGCGCACCGTTGCCGCCGCCCGGCGCACCGCTACCGCCTCCGTGACCGGGCCGGGGGGCGAGGACGCGGGCGAGCCGACGACGGACCCGCCGAGCCGGCCTGTCGTGTCGCCGGGTCGGCTCGCCGACGACAGGCGCAGTCTCGACGATCGCGACCTGCCCAGCCGCACCGATGCGATCGGATCTCAGCTCGCCGATGCGATCGGCGGGCCCGTCGGCAGGCACGCGCTGATCGGCAGGCAGCGGTTCCTCACCCCGCTGCGGGTGATGCTGATCATCGCGCTGGTGTTCCTGGCGCTGGGGTACTCGACGAAGGCCGCGTGCCTGCAGACCACCGGCACGGGCACCGCCGATCAGCGGGTCGGAAACTGGGAGAACCAGCGGGCGTATTTTCAGCTGTGTTACTCCGACACGGTGCCGCTCTACACCGCGGAACTGTTGAACCAAGGCAAGTTCCCGTACAAGTCGAGTTGGGTGGAGAAGGACGCCAACGGCGAACCGCGCATCCAGTACGACGGCAACCTCGCCGTGCGTTACATGGAGTATCCGGTGCTCACCGGGATCTACCAGTACGTGTCGATGTCGTTGGCCAAGACCTATACGGCGCTGACCAAGCTGGTGTCGGCGCCGATCATCGCCGAGGTGGTGATGTTCTTCAACATCGCCGCGCTCGGGCTGGCGCTGGCGTGGCTGGCGACAGTCTGGGCGACCTCGCTGCTGGCCGGTTCGCGCCGGGTGTGGGACGCCGCGCTGGTGGCGGCGTCACCGTTGGTGATCTTCCAGATCTTCACCAACTTCGACGCGCTGGCAACGGCTTTCGCTACCGGGGCGTTGCTCGCGTGGGCCCGGCGAAAGCCGGTCCTGGCCGGGACGCTGATCGGGCTCGGGGTGGCGGCCAAGCTGTATCCGCTGCTGCTGTTGGCGCCGCTGGCGGTGCTGGCCGTGCGCACCGGGAAGCTGCGGGAGGTCGGTAAGACCGCGGCGGCCGTAGTGGTGACGTGGTTGGTGGTCAACCTGCCGATCATGGTGCTGTTCCCGCGAGGGTGGTCGGAGTTCTTCCGGCTCAACACCCGTCGCGGCGACGACATGGACTCGATCTACAACGTCGTCAAGTCGTTCACCGGATGGCAGGGCTTCGACACCGACCTCGGGTTCTGGCAGCCGCCGACCGTGCTGAACACCGTGTCGGCGCTGCTGTTCGTATCGTGTTGTGTCGCAATCGCGTACATCGCACTGACGGCGAAGCAGAGGCCGCGGGTGGCGCAGATCGCGTTCCTGGTCGTCGCGGCGTTCCTGTTGACGAACAAGGTGTGGAGCCCCCAGTTCTCGCTGTGGCTGGTGCCGCTGGCGGTGTTGGCGCTGCCGGACCGGCGGATCCTGCTGGCGTGGATGACGATCGACGCGCTGGTGTGGGTGCCGCGCATGCTGTACCTGTACGGCGAGGCGAACAAGGGGCTGCCCGAGCAGCCGTTCACGATCACGGTGTTGCTGCGCGACATCGCGGTGGTTGCGCTGTGTGCGTTGGTGATTCGCGAGATCTATCGTCCCCAGCTAGATCTGGTGCGCGCCGGCGGCACCGTCGACGATCCCGCGGGCGGGGTGTTCGACGGCGCGCCGGATGCGCCGCCGCGGTGGTTGCCCGACTGGCTGCGCCCGGACGGCGACCGGATCCGGGTCGACGCGGCGGCGGCGCAGGACGAACCGGAGTTCGCCGACTCCCGCTAGCCGCGGGTGACGTCGTTTGTGCGGTTTCATACGCGACACGCCGTCGCAGCCGTATCGAAGCGCACACTCGAAGCCGCCGAACAGCGCGATTTCGCAGATCAGCGCGCGTTCCTGTAGCCTGGGCCGGTTGCCGACGCAGGTAACCCTCCTGCCACGGAGCGACCGTGGCCGACCCAGACCGTAGGAGGTGATGAGGTTTCTATGCGTCCATACGAAATCATGGTCATTCTTGACCCCACTCTCGACGAGCGCACCGTAGCTCCGTCGTTGGAGACGTTTCTCAACGTGATCCGCAAGGACGGCGGCTCGGTCGACAAGGTCGACATCTGGGGCCGGCGCCGGCTGGCTTACGAGATCCGCAAGCACGGCGAGGGCATCTACGCCGTCGTCGATGTCAAAGCCGAGCCCGCGACCGTGAGTGAACTCGACCGCCAGCTCAACCTGAACGAGTCCGTGCTGCGGACCAAGGTGATGCGGACCGACAAGCACTAAAGGGTGTCAGGCGTCGGAGCCGCTGCGTAGGCTTCGCGCAAGCACGGACACGCAAACCCCAGGAGGAGCTCGTGGCTGGTGACACCACCATCACCGTCGTCGGAAACCTGACCGCTGACCCCGAACTGCGGTTCACGCCGTCGGGTGCGGCCGTCGCCAATTTCACCGTGGCGTCGACGCCGCGCATCTACGACCGCCAGAGCGGGGAGTGGAAGGACGGCGAGGCACTGTTCCTGCGGTGCAACATCTGGCGCGAAGCGGCCGAGAATGTCGCCGAGAGCCTCACCCGCGGCTCGCGGGTGATCGTTCAGGGCCGGCTCAAGCAGCGGTCGTTCGAAACCCGCGAGGGCGAGAAGCGCACCGTATTCGAGGTCGAGGTCGACGAGATCGGACCGTCGCTGCGCTATGCCACCGCCAAGGTGAACAAGGCGAGCCGCAGCGGCGGAGGCGGCGGCGGTTTCGGTGGTGGCGGCGGCGGACAGTCGCGCCCGGCCGAGCAGCCGAAGGACGACCCGTGGGGCAGCGCCCCGGCGTCGGGTTCCTTCTCCGGCAGCGACGACGAGCCACCCTTCTGACTCACATCAATCAGTAAGAAAGAGAAAGACACATGGCCAAGAGCACCAAGCGTCGGCCGGCCCCCGAGAAGCCGGTCAAGACTCGCAAGTGTGTGTTCTGCTCCAAGAAGGGCAAGGGGCAGATCATCGATTACAAGGACACGGCGTTGCTGCGCACCTACATCAGCGAGCGCGGCAAGATCCGCGCGCGCCGCGTGACCGGCAACTGCGTGCAGCACCAGCGCGACATCGCTATCGCGGTCAAGAACGCCCGCGAGGTGGCGCTGCTGCCGTTCAGCTCGTCGACGCGATAGGCAGGACACCGAAATGAAGCTGATTCTCACCGCCGACGTCGAACACCTCGGCGTCTCCGGCGACATCGTCGAGGTCAAGGACGGCTACGGCCGAAACTTCCTGCTGCCCAGGGGGATGGCCATCGTGGCGTCCCGCGGTGCGGAGCGCCAGGCCGAGGAGATCCGCCGGGCCCGCGAGCAGAAGGCCGTCAAGGGCCGTGAACACGCGGTCGAGCTGAAGGCCGCCATCGAGGGCCTCGGCCCCGTGCAGTTGCCGGTGAAGGCGGCCGCGGACAGCGGCAAGCTGTTCGGTTCGGTGACGACGTCTGACGTCGTCGCGGCGATCAAGAGCGCCGGCGGCCCGAACCTGGACAAGCGGACCGTGCAGCTGCCGAAGGCGCACATCAAGAGCACCGGCACGCACGCCATCGCGGTGCGTCTGCATCCCGATATCGACGCCTCGGTGTCGCTGGAAGTCGTCGCCGGGAAATAACCACAGCGTAAATACGGCCGGGTGAAGCCATGATCGATCTTCACCCGGCCGTTGCTCTGCGCGCTGGCGAACTTTGCGGAGTACTTAGACAGCAGCGAAGCTAACGAGCTGTTAACCTCCCCGGCCCCTGCCCGCAACACAACACGCCCGACTTGGCAACCCGGCCCGACACGCCGAGGTAATTCTCATCCACAACGCTCCCATGGGCTTATGGTGCTGCCATCTGCAGTGATGGGATGGACGAAGTGGTTCATGCACAGGTTCTCCCCAACGACTCAACATGGCTGTCCAGACCTATCCACACCCCATCCACAGGTCTATGAACAGGGTCGGCTTGCGTCCCGCCCAGCAACCTCTAACGTTGGCCGTCGCAGGGCAGATCCGAGGTCGCGGTCGCGGGTTGTCGGGGGTCTGGCTTACAGTCGCGAGTAGCGTCTATCGAACTGGCGTTCGATAGACAACTGAGGGGGTGAGACGCTTCGTGGCTGTCGTGGATGACCTCGGCCATCCGGGCATGGATACACCGCCGCCGAGCGAGGACTTCGGACGGCAACCCCCTCAGGACCAAGCCGCTGAGCAGGCGGTGCTCGGCGGCATGCTGCTGAGCAAGGACGCCATCGCCGACGTGCTCGAGCGGCTGCGTCCCGGCGACTTCTACCGCCCGGCGCACCAGAACGTCTACGACGCGATCCTCGACCTCTACGGCAGGGGCGAGCCGGCCGACGCGGTGACGGTGGCCGCCGAACTCGATCGTCGCGGGCTGCTGCGCCGTATCGGCGGGGCGCCCTATCTGCACACGTTGATCTCGACGGTGCCGACGGCCGCGAACGCGGGGTTCTATGCGGGCATCGTCGCGGAGAAGGCGCTGCTGCGGCGGCTCGTGGAGGCGGGCACCCGCGTCGTGCAGTACGGCTACGCGGGCGCCGAGGGCGCCGACGTCAACGAGATCGTCGACCGGGCGCAGGCCGAGATCTACGACGTCACCGAGCGACGCGCCGCCGAGGACTTCGTGGTGCTGGAGGAGATCCTTCAGCCCACGATGGACGAGATCGATGCGATCGCCTCGCAGGGTGGCATCGCGCGCGGTGTGCCGACGGGCTTCGTCGAGCTGGACGAGGTGACCAACGGTCTGCACGCCGGCCAGATGATCATCATCGCGGCCAGGCCCGGTGTCGGTAAGGCGCTGGCGCTGGATACGCCGCTGCCGACACCTACCGGGTGGACGACGATGGGCGACGTCTCGGTGGGCGATCACCTGCTCGGAGCCGACGGGGAGCCGACGCGGGTCGTGGCGTCGACCGAAATCATGCTCGGAAGACCCTGTTATGAGGTCGAATTCACGGACGGCAGCAGGCTTGTCGCCGACGCGTTCCACCAGTGGCCGACGAGCCGGGGCGTGCAGATCACCACAGCGCTGCGGCCCGGCGTGGACGTGATCAGTGCGACGCGGGTGCCGGCCCTCGCCACGGTCGGCGGACGGCACCAGTCGGCGTGGGGCATCGAGTCGGTGCGCCGGGTCCCTAGTGTGCCGGTGCGGTGCGTCGAGGTCGCCAACGCCGAGCACCTGTATCTCGCAGGACGCGACATGGTGCCGACACATAACTCGACGCTCGGGCTGGACTTCATGCGGTCGTGCTCGATCAGGCATCAGATGCCGAGCGTCATCTTCTCGCTGGAAATGAGTAAGTCCGAGATCGTGATGCGGCTGTTGTCGGCCGAGGCGAAGATCAAGCTCGCCGACATGCGTTCGGGCCGGATGAGCGACGACGACTGGACTCGGTTGGCGCGGCGAATGAGCGAGATCAGCGAAGCGCCGCTGTATATCGACGATTCGCCGAACCTGACGATGATGGAGATCCGCGCGAAGGCCCGGCGGCTGTCGCAGAAGGCGGGACTGCGGTTGATCGTCGTCGACTACATGCAGCTGATGACCTCGGGCAAGAAGTACGAGTCGCGACAGCAAGAAGTGTCGGACTTCTCGCGAAGCCTGAAACTCATGGCCAAGGAACTCGACGTGCCGGTCGTCGCGATCAGCCAGTTGAACCGCGGGCCGGAGCAGCGCACCGACAAGAAGCCGATGGTGTCGGACCTTCGCGAGTCAGGCTGTCTCACGGCCGACACGCGAATCCTGCGGGCGGACACCGGCGCCGAGGTGACCTTTGGCGAACTGATGCGGACGGGGGAGCCGCCGCTGGTGTGGTCGCTCGATGAGCGCAAGCGCATGGTCGCTCGGCCGATGACGAATGTGTTCTACAGCGGGCACAAGGAAGTGTTCAAACTGCGGTTGGCGTCGGGTCGCGAGGTGGAGGCGACGGCCAACCACCCGTTCATGACGTTCGACGGCTGGACGCCCTTGGGCGAGTTGAAGGTTGGTGACCGGCTGGCGGTGCCGCGCTGGGTGCCGGAGCCGGTGCAGACGCAGCGAATGGACGACTCCGAGGTCATCCTGCTGGCGCACATGATCGGCGACGGGTCGTGTGTGCAGCGGCAGCCGATCCGCGACGACTATGCGGCGGCGCGGGTGACGACGCTCCGGCTGCCGGCGCCGTACCGGCTTGCCCGAGGCAAGCGGAACCCGATCGCGGCGTGGCTGGACAAGCTCGGGCTTTTCGGGAAGCGGAGCCACGAGAAATTCGTGCCGCAGAAGGTTTTCGCACTGCCGAATGATCAGATCGCGTTGCTCCTACGGCATTTGTGGGCGACGGACGGATCCGTGCGATGGGATGCGAAGCAGCAGGATGGCCGCATCTACTATGCATCGACAAGTCGCCGGCTGGTCGATGATGTGCAGCAACTACTACTACGGCTGGGTGTGCAAAGCCGGATCGCAAGGACCCGTAAGGATGGCTACCGCGACCGCTGGTTCCTCTATGTCGAATGGTCTGACAACCAGAGGGTCTTCCTGACGAAGGTTGGCGTGCATGGAGCCCGTGGCGTCAAGGCGAAGCAAGTCTTGGCCGAGCTCACTTCGCGGGGGCGCCGCGCGGGCAGGGATACCGTGCCGGTCGAGGTATGGGATCGGGTGAAGCGCACAATGGCTGCCAAGCAGGTACCGCCAAGCCGTGATCGCCTGCATCGTGCGGCCGCGGCCCTCGAGGACCGGGAACTCCACGACCTCGCCACGAATGATGTTCATTGGGATGAGGTCGTCGAGATCACGAGCATCGGCTATCACGACGTGTACGATGGAACGGTGCCTGGCACGAGCTGTTTTGTGGCACAAGGGATTGCAGTTCACAACTCGCTCGAACAAGATGCCGACATGGTAATTTTGTTGCACCGGCCGGATGCGTTTGAGCGGGACGACCCGCGCGGTGGCGAGGCCGACCTGATCCTCGGCAAGCACCGCAACGGTCCCACGAAGACCATCACCGTTGCGCATCAACTGCATTTGAGCCGCTTCGCCAACATGGCCAAGCAATAGTTGGTATCAGTTCCTCGCCGCGGTCTTATCGATAGTTGTGTTAAGGCGCTGCAGCGCAGTCATATTCGTGTGCGAGTCTCGCGGTTAAGAGTTCGCCGGACTGCTGGTGGAGGTCGAACAGGACGCCGTGCAGCAGCGGATGGGGTGGCGCGCCCAGTTGTGTAGCTCGTAGTGCGTCTGCAGTCGTCTGGCTGGGTGTTCGATTAGTCGTGTTTGGCTTCGTAGCGCAGCAGGACCGTGCCACCCGGGAAGGTGCGGTTCTCCAACAGTCGCAGCGAGATCCATGACGGCAGTGTTGGAAAGAACGGGGTGCCGCCGCCCACGGCGGTGGGCGCGACCACGATCCGGTACTCGTCCACCAGTCCGGCCTGCACGATCGGTGCGGCCAGCGTCGCGCCGGCCACCTCCAGCCTGCCGTCGGTTTCGGCTTTCAGCTTCGTTACCACCTCGACCGCGTCGCCGCGTTCCAGGCGGGAGTTCCAGTCGACGGACTCCAGGGTGCGCGAGAACACGACCTTGGGCATGTTGCGCCAGATGTGGGCGAAGTCGACGATCAGAGGGGTGGCGTCGGGGGTCTTGTCGGCGGTCGGCCAGTACGCGGACATCAGTTCGTAGAGCCGCCGCCCGTAGAACGACAGGGCGGTCTCCCGCTCGAAGTCGTTCCAGTACTGGTGCAGTTCTTCGCTCGGATCGGACCAGTCGATGCTGCCTTTCGCGTCGGCGATGTACCCGTCCACCGACACGTTGAAGCCATAGATGAGTTTGCCCATGGAGATCAGACTGCACCGCAGGACGAAACTCATCACGACGCCACACGAGACATGTCCGCTCCGGCGACCGAGCTGCGACCCGGCATCACCACGACCCGCATGCTGTTTCGGGGAGTTCGCTTGCCAAGTAAAGGCCACGGGTGGTCCGCACGCCGTGCACGCTGCTACCGTCGCGCGAGCAGACTCGGCGGTCCCCAATACGTCAGGGACGGGTGGACATCGTCGAGACCAGTTCGTAACCTGTCCGGGACGTAGAAGCCGGGCCGAGTTCGGTCCCTGCAGCGGAGGGCCGTGGCAATCCATATGACCCGGGTGCGCCGTTCACTTCGGCGAACGGCGTGCGGTACGGCCGCCGCTGTCCTGGTGCTGGTTCTGTCGATGAGCGGCGTGACGGCGGACCCGGCGGCTGACGCACTGGCCAGGCTCAACGAGTTGTCCAATCAGGCGGTGCAGACTCGCCAGGCCGTCACGGCCGCGCAACGCGACGCCGACGCACGACTGGCTGCCCAGACAGCGGCCGAAGACCGCCACCGCACCGACCTCGAAGCCCTCGCGGTCGCGAACTCCCAGCTTGCGCCGTATCAGGCGGCGGTCGACCGGCTTGCGGCGATGGACTACATGAGTGGCGGCGACGGTCAGATGGCGGCGCTGCTGACGGCGCCCTCGCCGCAGCGGCTGATCGACAAGCTGTCACTGCAGCGGGTGGTCGGCGCCACGACGGCCGATCAGATGAAGGCGTTCCACGCGACGCGTGGGCGCGCGACCGCCGCCGCGCAGGCTTCTGAGAGATCGGCCGCCGACGCCCGCGCCGCGGCCGAGCGGGCCGCCGCGGTACGCGCAGAATTACAGGCCAAATGGAGTGACCTGCTGCGCAAGATCGCCGCGGCGGAAGCGCAGTACGCCGCGTTGACACCGCAACAGCAAGCGGTGATCGACAACGCCGTCCCGCCACCGCCGCAGAGTCCGCCCGCTCCGGAGGCGATCGCCGCGATGCCTGGCCAACCTCCCGGCGACCCGGCTTCATCCCTCGCAGCAGCCCGCGTCGACATCCCGGAGGCGCTGCCCGTCGGCGTCGCCAACGAGGCCGGGTTACAGCCCAACACCGTCCTGGCCGCCCGGGCCATCAGCGCGCGGTTCCCCCAGATCGGCAGCATCGACGGGGTCCGGCCGGACTCGAAGCCGTGGCATCCTCGCGGCCTGGCGATCGACATCATGATTCCCAACCCCGATAGCCCCGAGGGCATCGCCCTCGGCGACCAGATTCACGCGTTCGCGATGGCCAATGCGGCCCGATTCGGGTTACAGGATGTGATCTGGCGTGGCACGTACTACACGCCAGGCGGTCCGCAGGCGACGGGTTACGGTCACTACGACCACGTGCACATCACCACGACGCCCCGCGGCTGAATCGCCCATCCGTCACGGATGGAAGTTCCACTGGCCGCAGTCCTGGCCCAGCACGTCGTTGACGTCAACGCGGATGCCGCCGACCACCGGTCCCGGATTCGAGGCGGTGTCGATGATGCGCTGGTACAGCACTGCGGCCGGGTAGACCTGACCACCCGACCATGACCGGGTCTGCCAGGCCCAGACGCGACCGGGTGAGCGTGACCTGCCGATGACGCCGTCGGCCGCAGCCCACTGGCACGCCTTGATGCCCCCGTAGATCCCGGTGCGCTGCGCGCCGATCACCGAATTGATTCCACGGAACCAGGGCCGCACTACGTTGTTCCATGTCTCGCGGTCGATGTCGTCGTCAACGCTGAAGAAGATCGGCGCACTACGGCCGCCACCTGCGGCGGTATGCAGGTGCCAAGCCGTGCGAGCGTCTGCGACGCCACCGGCGTACCCGCGGGTGAAGTCCGACGGCGCTGTCCCGCCCGGCTTGCCGTACTGGTAGTTGCTGACGATCACCAAACCGGCGGCGCTCAGCGACTTCGCATAGGGCAGCGTGATCGGCTTGGCGCCGAACGAAGAGCCGGGCCGCGACGTCGAGACGTAGTTGATCACCCCGGCGTGGCCGGCGGCCCGGATGTCCTGCGCCGGAATCTGGCGCATGGCGTAGTCGATCAGCGTGGGAGGGGCCGCCGCCGCCCGAGGCGGCTCACCCACTACTGCACCGAGGCCGACCAGTGCCGACATCGCCGTGGCGTAGCGCAGCGCGTCACGCCGGGATACCCGCACGGCGCGAAGTTACCAAAGTGACTGTCGTGAATAGGTCGACGACAGGCCGGCGAGGTGAGTTTGTATTCGATTCGTTGCATGTCGGCCACGGGCCGGGATCCCGGCCTCGGCGATCACGACCCGTAGTTGTGATCGGTAGTGGGTTCGCGCCACCACACTCTCCTGCGTACCACGGGGACGAAGAGCCCCGGGACACCGGAGGCAGGAGAGGAACCGATGAACACCAGCCGCGTCCGCATTGCCCTGACAGCTGCTCTGATTGCGGCCTCCGCACTGAGCGGATGCGCGAAAGTGACCGAGCTCCGGGAGGTCGCCACCAACGCGGCCGAGCAGGTGGTCACGTCGGGCACCGAGCAGGTCATCGACGCGGTGTCAGCCGACCTCTACACCGCGGACGGCATCGACACGGCCTACTCGGCGATCGCCGAGAAGGTCGGCGCCGCGCCAATGCAGGTGGTCGAAGTGACGATCATCCCCGGCGTGCTCACTCTGCAGGCCCTCGACCCTAGCGCGCCCTCCGAACTCAATCAGTGGAGTTACACCGCAGGCGCCGTCGGGCCGTCCCGTCCGGTCGACTACGACGACGACGTCGAAGCGTTGCAGCAGAACCTCTTCGCGATCAGTGACGTTCCCACGAGCGCCATCGTCACCGCCATCGAGAACGCCGTGACAGCAAGCGGGATCGACGGCGGCCAGGTCCAGAGCGTCATCATCAAACGGAACCTGCCGTTCGACGCGAACGTGGTCATGCTGATCAACGTCGAGGGCGAACGCAGCGGCAAGCAGGTGCGCGCGGACGTCGCCGGACAGATCACCGACGTCGTGTGAGTGCATCGTAGGCGGACCACGCCACACGGGAACCGGTGCTAGACCACCGTTTTGACAAGCAGGACGGTCACGGCGGCCAGAATGCCGGTCACGATGCTGGCCACGGCCCATCGCGCGCCACTTCGCTGCCATACCCGACCATGGTCCAGTGCCAGTACACCCGCGCCCGTGAAGGCGACGACCGCACCGGCGGTGGCGTACAGCAGCGCCGGCTGATAGCCGGCCGGACCGAAGAGCCCGCCCGACCAGGTCGCGCTCACGGCGTTGATCATCACGCCGATGACGATCGAACAGGCCAGCGGGGTGAACAGTCCCAGCGCCAGCAGCAGGCCGCCGGCCACCTCGAGCAGACCGGCGACCGCAGCGAAGAAAATGCCTGGGCCGTAACCGATCTGCTCGAACAACATGCCGGTCTCGTCGAGACCCTGCCCGCCGAACCAGCCGAAAAGCTTCTGCAGGCCGGCCGCGGCCAGAAGTCCGCCGAACACGACGCGCAACAGCAGCAGCCCGACATCGGAGGCCCGTAAACGAGTGGTGCTTTCTGGAGTCAGTTGTGAGTCAACGATGGTCATGACTCACGACGGTAAAACCTCAACAGCGATTCAGGTCAACTGCGGGTCATCGATGCGACGGCTGCCGAGTCTGCGCCTTGAGCTCCGCGTAGGCCGTGCGGGTGTGTTCAGCGAGCGCATGCACGTCGCCGATCGCGGCCGCATTCGCGACGAACCCGAAGTCCATGTGATCGCGGTAGGAGCTGAACGTCACGTTCAGGCCGATCGACGCGGCCAGCGCTGACACCGGGAAGATCCCGGTCAACTCCGCGCCGTTGAGGTAGCGAGTCTCCTTGGCACCCGGAACATTCGAGATGACCAGGTTGCAGGCCGGATGGCCGACCCGCTCGAGGTGAGTCGAGGCGCCGGCGCCGGCCAGGGCGACGAGGGCGACGGCGTAGGTCATCGCCGCATCCGCCGACATCGCGCCGAGTTCCTTCTTGGCCGTGGTGACCGAGTGCACCACCTGACCCAGCCGTTCGGCAATCGACGACTCCGGCTCGCCGAGGCGCACGAAGATCGCCGAAACCCGCGTGCCCAGGGCGTTGTCGTCGTCGCCGCGCAGCGACACCGGGCACATCGCGATGAACTCGTGTGGGTAAGCCTGGCCCGCCTCCCGCAGATAGTTGTGCAGACCGTGGTCGATGACGGCGGCCGCGACGTCGTTGAGCGTGGCGCCGTGTTGGTGGCCGATCTGGTGCATCTCCTCCAACGGCAGTGACATCGTCGCGAAACCGCGGGCTTGCCGCAGCGGTACGTTCGTCGGGGCGTGGCCGGCCACGAACGGCAGGCTCCCCTCCACATGCGATCCGAGTGCCGAACGCAGGGCCTTGCGCAGTGCGCCGAGCGAGATCTGGTTGAGCGCACCCACTTGCGCGACGGCCCCGTGGATCGCGTCGGTGAGCCGGTGCATTGCGGGTGGCGGCGTCCGGGGCTCCGGCGTCGGGACCGGCAGGGCGAAGGCCGGCGCCGGGATGGCGGGCTCGTCGGACAGGCTGAGCCCCTCGTACAGCTTCTTGAGCCCGGACACTCCGTCGATGATGCTGTGGTGGGTCTTGGTGTAGATGGCGAACCTGCCGCCGGGCACCCCGTCGATGACCCAACACCGGAACAGCGGGCGATGGCGGTCGAGCATCGGCTCGTGCAGGTCCGCGACGAGCCGCAGCAGATCTTCGTAGGAACTCCGAGCCGGCAGCGCGAGGTGCTGGACGTGATAGTGCGGATCCCAGCTGTCGACCTCACGGAAGTGCGGCGCGCCCGCGCCGATGAGCTCCGGCACATAGTTGAAGGGCGGCAGCGGCCGGCAGCCGCGGTAGGCCTCCACGGTCTCGCGCACCAGTGAGCTGTGGCCGGGCGGCTTCTTGAACAGCAGCATCGCTCCGACATGCGTCGTGCTTCCTGGCGACTCGAGCAACAGCCAACCCAGATCCAGCGGTGGAATCGCTGTGCTCATCGCGGCCTACCTCTCCATCATGTGCCGGCGGTAGACGCGAGTGTGCACCCGCGGGCCGCATGCGCGCAGGTGATCGCGGCGGATCGCGCCGACCGTCCCGATCACCGGGTGAATCACCGGATGAATCACCCGGTGATGAGCCCCAGTGGATAACGATTCGAAAGCTGTTGCGTTGCAGCATGAGACACAAGCGCCGACAATTCGGCCGCGGACACTATGGTCACCTGAGTGCACCGGCGAACCGCGCTCAAGCTGCCGCTGTACCTGGCAGCGGCCGCCGCGCTGACCAAGGTTGCTCCCGCTGCCGCCGCGACGCCTCGCTGGTCGGCCGATCGCGCCGAGGCCTGGTACGCGGCGCAGGGCTGGCTGATCGGCGCCAACTATGTGACGTCGAACGCGGTGAACCAGATCGAGATGTTCCAGGCGGGCACCTACGATCCGCGCCGCATCGACGGCGAACTCAGCGTGGCCCGCCGGATCGGAATGAACACCATGCGGGTGTTCCTGCACGATCAACTCTGGGCGACCGACCGGGCGGGATTCAGCCAGCGGCTGACTCAGTTCGTCGGCATCGCGGCGAAGTACAACATCAAGCCGCTCTTCGTCCTGTTCGACTCGTGCTGGGACCCGCGGGCCAGGGCCGGTCGCCAGCGCCCGCCGATCAAGGGAGTGCACAACTCCGGATGGGTACAGAGCCCGGGAGCCGCGCGGCTGGAGGATCCGGCCTACACGCGGGTGCTGCAGAGCTACGTCACCGGGGTGGTGGGCCTCTTCCGCGACGATCCCCGCGTTCTCGGCTGGGACGTGTGGAACGAACCGGACAACCCCGCCAAGGACTATCGCGACGTCGAACACGCCGACAAGCAGGAACTGGTCGCCGCGTTCCTCCCGCACGTCTTCAAGTGGGTTCGCGCCGTCAACCCGGTGCAGCCGTTGACCAGCGGCGTGTGGCAGGGCCACTGGCGAGACCCGGCCAGCCGCAGCAAGATCTGCAGCCTGCAGCTCGAGCACTCGGATGTGATCAGCTTCCACAGCTACGGCGATCCCGCCGAATTCGAGGCTCGTATCGACGAACTCGCTCCCCTGGGGCGGCCGATCCTGTGCACCGAGTATCTGGCGCGCAATCTCGGCAGCACCGTGGAGGGGATCCTGCCGGTGGCCAAGCGGCGCAATGTCGGCGCCTACAACTGGGGCTTCGTCGCCGGGCGAACGCAGACATATCTGCCGTGGGACTCCTGGCAGGACCCCTACAACGAGCTACCGGAGACGTGGTTCAGCGACCTGATTCACCCCGACGGACGGCCCCACGACGCCGACGAGATTCGCGTCATCCAGAAGCTCGCCGGCATCGCCGAGGGCTGACCTCAAGGCAGGCGCTGCGGCGCGCCGACTTGTGTGTAACCGAATGACACAGGTATTGTTAGTGCTACCGATAGACACAGGTAACTAGGAGGGGTCATGGCACAGGACCTGACCGATGCGCAGCTGCTGCACGAGCTCGAGCCGGTGGCCGAGCGACTGCTCAACCGGCACCTGTCGATGTTCAAGGAGTGGCGTCCCCATGACTTCATCCCCTGGTCCGACGGCAAGAATTACTACGCGCTGGGCGGCCAGGACTGGGAGCCCGAGCAGTCTGAGCTGTCGGAGGTCGCCCAGGTGGCGATGGTGCAGAACCTGCTGACCGAGGACAACCTGCCCTCGTATCACCGCGAGATCGCGATGAACTTCAGCATGGACGGCGCCTGGGGCCAGTGGGTGAACCGGTGGACCGCCGAGGAGAACCGCCACAGTGTCGCGCTTCGCGATTATCTGGTGGTCACCCGCGCTGTCGATCCGATCGAGCTGGAGCAGTTGCGCATCGAGCAGATGACCCGCGGCTTCTCCCCGGGCCAGAACCAGCAGGGTGATCTGTTCGCCGAGAGCCTGTTCGACTCCGTCGTCTACGTCTCGTTCCAGGAGCTGGCCACCCGGGTGTCGCACCGCAACACCGGCAGGGCGTGCGACGAAACGATCGCCGATAAACTGCTGCAACGGGTTTCGGCCGACGAGAACCTGCACATGATCTTCTACCGCGACATCACCGAGGCCGGTCTGGAGATCGCCCCGAACCAGGCCATGACGTCGGTCCATCGCGTGTTGCGCAATTTCAAGATGCCCGGCTACACGGTTCCGGAGTTCCGGCGTAAGGCCGTCATCATCGCCGTCGGCGGCGTGTACGACCCCCGCATCCACCTCGATGACGTGGTCATGCCGGTGCTGAAGAAGTGGCGGATCTTCGAGCGCGAGGACTTCACCGGCGAGGCCGCGCGGATGCGCGACGATCTCGGCGTGCTCGTCGAGGAGCTCGAGGAGGCGTCGCAGAAGTTCGAGGAGTCCAAGCAGCGCCGCCTCGAACGCGAGGCCCGCAAGGCCGAGAAGCGCGCCGACAAAATGCTGAGCGCATCGGCCTGACGGTCAGCGGAAGCGGACGTTCAGCGTCGCCAGGCCGAAGATCTTCTTGCCGTCGGACTTCGCCGCGACGACCACGACGCCGGTCCGGGTCGCCGGGTCGAGTGACTTGATCCGGCCGCTGAACTCGATGTCGGCGCCCTCCTTGGCCGACACGATCGCGGGCGCGGACAGCCGTACCGCGTAGCGGGTCACGGCCCCGGGGTCGCCCGACCAGGCGGAGTGGAATCCGGCACCCAGACCCATGGTGAGCATCCCGTGGGCGATGACGTCGGGCAGCCCGGCCAGCTTGGCGATGTCCTCGTCCCAATGGATCGGGTTCGCATCGCCGGCCACGCCCGCGTAGTTCACCAGGTCGCCGCGAGACAGTCGGGTGTGGTGCACCGGTAGCTCGTCGCCGACGTTCACGGTGTCGAACGCGGGCGTCCCCGGCGTGCGGGTCGCACACCCCTCGGCGATCCGGACCTCGCCCTCGGGGCGCACCGTCTTCTGGTAGGCGGCATCGAGCGAGCCGATCCCGGAGAAGTCCACATCGTGCATCATCGCGTTCTGCACGGCCGTCTTGATCGCCGGATCGACATCCTCGGCGGTCACGCCGACGACAGTGGTGTGCAAGGTGTGCACCCGCTCGCCGGCCCCGTCGGTGAAGGTGTTGGTCACGGTGATGAAATCGCGGCCCGCCGTTCTGCGCACGGACGTCAACTCCACGTCGACGCGCAGTTCGTCGCCCGCCACGATCGGGCGGTGCTGCTCGAAGACCTCTTCGGTCTGAAGGTAGGTGTCGTAGCCGACGACGATCTCTTCGAACATGCGGCGATTGCAGGTCATGCCCGGGGTCGACGTGAACGTCAGCGGTGCGACCACGTCCGGAAAGCCCAGCGCAGCGGCGGCGGCGACGTCCCAGTGCGCGGGGTGATAGTCCTGCACTGCGCGGGCGTACTCGCGCACCTTCTCGCGACCCACCAGGTAGGTGCCGTCCATTTGGTACCAGTGGCCGACCCGCGCTTCGAGCGGCGACGATTCTGCTGCTGTGGTCATCGATTGCTCAACTCTTCCATCGGCCTGTTCGCCGGGGCCGACCGAAGCACCCTAACGCGCGCGTGCCGGTATGCCGGAATCGTGGGATTGCGCCGAGGAGGCGCTTACGCTGATTGCAGACATGACTGTCGATAGGCGCATCCGGGTCGACGGCGAGCTCGCAGGAACCGGGCCCGCCGAGCTCTTCACCGTCACGCTGCCCCACCTGTTCGCCGAAGCGCAGGACCGGCTCAGTCCGTCGCTGCAGGAATTGCGGCCGCGACCGCTGACCATCGATGTCAACGGCCAGTGCTGGTCGCTCGACGTCGACGATGATCGCGTCACCGTCTCAAAAGGTCCGACAGCGGGCACCGTTCTTCGGGTCGACGCCGAGCAGATCGCCGCGCTCGTCGCCGACAAAGTCACGCCGATGGGCTGGTTGACGACCGGCTCCCTGGATATGGACGGGCACCTGTCGGACGTCCTGAATTGGTGGCTGCTTCTGCGGGCCTCGCTGGACGGCACGACACCGCATCGAACCGGCGCTATCG
This sequence comes from Mycobacterium sp. B14F4, assembly GCF_039871645.1. NCBI lineage: Bacteria > Bacillati > Actinomycetota > Actinomycetes > Mycobacteriales > Mycobacteriaceae > Mycobacterium > Mycobacterium sp. B14F4. The sequence continues at coordinate 124,261 of NZ_JBDPMF010000005.1, read as the reverse complement.
AATTCAAGGATCGTCACGGCGGACAGCTCAATCTCGGCCGCTCGTTCACGCCCGATGATCCAGCCGATGAAATGGCCTGGTTCCTCGAACAAGCCGGCTTCCTCCACGTCAAAGGCCTGTACAGCGAAGAGGAAATGGCCGCTGTTTCGAGCGAAATGGACCTCGTCGCACCGCGCTACTCCGACGGCGACGGACGCTCGTGGTGGGCCAGCCTCAAGGACGGATCGCGCGCGTTGGTGCGGATGCAGCGATTCGACAAGGAATCTCGGGTCGCCGCCGATCTCGTCACCGACGAACGTCTCACCCGCATCGCCGCGTTGACGGGAGACGGTCACGTCGCCAGCGGATGGGACGGCAACCGACTTGAGGCACTCTTCAAGCCGATCGGTGTTACCCAAGGGATTTCGGACATTCCGTGGCACAAGGACTGCTCTCTGGGCCGGCATAGCTACGACTGCTGCGGCCTCACGGTCGGGATCTCGGTGACCGGCGCCGACGCCATGTCGGGACAGCTCCGCGTCGTCGCCGGCTCGCAGCGAGCCCTGGTGTGGCCCGCACCCAGCCTTCAGCCGGGCCTCGACCTACCGATCGTCGACCTCGCGACCGAAACAGGCGATGTCACGGTGCACTGCTCATGCACTCTGCATATGGCCCAGCCGCCCGTGAAGCACGAACGGCGAGTGATGTATACGAGCTTCAGCCTGCCAACGATCGGCGGCGCTGACGCCGACCGCAAGGAGCTGCGAAGGATGGCCGACGCGGCACCCCTGAACACGAGCCAGTAGCGCCGAGGGCACCATCGGTTATCCCGCCCATACGTCCTCGACGTAGCGGTCGGAGGCCACCAGCCCCTCGAGCCAGTTCTGAGCCTTGTCCTCATCGGCTGCCCTGCGTGCCCTGGGCGACGCCGCCACCACGTGGCACTGACGGCCGAGCCGCTATGTTCATCGAGTGATTGTCTCCCCTGCTCGTGCGCTGGCCGCACTCCTGACCGCGGTCGCCGTGTGCGCCGGACTACTGGCCGCCCCGACGGGTCCGGAGCCGGCGGTTCGCCTGGCCAGCGAGGCGAACCCGCTCGTCGGCGCGCCGTTTTACGTCAACCCGGCATCGGTGGCCATGCGCGCCGCGAACAGCGCCGACCCACCGAGCCCCGAACTGACCGCGATCGCCAACACGCCGCAGGCGTACTGGCTCACCCCCGGCGGGTCCGCAGCGACGGTCGGGAAGTACGTCGGCGACGCGGCGGCGGCCGGCGCCATTCCGGTGCTCACCCTTTACGGGATCCCGCATCGCGACTGCGGCAGCTTCGCCGCGGGTGGCTTCGCGTCGGGCGCTGACTATCGGGGCTGGATCGACGGCATCGCCGCCGACGTGGGCGCATCGCGGGCGGCGATCATCGTCGAACCGGACGCGCTCGCCATGGCCGACTGCCTTTCCGGAGATCAGCGCCAGGAACGCTTCGACCTGATCCGCTACGCCGTCGACACCCTGACCCGCAATCCGGCCGCGGCGGTCTACGTCGACGCCGGCCATTTGCGCTGGCACAGTGCCGAAGAGATGGCTGCCCGACTCAATCAGGCCGGCGTCGAGCGCGCGCGGGGCTTCAGCCTCAACGTCGCGAACTTCTTCACCACCGAAGAGGAGATCGGTTACGGCGAAGCCATCTCGGGACTCACGAACGGCAAGCACTACGTGATCGACACGTCTCGCAACGGCGCCGGGGCGGCCGACGGCGAGTTGTACTGGTGCAACCCCGACGGACGGGCGCTGGGCGTTGCGCCCACCACGCAGACCGCGGGTCCGCACACCGACGCCTACCTGTGGATCAAGCGTCCGGGCGAATCCGACGGAACGTGCGGCCGCGGTGATCCGCCGGTGGGCAGCTTCGTGAATCACTACGCGATCGAACTGGCCAGTAACGCACGTCCGCGGTAGAGGTTTCGGCCGTCCGCGACGGTCACTCGTGGCCGTGATGGCCGTCGGGCTCGTGTGACGTGTCCGCGGCCGGAGGCGGGGTGTCGACAGGGGCCCGCGGCGCTGGCGCGGGGTCGACCTGGATGTCCAGTGGCGCCACCGGCTTCGGGACCTCGTGTGGTCCGTGGTCATGACCGCCGATCGGCGCGTGGTGGTCGGCTTCCGCGCCGGCCGGTGCGTGCTGGCCGTGTTGCAGGCCGGACGCCATTCCCGCCGCCGACGCCGCCGCAACCACGGCGCCCGCTCCGAGGAGCACTATCGCGTTGCCGAAGCCCGAGATCGACGCCGTCAGGCGCCCCCGATGCCACATCCAGCCCGCGCCCATGACGACGTAGCACTCGAGCAGCAGTGCACAGATGCCGGCGGCCTCGACCACTTCGGCCTGGCCGGCGTGCGGACCGAACGGTGCGCCCGCCGTCCGGGACACCACCCAGAGTCCGGCGGCCCCGGCATTGACCAGAATTCCGGCAACCAACAACGCCGCTGTCGGTCGAACCGGAACCAGGAACGCCCAAACCAACTGAAACAGCGCGATGGACGCGAAGAACACGCCGGCTGGTGTCCACTCCTGCCAGTGCGTCGGGAGCACCGCGAAATGAATCGCGGCCGCGCCCAACGAAGAGATCGCGGCAAGGCGAGCGGCCAGCCCGCTGTCGGTCCTTGTCACTGCGGTTGGTGCCACTCGGACGATGATGACAGGGCGCACCCGAAGATTGAGCAGGCGACATCACATCTCAGTCGCACTGAGACGCCGTCGTTACCGACCGCAGTGAATCACCGCACCGGAGCTTGGATTTGGCGGCGAAGTGCTCAGACACCGAGCAGCGGACGGCCGTCGGCTTGCCACGCGCGCATGCCGCCGCGCAACTCGACGATGTCCTGATAGCCGAGGTCGCGAAGCGTGGCGGCCGCGGTGGTGCTCATCGGACCTGACCGGCAGTAGATCGCCAGCCCCGTTGCGCGATCGGCAGGCAGTCGGTCAGCGTGTGCGGCGATCTGATCGAACGGAATCGACAGGTCCGTCCCCGGGATATCGCCCTCGAACGGGATGTGCACGTTCACCGTCACCCGATCGGGCTCGGCGACGGCGGCGGCGAACTCGGCCGGCCCCACAAGTCGCGCCGCGGCGGGTTCCTGCTCCTGGGGCGTCGGCGCGGGCGCAGGTCTGTCGGGTGCGCAGCCCGATGCGAGCGCAGTAACGATGCTGAGCGTTGCCGCCAGCAGTGCCAGGACCAGCCGACCCGGTCGAACAACGGACGGATGCCGTATCGGTGGGTGTTCCATGACAGTGACAATACCCCCTAGGGGTACTTGTGCTCGGGCGCGCCAAAGGTCTACAGTCGACCCTATACCCCCAGGGGGTATCTACAAAAGGAGGACGCGATGACAACCGATGTGACCAACGCCGACTGGCACCTTCGCGGGGACTGGTTCGACGTCTGCAGCTGCAAGCTGCCATGCCCGTGTAGCTTCGCCCAGGAACCCACCCACGGCGATTGCCTCTTCACGCTGGCATGGCATATCCGAGAAGGCCACTACGCCGACGTCGACCTGGCCGGGCTCAACGTGATCTCACTCGGCGAGTTCACCGGCAACATGTGGGTCGGCGACCCCAACGCCATGATGTCGCTGATGTTCTACATCGACGCAGCCGCCGACCCCGCACAGCGCGACGCCCTGGAACGGATCTTCACCGGCAGAGAAGGCGGCTGGCCGGCCCAGTTCGCCAGCCTCATCGGCGACTTGCGGGGGATCGAGCACGCCCCCATCACCTTCGAAGCCGCCGAGGACCTGACGTACTGGCGTGCCGAAATCCCCGGCAAGGTGGATCTGCGCGTCGCCGCGCTGACCGGCCCCACCTCCGACCCCGATCGACGCGTCACCACGAGCAATGCCCCCGGAGCCGAGGTCGGCCCTGGCCAGGTGGCCACTTGGGGAGTCGTCGAACGGGATCACGCCGTGGGATTCGACTGGTCCCACGAACACCGGGGCGGCTCGAGCAAACATTTCCCGTTCGACTGGCGACCGGACACCACACCGGCGCCGTCCGAGCCCGGGCCCGCTCAAGAGGCGGCAGCGTGCCGATGCCACGCCTGACGACCTCGCCAAATCACAGCCGACAGTACGATCGCCATTCGACGGTCCACCAACGCGGAGGTGAGGCGGATGCCGAACGCAATCCCCGACACCGCCACGCTCGAAGCGGCGTTGGAGGTCGCCGCGGGGGCGCCGTCGGCGCAGAACTCCCAGCCCTGGCACTGGCAGGTCGACGCCGCCGGTCTCCACCTCGACGCAGATTGGAGTCGGCGCCTCGGTGACACCCAGTCCGACCGGCGCGACGTCCTGCTGAGCTGCGGCGCCGTCCTGGATCACTGCGCGGTCGCGCTCGAGGCGGCCGGATGGCAGCCACGTATTCGCCGATTCCCGGAGGGCGATGGCCGCGGCCACCTTGCGTCTTTCGAGTTGATCGATCGCGCGCCGAGCGACGCGACAATCGAACTGGCCGAGGCGATTCCGCGGCGCCGATCGGATCGGCGCAGCTACGGCCCCGGGCAGCCGCCGTCGGCGACGCTCGAGCTTCTCCTTGTTCGCGCGGAACGCTTCGGGGTGCAGATGAGCGTCGTGCCCAGGATCCGCTGGAGTCGGCTCGAAGACGGCCGGATCGAGTTGCGCTACGGAGCCGATGCCCACGATCAGTCCGGCGCCGGAGACGGCGTCTTGTTAGTGCTCGCCACCGACGTCGACGACGAGATCTCGCAGGTGCGCGCGGGAGAGGCGATGAGCCACCTGCTGTTGTCGGCCACGGCGCTCGGATTGGCATGCTGTCCGCTGACCGAGCCGTTGCGCGACGCGCGGCACCGGCTGGCGCTCGCATGCGAGGCGTTCGACGGGGCGGCCTATCCGCAAGTGCTGATCCGTCTCGGTCCGGCGCCCCGCGGTGCGACCGCTCTTCCGGCTGGGGCGCGCCGTTCGGTCGCCGAGACCACCACATGGGACCTCGGGGCGAATCGCCGGTAAGTCTGGCCATTCGGTAACGAATCGGCCCGATTGATATCCCGGTGTTTCTCGACGGGTGTCGAGTTTCTATCGTGACTGGCATGAGCAATGACGCTGATGCCGAGAGGGTCGCCGAACTGGCGCGCGGGGTCGTCGCCGAGCACGACCCGAAGACGGTGCCGGTCCAGGAGTTTCTCGGCGCCTGTTACGACGCCGGCCTGTCGTGGGTGCACTTTCCCGAGGGCCTCGGCGGCCTGGGTGTGTCGCGCGGCCTGCAGGCGGTCGCCGACCGCGTCCTGCAGGGTGCAGGCGGGCCGGTGCCGCTCGGGCTGAACCCGATGGGATACGGCATGGCCGCGCCGACCATTCGTGAGCACGCCCAGACCGAGGACGTGAAGCGCCAGTGGCTGCGTCCCCTGGCCACCACCGAGGATCTGTGGTGTCAGCTGTTCTCCGAGCCCGGTGCCGGCTCCGACCTCGCCGGGCTGGCCACCACGGCGAAGCGCGACGGCGAGGACTGGGTCGTCAACGGCCAGAAGGTCTGGACCAGCCTGGCGCACCGGGCGCGCTGGGGGCTGCTGCTGGCGCGCACCGATCCGGACGTGCCCAAGCACAAGGGCCTCACCTACTTCGTCATCGACATGCACGGCGCCGGAGTCGAGACCAAGCCGCTGCGCCAGATGACCGGCCAGGCCGAGTTCAACGAGGTGTACTTCACCGACGCCCGCATCCCCGACAAGCACCGACTCGGCGACGTCGGCAACGGCTGGGCCGTGGCGATGACCACCCTGATGAACGAACGCACCGCACTCGGCGGCAGCGGCAGCAGACGGGGCGCGGGCACCATCGCCGACGCCACCGGGCTGTGGGCGTCGCGTCCGGAGCGCCAGACACCGGTGCTGCGCGACCGGCTGGCGCAGTTGTGGCTGCGCTCGGAGGCGCAACGGCTAACGTCAGAACGCTCCCGCGCAGCTGCGACGGTCGGCGGCCCGGGCCCGGAAGGCTCGATCGGCAAACTGGTCGGGGCCGAACTCAACCAGCACATCTATCAGTGGTGCATGGATTTCCTTGGGCCAGAAGGACTTCTATATCACGGGTACCAGCAGGGGGCAGCCACCGGCGAGCGGGACTGGCAGGGCCCGGTCCAGCAGCGCTTCCTGCGCAGCCGCGCCAACACCATCGAAGGTGGCACGTCCGAGGTGATGCGCAACATCCTCGGCGAACGCATTCTCGGACTACCCGGCGACCTGCGCGCTGACACCGGCATGCCGTGGAAGGAGATTCCCCGTGGCTGAGAAGCGTGCGGACCAGCCCGAAGTCCAGGCTGAGTTCAGGTTCACCGACGAACAGGCCCAATTGCGCGACGCGGTGCGCAAATTCGGCGCCGAGCACTTCGCGGAGGACAAGATCCGCCAGCTGATGGAGTCCGACCCGCCCTTCGACCCGAAGGTCTGGGCGCGGCTCGGCGGCGAACTCGGCGTGCTGGGCCTGTCGGTGCCCGAAAGCGACGGCGGCGTCGGCGGCACCCTGGTCGATCAAGCCGTCGCCATTGAGGAACTCGGCGCACGGCTGGCGTGCGGGCCACTGTTCGGCACGGTCTACCTCGCCATCCCCGCGCTGGTGGCCGCCCCGTCCAGTGCCGCGCGCGACGAGTTGCTCGGCGACCTCGTCGAGGGGCGGCGCACCGCGGCCGTCGCGGTGACCGACCGGGCCGGGACCCTCGAACTGGACGCGGTCACGGTGACGGCCGCGCCGGACACGTTGTCGGGCACAGTGACTCAGGTGGTCGACGGCGGCGTCGTCGACGTCCTACTGGTCGCCGCGCGTGGAGCGGACGGCGTCGGCCTGTACGCGCTCGACGCCGGCGCCGATGGGGTGCAGCGCACGGCGCTGGCCACCCTCGACCTGACCCGGCCCGAGGCGAACGTCACGTTCTCCGACGCCCCTGCGACCCTGATCGCCGGACCCGACGAAACCCCGCGGGTCCTCGAGCACGCGCTGCAGGTCGGTGCGGCACTGCTGGCTGTCGAACAGGTCGGGGCCGCGCAGCATCTGCTGGACCTCTCGGTCGAGTACGCGAAGTCGCGGCTGCAGTTCGGCCGGCCGATCGGATCCTTCCAGGCGGTCAAGCATCGGCTCGCGGACCTGCTCGTCGATGTCGAGCACGCCAGATCGACTGCCTATCACGCGATCTGGGCGTTGATCGACGGGTCCGACGACCCGGCGTTGGCGACCAGCATCGCACAAGCGGTGTGTTCGGCCGCGCTGAGCCATGTCGCCAACGACACCATTCAGGTGCACGGCGGAATCGGCTTCACCTGGGAGCATCAGGCCCACCTCTACTACAAGCGCGCGGCCACGGATGCTGTGCTGCTGGGCAGCGCCGAGCAGCATCGGGATCGGGTCGCGGCGATGGTGTTGGACAACGCCGACGCCGACCGGGTACCGCGGGTCGCCGACGGCCTCACGGTCTGATTCGCGTCGAGTCTGCAGTGCGGCCGGACAGCGGCCTGAGTGACGTAAGTCCCCGCATTCGAGGCGTTCCGGCACTAGGCCCGGCGGTGTGGGGGTGGTCGGATGAGGAACGCTTGGTACGGCTGTGGGAAGTGATCCCCCGACGCGGAGGAGTAGGCGAAATGTCGGAGATCAGCAACGCTCGCAAGCGCGACGTTCCTTCACGGCTGGAGCGCAGCGTCATCCCTGGACAGCCCGCGTCGCCGCGGGAGAATTGGGACATCGGATTGCGCTGGCTGAAAGGGGACACCTCCTTCGTCAGTCGCCTCCCCGATGCGATCAGGCTCGGAGCAGTGATGGCGACCGGCGTCCTGTCGCGGCGCCCGGTTCGGCCCCTGTGCGACGAGGCCGACCGGTGGCTTCCGGGCGATGAGTTGGTGCCTGCCAAGGTGCAACAGACCCATGGCGTGACCATTCACGCACGCCCCGCCGAGATCTGGCCCTGGTTGGTACAGGCGGGCTGCCGGCGGGCCGGCGTATACAGCTACGACGGGCTCGATAATGGCGGCGTGCCGAGCGCGGAACGGATCCTCCCCGAGTTCCAACACATCGAGGTGGGAGACATCCTCCCGTGGACACCGACGGCAGAGGACGGTTTCATCGTTCGGGCGGTCGAGCCGGAGCGGGCACTGGTCCTCGGAGAGGATTCTGGCTCGTTCAGCTGGGTCTTCGTTCTCGAGCCGATCGACGCGACGAGCACCCGCCTCATCGCTCGTGTCCGGTCGTGGTACGAGAGTCTCGCGGGTGCACTGATGATCCGGTACGTCTGGCGCCCGATCCACTTCGGCATGCAGCGACGACAATTGCTCAACCTCAAGCGTCGTGTGGAGGCAGGGCCGCACTGATCCTCTAGGCGGCACACAACCCCGCGCGGCAACGTTACGCGCAGTCATGCGTCGCAGCTACCAAGTCGAGCGAGGAGGGCGGCCGTGATGAAACCCAATTACTCAGCAGCGGCTACGAAGGCGCCGGCTGAATCCGCGGCGGTGCTGTCGGCGGAGGGCATCGAGAAGTCGTTCCGCAGGGGGATGTGGCCACTCTCGCACCGGCAGCCGGTATTGCGTGGCATCGACTTGACGTTGGGCCCGGGCGAGGTCGTCGGATTGGTGGGAGAGAACGGCTCGGGCAAGTCGACGATGATGAAGATCCTCGTGGGCGAACTCGCGCCCGACTCCGGCACGGTCACACGCGCGGGTGTTCTCGGATATTGCCCGCAGCAACCGGTGGTCTACGAGCGGCTGACATGCGACGAGCACATCGAGTTGTTCGCGCGCGCCTACCGAATGACGCACGAGGCCGAACGTCGCGCCCGGCGAGACCTGTACGCCGCATTGGGATTCGAGCGGTACGCGGATACCAGGGCCGACCGGCTGTCCGGGGGCACCCTTGCCAAGCTGAACCTCACGCTGGCGATGCTCGCCGATCCGCAGGTGTTGTTGCTCGACGAGCCCTATGCCGGATTCGACTGGGACACCTACTTGAGGTTCTGGGAGCTGGTGAGCCAGCGCCGCGACGCGGCGAAGTCGGTGTTGATCATCAGTCACTTCGTCGCCGACGAGCACCGCTTCGACCGGGTCGTGCAGCTGTGCGACGGGCAACTGTGTGACGACCAGGCAGTTCCGCGATGACCACCGCTGTCCATGAGCAGTGGCGCCCGACGCTCCTGCTGACGCGGTGCTTCGTCGCCGACTATGTGCGCAACCCGGTGAACTTGGTCGTCCTCGTTCTCGTGCCGCTGGTTTTCGTTGTGTTCGCGGCGGAGTCGCTGGCAGATGCGATGGAACTGATCGGCGGGCAGATCGGGCCGGCGCTGGAGACCACGACCGCGGGCTGGGCGGCCGGTTTCCTGTCCGGTCTGGCGATGTATTTCCAGATCCGCTCGGCCCGCGCCGCGGACACGCGGATGCTGCTGGCCGGCCTATCTCGGAGCCGGCTTATCTCGGCCCGGGCGAGCACGGGATTACTGCTGGCCGGACTGGCTTCGGCGGTGGCGTTGATCGCACTGGCGCTCCGGACCGGTATCGAGAGTCCGGGTCGAGTGATCGCCGGCACAGTCATGTTCGCGCTCATCTACATGGCGATTGGTGCGCTCGTCGGTGTTGCGGTGCGCAACCCGGTCAACGGGGCGGTGGTGATCCTCTTCATCTGGATGGTCGACGTGTTCTTCGGCCCCGGAGGCAGCGGCGGCACGATGGTGTTGGCGCGATTCTTCCCGACCCATTTCGTCACCTTGTGGATGGTCGATCTGCCGTCGCACCATGCCGGGCGGCCGGGTGATCTCGGGATCGCGCTGATCTGGGTGGTGGGTGCCGTCGTGGCCGCAGGAGTGGTACTGGCCGCGAGCTCACGCACCGCCGGCAGCGGTCGACGAGCACGGGGCAGATTGACCACCGCTCTGCGGTTGGGATTCGTCGATCTGCGCCGCAACCCAGAGCTACTGGTCCTTCTGGCGGTTGTGCCGGTGCTGTTCGTGCTGTTGGCCGAGGCCACGACGCCCGCGCGGGAGCTCGTTCTCGGCGTGACCGAGGGTGGCGGCACGGTGCAAACCGCGTACTGGTTCCCGGAGGTGCACGCCGGCACCATGACACCGATCGCGATTGCTTCCCTGGCTGCGCTCGCGGGCATGTTCGTGGTCGTCGACGCCGCGGGCGGTGACGCGCGCCTGCGGCTGGCCGGCTATCCCGCTCGGACGGTGGTGGCGGCACGACTCGGTGTCGTGGCTGTCGCCGTGGTCGTGGTCAGTGTGGCCGCGCTTGCCGTCACCGCAACGGTTTTCGACGCGCGGCAGTGGGTCGGCTACGCCGGCGCCAACCTGCTGCTGGGGATGACCTATGCGTTGGTGGGCGTGATCATCGGACCGCTGTTCGGCCGGGTCGCCGGGGTGTTCATGGCCTTCCTGGTACCGTTCCTCGATCTGGGCATCGCCCAGAGCCCGATGCTGCGTCCCGAACCCGAATCTTGGGCGCAGCTGTTGCCCGGGTACGGCTGGACGCGGGTCCTCTTCGACACCGGGCTCACCGCGGACTTCGACCAGGCCGGGCCGCTGCTGGCCGGTCTGGGCTGGCTTGCTGGCCTGCTGATCGTCGCTACGCTGGTCCTCGTCCGCCCAGGACTGCGTGTTCGGCGTCATACGACTGGTCGACCGTGAACGGGTAGGCCCGGCCGGGCGTTTGAGCCGTTCGGCTGTCGGCAACAAGATCAATATGCCCACGCTCAACCATCCGGAAACCGCGCGCCTGCAGCGTCGGGTCGCGGTGGTGACGTCGTTGTTCGCGCTGAGCACCGCAGCGCTGACCGGCTGTGCCGCGTTCGCCAACAACGCTTCCAGCACGTCGACGACCGCGACCACCACCACGACGGGTCCACTGCGAACCGACGCGTCCACCACGCCGAACCCGGTGCCGTCGAACGACGGGATCCCGCCGGTAGGCGATGTCTCGTTGGCCATCGACGACCGTCCTGACCTCGGCGAGATCGTCGTCGACGCCAGCGGGCGCACCCTGTATGTGTTCTCGAACGACGCGCTCAACGACCCCAGCTGTTACGACGCTTGCGCCGACACCTGGCTGCCGGTACTGGCCAAAGGCGATCCGGCGGGCGCCATCGGAATCAATGTCGCTGCCGCAGATATCGTTTCGCGTCGCGACGGCAACAGCCAGGTGACCTATCGCGGTCAACCGCTGTACCGGTACGCGGGTGACATGATCGACACGGACGCCAAGGGGCAGGGGCTGGACCTTTTCGGCGGCGAGTGGCACGTCCTGACCAAGGATGGCCAGCCGCTGGCGTGAGGCGCACTCACCGATACGTCACAGACCTGCGATCCGAGCGATCGGTGGCGGGCAGAACCGCCTAGTGGCCGGTACTCCAGCGAGGTGATCGGCGTCATGCGCACGGGAACAGCTGCGCAGCGGTCGCCGCGCGAGCCCACTGTTCGGCGAAGGCTCGTGAGATCTGGTCGAGGGCGGGGGTAAGCGGTTCAATCCGATCGGTGACCAACGCCTGCTCATCGGTGGCGGCCACTGGATGCCAGTAGACACCGTCGGCGGTGACGGTGATTTCGGGCACCAGTGCCGCCCGTGTGATCACCACGCCTTCGGTTGCCAGGCCCTCGTGGGCGATCGGGCGTACCACCCGATCCTCGGGCGGGATGCCGAGGTTATCGAGCAGTCTGTGCAAGTCACTCAGTTCGCCCGGCCCGGGCGCCGCGACGGTGGCGGCTACCCGCACGCGAAAACCCATCCCGAGGGCCAGACGGATCCCGTCGACGGCCTTGTCCCAGCTGCCGTGACCGCGGTGCGCATCGTGCAGCGTCGGCGTCGCAGAATCCAGGCTGATCTGCAGCGCGACGTTGTCGCGCGGGATGGACTCCAGTTCTCGCAACCCTCTGCCCTTGAACACCATTCCGTTGGTCAGCACCGTGGTCGGCAGCAACCTGGCGCAGCTGTTGACGATCGTGCCGATATCGGGCAGCAGGAACGGTTCGCCGCCGGTGAGAAAGATGTCGTGCACACCCCAGGCGGCCGCCTCCTTGGCCAGCCGTGCGATCCGGTCGGCGCCGAGTTCGCGCCGTGGGGCCTGCGGCGAGGACGCCACGCAGCAGTAGTCACAGGCGAGGTTGCAGTGGAAGTTGGTATACATCCACAGCCGCGCACCAGGCATACGGTCCGGGCCGAGAACCGTTGTGGGGTCCGGTGGACGGCCTCGTCGCACCGTCAGCGTCGCGGCTCCCGAAGTGTCGATGGCGGTACCCAGCACCGTGTTGCCGCTTCGCGCGCACCACTTTTCGGCGAGCTCCCGCTCTGCGGTCGATCGCACGGTGATCTCACCGGTCGCGCCGTCGGCCAGCGTGCTCATCAACCTCATCAGGTCGAGGATCACCACCGAGGGTCGACCCCCTGCTCGTCCACCGCGGCGAACAGCGGCTTGTAGCCGTCCAGGTGCGGGCTGACCCAGCGGCGCAAGCCCTCGAGCTCAAGGATCTTGCGATGCTCGGGATTGTTCCAGTCCATCGCCAGCAGCTTGTCCACCCACGGCGTATAGCGTTCGGCGGGCAGGGTGTCGAGCGCGGTGAACATGCAGTGGCAGTATCCGTCGGTGCGCCATACCTCCTCGAGGGTGCCCGGCATCAGCTCGTCGCGTCCCATCGCGTCCCAGGTGGTGCTGCCGATCGCGGCGACGTCGGCTTCCCCGGCCAACACCGCTTCGACGGCGTCGAGCTCGCTGCGGCCGGTGTCGCCGTGCTTGCCGATGTCGGTGTCGAACCGGATGACGTGCATGTCCGTTTCGGGCACACCTTCGCGCGCGAGGTAGTAGAGCGGAAGGATCGCCGCATGCGCCGAGTCCGCCGATCCGAGCGCAAGCCGCTTCCCGGCGATTGCCATGGCGCCGCTGAGTGCGCTGCCCGATCGCGCTACGAAGACCGTCCTGAAGCCGACGTCGGTGTCGCGTTGCGCCAATGCGATGCAGTGGCCGTTGGTCTGCATCACCGTCCGCACGTAGGCCAGGTTCGTGTTCCACGCAACGTCGATGTGCCCGGCGATCAGCGACGACACGAGCCTTCCGTAGTTGGAGTACAGGACGAAATCCATGGGCGCCTCGGCTTCACCTGGCGCACCGAAGTATTCGCGGATGCCTTCCCAAATCGGGACTACGTTCGGGGTGTAGGCGACCGCCCCGACGATCATTGGTTCGTTCGTCATTTCAGTTCCCCCCGCGTTGGAAGAGTGGGATGCCGGTGATGGATTTGCCGTAGAAGTCGTAGAGCACGTCCGCGGTCGGCGCCATGACCGCGCCCGCCCGCGCGTCGCGAAACGCGCGTTCGATGGGTAGGTGTTTGGAGAAGGCCGCACCACCGCACACGCGCATCGCCGATTCGGTGATGGCCAGGGCGGCGTCGTTGGCCGCCGCCTTGATCCCGAGAACATAGGTCGGCGTGTCGACGTCGGGCGCATGGACCCGTTCGGCGGCACGGTCCAGATACGCTTGCTGGGCCGTGAGAGTCGTTCCCATCCTGGCGATCTGAGCGCGAATCGTCGGCAAGGCCGACAACGACTCACCGATGTGGTCCAGCCGGGCGCTACTGACATGGGCGATCGTTGCGGTATACGCCGCGCTGGCAAGTCCAAGCGAGACTGCGGCGTTGCCGAGATTGAACCACGGCAGCACCGTCTGCATCATCAAGCCGAACCCGGCGCCTTGCTCACCCAGACGCGCTGTGGTCGGGACCGTGGTGTCGATGGTCATGGGCGACGAGGCGTTGCCGCGCAGACCCATGCCGGTGAACGGTGCGATGACCGATAGGCCGGCAGTGGAACTGGGCAGCGCAAAGAGGTCGACTTCACCAGCGATTCCGGATGTCGATCCGGCGGACACGACATAGACGTCGGCGTAACCGGCGGACGTGACCCAGCTCTTATCGGCCCGGAGTTTCACCGACTCCCCATCGGCGGACAACGCCGCCGTCGACACCGGCGCCCAGAAATGCGAACGCGACCCCTTCTCGCTGAATGCCAGCGAACCCAGCGCTTCGCCAGAAGCCATGGCCGGCAACAGGTCCGCCATCCCGGTCGGGGGCGCGGCGGCGACGCTGACCGCGGCGACCGCATGCATCAAGTAGATCATCGCCGTTGAGCCACATGCCGTGGCCAGCTCTCGGACCACTTCAGTGAATTGCAGCGGGCCGGCGCCGAGACCGCCGACCTCCTTGGGCAGGGTCAGACCGAGCAAACCGCTGCCCCGCAGGGCGTCGACCGCCGCCGAGGGGAAGACGCCGTCGGTGTCCACCCGATCGGCGTTCGCAGCGGCAACCGCCGTGACCTGCTTCAAAGTCTCCATCGGTGGCATGCCTCAGGACGATACGCGCAGTGGGCGCGCAGCGAAGCCGATTATCGCCGCGCAGATGAAAACCGCTGCGGTACTGGGATTTCCGCCCAGCCAGACCTCCGTCCGGCCGAGTTGCACGTAGATCGACAGCGCGGCGATCCCGGCGATGATCGCTGCGGCCATGGCCATCGGCCTGGCGCGGGTGACGGCTGCGGTGAGGAGCAGCGCCGCAGCGACGAGCAGAATCAGGGCGGCGAGCATGTTGTAGTCGCCGAGGAACAGCTGAAGCGGCGGGTAGCCGACGGTCTTGCCCCGGGGCGCGGCGAACTCAGCCCCGGCGGACTTGATCACCCCGATCACACCCATGAGCGCCAGCACCGCACCCCATCCGAGGAGAAGACGCCTGGCGACCGGCGCGGCATCGCTGCCGATCCTCGCGGCCCGAACGGCGTCGACCGCGGCGTACTGCGCGCTGGGCCCAAGCAGCAGCACGAGGTGAATGCTGATCATCATGGCGTAAGCCCACGGCCATTCATTGGGCGCCTGCGCCACCGACATCCCGATCGCCAAGGACTGAGCGATGCCGATCAATGCGGCCAGCCGGACGGCGGTGCCGGTCAGCAGTAGCACCGGCACCAGCGTCTCCACCACGAGCACGAGCCAGCCGAACGGCGTGAAGTTCGGTAATACAAGGTTTTCGACCAGCCAGCTGTACGGCGGGAACACCGGATGGTCGACCGCCAGATGCGTCCAGAACCACAGCCCGGTTCGGCGGTCCTCGCCGAAATCGGGTGGCACCTTCCACCACACGTGCGCCAGCCACAACAGGCCGGCCACAATCCGGAGGATCGCAAGGGAAACGCCGCCCGCCCTGGCAGACGGGGGGACCGGGGATAACAGCAGGCCGATTGCTCGGGATGGGCTCGCCGTGATCATGCCGTCAGTGTCCACTTCCGTTGCGGGTACCGGTGAGGCTTTCGGCAGTACTGTCTGGTCCGACTGAACCGCTCACCGGTCGCATAGGTGCGTCGAATGTCAGCGTGATGACACTGTCAGCGTCGAGCGAATGCGGTGGGCCGGTTCCCACTTGCGGCGCCGTAACGCCAAGCGCGTCCACCGGCATGCCGCGCGCGTCGACGCCCTGGGCGATCAGCCCGGGTCGACGACTTGCACCACCCCGCCGGCGACACCGGCGATGAAGAGCCGGCCGGTGTCTGGATCAACTCCGAGGCTGTTCGGATTCTGCACGGTCGGCAGCCGCCGTACCTCGCGCGGCGCCGCGTCGGCCATGTCATAGGCGACGACCTCGTTGATACCCGTCGAGGTCACCCACAGCCGGTCCCTCGTGGCGTCGTAGGTGATGCCGTACGGGCCACCCGGTTGCGGAACGCTGGCGATCTGCAGTGGTGCGGGACGCGGCGTGAAGACCCGGATGATGCCGCCGCGGGTGTCGGTGACGATCAGCCGCCCGCGCCTATCGGCGACCACATGCGTGGGACCCGTGCCCGCCGACACGGCGCCGACGACGCTCAGCGCGGCAGCATCGTAGACAGTGAGGTCGTTCTTGCGAACGTCGATGAGAGCAACGGAATCACCCGCTGCTGCAATTCCTCCCGGTTGGGCCCTGCCGGTGAACTCCTTGATGGTGCTGTCGCCGCGGAGTGCAACCACGGTGCCGCCGAACTCGTTCGCGACGAAAACGGTGCCGTTCTGCGCCTGCGTCGCGTCGTGCGGCCCCGTGCCGGTGGGGACCGGCCGTTGAGCCAGCCCGCCGGGCAGCTCGACGCGGATGAGCGCGTCGGCGCTCTCGATCGGGACCAGGACCGGCCCACCAGGCGCGGCCAGTTGGAGATGCCTGACGAACCCTGGCAGTGGTGTGCGTCCGGTGACGGCACCGGTATCGGCATTCATCAGAACAAGTTCGTTGGGGTTGCGTTTGGCGATCACCACCGTCCGTGTCACAGCGTCGACCGCGACGCCCTCCGGCGCCTCGCCGACAGCAACCGCTCGGCCAGGGACCGCTTCCGTCTGCTCCGGGGCAGTGTGGGGTTCCGCTGGAGGGGGCAGCCCGGTCGTGGTGGCCGGATCCGGTGCCGGTTGGCCGCACCCGGCAACCGCCACGACGATGCTTAGGAGCAGTGCGGCCGCCCTGGAGGACGTCGATCCTAAGGTCATCGGCGCATCCACCGCGTCCACCATGGCGTGGGTCCCGGCATGCCGCCAGCCACGGCAAACACCTGGCGCAGAGATGGATTGACCATGGCGGCACCGTTTATGAAAACCGTTGGAACGGTTTCGTTTCCGCCAGCGACCGAGCGTACGCGGGCGGCGGCCGCGGGATCTTCCCAGATGTTGAACTCGCGAAGCGGCAGACCGCTCCGTCGCAGAGGGCGCATGAGCATCCGGCAGAAGGGACAGCCAGGCCGCCAATACACCTCCACGATGGGATTCGGGACTTGCTCCTCGGTCATCGCATCTCCTCGCACTGACAACGACAGGTGCATTGGTCGTACATGTGACCCCAATCATTGCCGCTTGCAGGAAGACATTCATCAAGCCGGGGCAATGCAAGGGACTCTCAGCCCGAGGCAGGCGGGCCCCGGTTCTGTCAGTTGAGCGCGACGAGCGCCACTGCGGCCGCTCATCACCAGTGCCGTTGTCAGCATCACGGCGACGCCCCGTCGGCGGTTTGGAGCGTGACCGGAGGAGCCGGGCAGGTGCCGAGCCCTCTGCCACCGACAGCGGCCTCGTCCTGCGCGCCGTTTGCGCAGCGTACGACATCTTCTGTCCTTCCAGTTGAGTGAAGTGTGTCCAACCGGAAAAAACCGCGCACCCCTCGCCTCGACCGCAAGAATGTAGGCATGGTGACAGTCGTGGCGAGCGATTGTCTGCAGGATGACACCGTGGCTGAGACTCACTGGAGAGGACCATGCCGGAACACCCGATTCGACACGCCATGCTTGCGCTCGCGGGCGGTGAGAGCCCTCAGGACGCTCAGGTTCGCCACGCTGCGTGGGTCGCCCGCTGTGTCGGCCGCGGTGCCGCCGCTCCGTTGACGCCGGCGGACGTCGCAGCTCTGGCCGGGACGCTGGTGTCCCGAGAGTTCGCGTCGGGCACAGTGCTTTTCGCGGCCGGGCGGCCACCGGCCGGAGTGTGGATCGTTCGTCAGGGGCAGATCGAACTCGCCGTGGGTTCGGGTCGCCGACGAGTCGTGGTCGAAGTCATGCGCGCCGGCGACGTCGACGGCGACATCGCTCTGCTTCTCGATATGCCCAATGCCTACACCGCGCGGGCTCTGGACGACAGCACCTGCCTCCGTCTGGACCGAAACGCATTCGAAGCGCTGCTGGCGTCTCATCCGAACATCGCGCGTCGCTGGCTCTCGTCGGTGGCCCAGCGGGTGTCTGCCGGACAGGGCCGGCTAGTGGCCATGCTGGGTCGGCCCTTGCCATCCCAGGTTGCACAGCTGGTTCTCGATGAATCCGTAGACGGCTCAGTTCACCTTGCACAGCGGACGCTTGCCGCAATGCTGGGTGTGCAGCGGCCGTCCATCAACAAGATCCTCAAGGAACTCGAACGCGAGGGACTCGTCGCCATCCACTACGCCGGCATCGACATTCTCGACCTCGACCGACTCCGGACCAAAGCGGGCTAGTCGGACGGCGGCGTCCACACCACCGCCACGGGAATCACCATCGATCGCGACGCTGTGGGCTGCGAGTCTGTCGCCGTACTCAGCTCGCGGCGGCGCCGGCGACATCCAGCAGTTCGTCGACGGACCACTGATCGTCGGCGTGGCGGCCGTACTTGCTCGCCAGCACCCGTCCGTCCGGACGGATCAGAAAATCCGCAGGCAGACCCAGGTGCCCCTCACCGAGTCCGGCCGCGCCGCGCATCGACTGCCCCTTCATGCCCCTGGCCGCCGCCAGCCACGCCCGCGGGCTCAGCACGGCCTTCGGTGACGCCTCGACACCGAACTCACGGTAGAGGTTCTTCTCGGGGTCGGCGATCGTCGTGAAGGGTAGGTCCGCCTGATACTCGCGCATCGCCTCGGCGCTCGAGTGAAACACCACAACCTCCCGGATTCCTGCGGCGGCAATCTCGTCGTGGCGCAGGCTGATCGACCGCATGTGCAGGTTGCAGATCGGGCAGCCGGCGAAGCGCCGAAACTGCAGATGCACCAGGTTACCGGGGTCGGGGATGGACACCTCCCTTTCGTGGATGTCGGAGAGCTGATGCGTAGCGACAACGTCGCCGACCTCAATCCGTTGCATCGCATCAGCCAACCACGACCCGGCGGCGCATGTACCGAAGTGTCAGCGAAGCGACAATCATGTGCGATGGCAGTGCAGCGGCGCCGGGCCGGGCCGGGTTCGACGCTCAGCCCAGAAGCGGACCCACCCCGGGCGTACGCGCACGTTCCGCCGGCGGTGCTACAAGCGGCGGTTGCACGGCCACGGTGGGCAGATCGACCTTCGGCCAGGTCGGCGGCATTGCCGTGCCAGCGCCTTCTGCCGGCGGCGCGACACAGCCCTGCTTCTCCGACCACTCGCCGCCGGATTTGTAGCAGCACCATTTCTGGTTCTCGATCTCTTGTGCGATGGGCTCGTTCTCGCTTCCGGGGCGGCCCCCAAGGGTCCGGGTGCAGGAGTCGTACTCGCCGATGTCCCAGACGGCCTCGGCGACGGCAACCGCCGGCGCGGCGATCGCGATTGCCGCCGCAGCCACGGCAGCAGATCGGACGAGCGGTAACCGGGCTCTTCCCGGGAGGCGGAGCGTGTTCCTCATAGTCTTGTCCCTTTTCTGTCAGTGCGACGCACGGGCGCGCCACCGAAGACTTGCGCCCATCGTCGTTGGCTCACCGATGGTTTCGCTATCCTCGCGGGGTCAGATCGCCCTTCCCGGATGGGGAGCATTGACTTTCCGCGAGGCAAGGGTCCGCGGTCAACGCAGGACCGAACTCCGGCTCGCTGGCATTGCCGATGTCGTGAAGATGCCCCGCACCGGCTGCGATTGCGGCGCCGACGAGAATCCACTTCCCGGCCCAACCCAGATGCGCGGCCGCGCCGCCGACAGTCAGCGGACCCGGCGCGCGCGATGGCCTCCTCAACGACGCAGCGGTGCCGCGGCCTCGAACGTCGCCGCCTTACCGGCCGACTGCCACTGCAGCCAGCGCTCCCACCGCGTGAGGTTGGCCCGCTGCCATCGGCGGTCCACCCGCGCCGATACGCGCCGTGCGAGTTCCAGCATGAGGATGACCGGAAATCGGGCCATCAGCAACAGGATTCCGGGCAGCGCGGACGGCAGTCGGTAGCGACGGCGGTTCCACGGCAGCATGTACAGCCCGAGGTAGCCGGCCTGCACGCGGTAGTGGTATTCGGCGCGCAGGCGCTCGACGCCGCGATGCGCCGGGGAAGGTGCGAAGGCGGGGACGAAGGATTCGACGAGCTCGGTCCCGCTGTCGGCGCTGTCGAAACTGCGTGCGGCGTCGGCCATGAACAGAATGCGCCAGGCGTCGGCGGCGGTCTCGGGGAAGTAGCCGTCGCAGCGCACTCCGACGAGGTGACCGCAGTACCGGTTGAAATGCAGGACTGCGCGCATCTCGTGCGGCGAGGTGACATGGCCGAGCAGGAACAGGCCGAACGCCGGAGCGGCACTACCGCCGAGCAGGGTCAGCAGCATCGCGGACTGGCTGATCGGCAGGCCCCAGCGTTCGGCGTCCCACTCCGGATGCTGCCTGACCCGGTCGCGCACGCTTACGTGCATGACGCGCACATGTAATGAGATGTTGCGGCCCAACGATCCTGGAGTCAGGATCGCGCCGGGCCGGCACACCTCGATCCACCAGCGCGAGGTCTCGAGGTAGCGGTGCAGCGCCCGTTGGCCGGCGTAGCCGCCCGACAGCGACAGCGGCACGGCGAGCCAGCCCTCGGTGTAGGTGTCGTTGGTCCCGGCGTTGCCGAGCGCGCCGAGCGCATAGGCCCAGCGGCGCCAGACGGCGGCGCCTTCCTCCACCAGTTGCGGGTCGACCCAGTCCGGGAGCTGCTCGAACTCCTCGAAAAGCTCGCGCATGGAGTCGGGCGCCTCGGGAACGCTGTCGATGCCGCCGCGCTGGGCCCTCTCGACGAGGTCTCTCGCCTTCCGGGCGCCGAGGTCACCGTGGTAGGTCTCCGCGACGAACCGCTCGGCGACGGGATCGCCCTCGTTGAGGCCGGCGATGAATGCTCGCGCGATGGCCTCGGACGGAAACAGGTCGACTCCCGTTACGCCCTTGACCAGGCTCCGCAGCCGGGCCCGCCGACTGTTGACGTCCGGATACCGGAAGGCGCTCGGTGGATGAGTAGTGGATGCCGGCATCGGTCAGTCGCCGTGTCGCACTTCGACCCGGGTCGCCTCGCCGTTCGGCCCCATCGGCGAGTCGTACTCGACCACGGTGCAGATCGGGTTGTCATGTGAGGCGAACAGTTTCAGTTCGTCCTCCTTGGTGGCGGGAAGGCGCTGCGGGTCGGCGATGATGCGCTGTGAGCGCTCGAAGTCCCCGCGGTTGTTCCACCAGATCTCCATGATGCAGTCGAACCCCGGGTCGATCACCCGCCCGGTGACCGGGTTCGTCTCCGGCACCAGATAGCGGCGTACGTAGCGGACCGCTCCCGGCATCGACGACGACCGGCCCAACCGCTTCGACAACTGCGAGTGCTGACGCTCGTAGTAGTCCATGAACTCGTCGGCGGTCATGTCCGGGCGCTTCCGAAAAAAGCAGACCTGCTTCACCATGCCGTCGTCGTGCCGCGCACCCATAGACCAACGCTAACCGCCGACCGGCGGGGACGGCACCGCGGCAGACAGGGAGAAGCACGCTTTCGGCTACCGGTGGCTCAACGGCCCTGCTCGTCGGGATCCGCCGCGGAGTCCAGGAGCGCCTGCAGGTCGGCGCGGCTCACCTTGCCTCCGGACAACGCGATCGCACGACCGATCGGAATCTGGGCCAAGAGCCGAAGCAGGTCGACGCCGAGGGCATCACGCGCCGGGGCGTCCCCGGCCATCTCGGCGAAGGCGGACATCACCGCCGGACCGGCCACGGGGTCCGAGAGAACCTCGGCGAAGGTCGATTCGAGCGTCAACGGGGTGCGGACCTCATCGCCGACGACCGTCACCGTCGCGCACAACCGGAGGTCCCTGCTCGACGCGCCCACGGACATCTCGTAGTCGCCGCTCTCGACGAGCCACCGGCTCGTGCCGGTGTGCCAGTACGCGAGCTCCGCACGGCCGAGGACCAATTCGCACGCCGCCGTCTGACCCGGCTGCAGCATCACGTCACCGAAGGCCACCAGCCACCGCGGCGGACGCGACACCATCGAGGCGGGTAATCCGGCGTACACCTGGACGACTTCGCGGCCCTGCCTCTCGCCGACGTTCGTCACGGAGACGCGGACGGTGATCTCGTCTGCTGCCGTCTCGACACCCAGATCGTCGTAGCGAAAATCGGTGTAGGACAGGCCATGACCGAACGGGAACGCCACGTCGCGGTGCACAGCGTCATAACCGCGATATCCGACGAAGACCCGTTCGCCGTACAGCGTGTGTCCCGCTTCTCCTGGGAAGTTCAGGTACGAGGGCGCGTCGGACAGCCTCACCGGGACGGTCTCGGCCAGTCGGCCCGACGGATTGACGCGGCCGAACAGAACGTCTGCGATCGCGCCGCCGCCGGCCTGCCCCAGCAGGGCGGTATCCAGCACGGCCGGAACCAGTTCGGCGATCGGCCCCGAGCGGATGACCCCGCCGTGGGCCAACACCGCCACGGTACGCGGTTGCACCTCGACGACGGCGCGCAGCAACTCCAGTTGATGAGCCGCAAGCTCGATGTGCTCGCGGTCCGACCCCTCCGACTCCTCGCCCGGCGTCAGGCCTAGGAACACCACGGCCGTCTGCGCGGTTGCCGCATGGCGAAGCGCCTCGTCGCGGAGCGCCGCCGAATCGGAGCCGTCCGAGGTGAAGCCCCGAGCGAAGCTCACCGCCCGGTCACCGGCGCAACGGCGGATCTCGTCGATCGGCTCGTCGACTCGCGTGGGGTTCACATGTGAACTCCCGCCGCCCTGGATCACCGGAGACCGCGCGAATTCGCCGATCACGGCCAGACTTTCACCGCCTAGCGGCAACAGGTCACCGTTGTTCTTGAGCAGGACGATGGCGCGACCGGCGACTTCGCGCGCCAGCCGGTGATGGCCCTCGACGTCGAATTCCGCCCGGTGACTCTCGACCGGTGCCCGGGCGCTCAACTGTGCGACACGCTGCGCCGCACGGTCGACGGCGGACCCCGCCAGGTAGCCCGACTGCACCGCGGCCACCACGTCGGCGTCGCTCGCGCCGCCACTGCCGGGCATCTCCAGGTCGAGGCCGGCCGCCACCGCGGCGACCCGGTCACTCACCGCGCCCCAGTCGCTGACCACGACACCGCCGAAACCCCACTCGTCGCGAAGGACCTCGGTGAGCAGCCACCGGTTCTCAGCGGCGGGCGCGCCGTTGATCCGGTTGTAGGCACACATCACCGCCCACGGCTTGGCCCGCTCGACGACGCGCCGGAAGGCAGGCAGATAGATTTCCCGCAACGTCCGCATGTCGACGTCGGAACTGACTCGCATGCGGTCGGTTTCGGCGTTGTTCGCGGCGAAGTGCTTCGGACAGGCGCCGACGCCGGTGCTCTGCAGGCCGGTCACCCAGGCCGCGCCGAGCACGCCGGTCAACAGCGGATCCTCCGAGAAGTACTCGA
Source organism: Mycobacterium sp. B14F4 (assembly GCF_039871645.1). Classification (NCBI taxonomy): domain Bacteria; kingdom Bacillati; phylum Actinomycetota; class Actinomycetes; order Mycobacteriales; family Mycobacteriaceae; genus Mycobacterium; species Mycobacterium sp. B14F4. Next base: position 101,184 of record NZ_JBDPMF010000005.1, on the reverse strand, counting down.
AGTTCCTGCCGCAGCGCGGATCCCGCTTGATGTTCAGCCCGGGACCTAGCAGCACGTCCACCCCGCGGGCGAGGCACTCCTCGCCGAGTGCCGCACCGACCCGCTCTGCGAGTGCCGGATCCCATGTCTGAGCCAGCGCGACCGCGGGCGGAAAGCAGGTGGCCGGCGCCGTCGCCGAGAAGTCGAGATTGCCGCCCGAGCCCGCGGCGGGCATGCGCACCCCGTGCGGCCCGTCGACCAGGCTGACCCCCGCCACGGGGCCGACGGACTTGGTCCGCCACATGTCCGCCCCGCTACCCAGCGCGGCCTTCTCCTCCAGCGTGAGATCCGAGATGGCCTGCGGGTCAACCACTGTCAGGTTCTCGTCACGCTATCGCCGCGCCGACGAGATGACCGATCCCATAGGTGATCGCGAGAGCTAGTCCGCCGCCGACGACATTGCGCACCACCGCGCGCTGTTTGGGCGCGCCACCGAGGCCCGCCGAAACGGCGCCGGTGAGCATCAACGCCGCCAGCACGGCGACAACGGTGACGGGAACTCGCCATGTGGTCGGCGGCGCCAGGATGGCGATCAGCGGCAGCAGCGCTCCTGTCGTGAAGGCCAGCGCGGACGACAGTGCCGCCTGCCACGGGTTCGTCAGCTCCTGGGGCTTGATGCCCAGTTCGACTTCGGCGTGCGCAGCGAACGCGTCGTGCGCGGTGAGTTCCTCGGCCACCGTCCGTGCGGTGGTCACCGAGAGCCCTTTGCCCTCGTAGAGCGCCGCGAGTTCGTCCAATTCGGCGGCCGGGTCATCCCGCAGTTCCCGGCGCTCCTTGCGGAGCAATGCCTTCTCGGTGTCGCGTTGGGTGCTGACGGATACGTACTCGCCCAGCGCCATCGACACCGCTCCCGCGGCCAGGCCGGCGACGCCCGCCGTGAGGATCGGCGCGCGCTCCGCTGTCGCGGCGGCGACGCCGACGACGATGCCTGCCGTGGATACGATGCCGTCGTTGGCGCCGAGCACCCCGGCGCGCAGCCAATTCAGTCTCGATGCAACGGAGCCGACATGCGGTTCGGCAGGGTGAGAAGGCGTGGTCACAGCGTCACGGTAGCGAGAATCCGGACCACCCCGCCGGGAAGAACGCTAAGACCCCTGCGACGTGTCGTCCTTCTCGTCCGCCTCGGTGGGGAGCGCCTCGGCGCCCGGGGTGGCCGGAGTGCTCAGCACTTCCTCGGTCTCGTTCGTGGGCTCGGGAGTTGTCATCGCGTGCCTTCCTGCTCGAAGCGATCGGGGCGCCGTGACAGATCGACAAGCATTCGTAACGGCGCCGCTGGTCTCCATACCCGCATGGCCGCAGCCGTAATCGCCGACCGGTGCACCGGCGGGCGATCAGCGGCCGCGCCACTTCGGGGTGCGCTTGTCCCGCCACGCCTGGATCCCCTCCACGACGTCCTCGGTCGCGGCGGCGACCTTGCGCATCGTCTCGCCGAAGCGGACCGACTCGATCCACCCCATGTTCGCGGTGCGCCAGGCGACCTCCTTGGTCGCGCGTTGGGCCAGCGGGGCGGCCTCGGTGAGCGTGCGCGCCCACGACCGCGCCTCGGACTGCAGTCGATCCGGCTCGACCAACCGCCACACCAGTCCGATCTCCTTGGCGCGCTCGGCCGTGATCGGCCTGCCCGTCAACAGCAACTCCATGGCATCGGCCCACCGCACCCGCTCCGGGAGCCGAATCGCCCCGACGATGGTGGGCACTCCGAGCGAGACCTCCGGATACGCGAAGCTGGCTTCCGTACTCGCAATGACGAAGTCGCAGAATAGAACTCCGGTCAAGCCGTATCCGATGCAGGGGCCGTGGACGGCGGCGATCGTCGGCTTGAACAGTTCCATCCCGCTCTCGAACGAGTTGATCGTCGGCTTCTCCCAGAACGTGCCACCGAAAGTGCCCACCGAGCCCTCGCCGTCCTTGAGGTCGCCGCCCGCGCAGAAGACGTCCCCGTTCGCGGTCAGGATGCCGACCCAGGCGTCCTCGTCGTCACGGAACCGGTCCCACGCGGCGTTCAGGTCCTGTCGCAGGGCGCCGTTGATGGCGTTGCGCGCCTCCGGGCGGTTGAGGGTGATCGTGGCGACGTGGTCGTCCAACTCGTAGGTGACGAGGCTCATGACCGGACCCTAGCGCCGCTGCGCCGAAGAAAACTTCTCCGCTCATGTCGAGAAAGCCGTCACGGCTCCGTCCCAGGGGTGAGCGACCAACTAGGGTCGCGATCCTGAAGGGAGAAACTCATGGCGAAGTACCTGTTCCTCAAGCACTACCGGGGCGCGCCTGCGGCCGTCAACGACGTGCCGATGGATCGGTGGACGCCCGCCGAGATCGAGGCGCACATCCAGTACATGGAGGACTTCGCGGACCGCCTCAAAGGCAGCGGCGAGTTCGTCGCCAGCCAGGCCCTCGCCGCGGAGGGCGCCTGGGTTCGGTACGACGGCGAGGGCAAGCCGCCGGTGACCGACGGCCCCTTCGCGGAGACCAAGGACCTGATCGCCGGCTTCATGATCGTCGATGTCGATTCCTACGAGCGCGCCGTCGAACTGGCCGGCGAACTGTCGGCCGCTCCCGGTGCGGGCGGCAAACCGATCCACGAGTGGCTCGAGGTGCGCCCGTTCATGACCGCCGCCGGGACCCTCCACGAGTGAGGACGGCGGTGGACGAGGAGGAACTGCGGGATCTGATTCCCGGCGTTCTGGCGGCCCTCGTCAACCGCGGCGCCGACTTCGCGACCGCCGAGGACGCCGTCCAGGAGGCGCTGATTCGCGCCGTGCAGGCGTGGCCGCGCCAGCGCCCCGACGACCCGAGAGGGTGGCTGATCACGACCGCGTGGCGGCGCTTCGTCGACCTCATTCGCGCCGACGCCGCTCGGCGCGACCGGGAACTCAAGGTGTCCGATGAGCCGCCGCCCGGGCCGACCGAGTCCGCCGACGACACGCTGCACCTCTACTTCCTGTGCGCGCATCCCAGCCTGACCCCCTCGTCGGCCGTCGCGCTGACGCTGCGGGCCGTCGGCGGTCTCACCACCCGCCAGATCGCGCAGGCCTACCTGGTGCCGGAATCGACCATGGCGCAACGCATCAGCCGCGCCAAGCGCACCGTCAGCGAGGCGCGGCTCGACCGGCCTGGCGACCTGCGCACCGTGCTGCGCGTGCTGTATCTGGTGTTCAACGAGGGCTACAGCGGCGACGTGGACCTGGCCGCCGAGGCCATCCGGTTGGCCCGGCAACTCGCTGCGAGCACCGACGACCCGGAGGTCGCGGGGCTGCTCGCGCTGTTCTTGCTCCATCACGCCAGACGCGCGGCGCGCACCCGTCCCGACGGGAGCCTCGTGCCGCTGGCCGAGCAGGACCGCGGCCTCTGGCGCACCGACCTCATCGCCGAGGGGGTGGCGATCCTTCAGGCCGCGCTCGCGCGCGACCGGCTCGGCGAGTATCAGGCGCAGGCCGCGATCGCGGCGCTGCACGCCGATGCGCAGAGCGCCGCCGAGACCGACTGGGTGCAGATCGTCGAGTGGTACGACGAACTCGTCCGGCTCACCGACAGTCCCGTGGTGCGGCTCAACCGCGCCGTCGCCGTCGGCGAGGCCGACGGACCGCAGGCCGGGCTCACCGCGCTCGCCGAACTCGACCCGGCGCTGCCGCGCTACACTGCCTCAGCGGCCTACCTCACGGAGAGGTCCGGTGATATCGCAACGGCGGCAACGCTTTACGCAGAGGCCGCGGCGCGGGCACAGAATCTCGCCGAGCGCAACCACCTGATGCTGCGGGCGGCGACGCTGCGCCAGAGGCTGGGCGGCTGAACGTCAGTGGACCGCGGGTGTGCGCGGCCGGAGCGGACCAACGGTGGTGGCCCGGGCGGCCTCGGCGCCGCGTAGCCGACGGCGGTCGTCGCGCGCGATCCGGCGAGCGAGAACCCGCTGCTCGCGCTTGCCCACCGAGCGGCTGCGACGCACCAGGAGATCGAGCTGCTGCCAGCTCAGCCCGTCGAGATCGCCCTCCGCGTCATGGGTGGCGACGACGACGCAGCCACGCAGGATCGGCACCGTTCTGGCCGAGAAATTCGTTGTCGCCATCAGCATTTCCGTCGCGCCCGCGTTGGCGCGCTGCTGGCAGCGCTGGGTTGACGGGGCGAACCAGAAATCGAACTGACGGTCCGCACTGGTCAGGCTCTGAAGCCCCTGATCGTGGACGAGTTGGGCGATGTCGGCCTTGGTGTAGGCCCGGGTCTCATAGATGGCGCCACTGGGGCTGAAGTAGAGGACTGTGTTCATAGCAGAGTTCCATTCGGCTCTTTCTTTGCTGTTCGGCCGTGGTGGCCACTACCACCACTGTTACTGGAGTTACCCATGTGACAACTGAGACAAACCTGAATAACAGTCAAGAAACGGCGGGTTTGAGCCGCGCTGTTAGAAATGACGCAACGACGTCGGACCGACAATCGGACGGACAGGAGGTCAGCCGTGACGCTGTCTGCGCGGCTGTGGTCGGACAACGCCGAGGTCGCCGCCGACGTCCTGGCGCATCCGTTCGTGCGGGGAGTCGGGGACGGCTCGCTCCCGCGCGAGCTCTTCGCGGGCTACGTCGCCCAGGATGCGTTCTTCCTCGAATCGTTCGCCCGTGCGTACGCGCTGGCGCTGGCGCGCAGCCCGGACACCCCGACGCTGTTGAGCCTGGCCGACCTGCTCACCGGGGTACGGCAGGAACTGGGCCTGCACGCCTCCTACGCCGGTTCTTGGGGCATCGACATGGCCGGCGTCGAACCGTTGCCCGCGACGCTCGCCTACACCGAGTTCCTGCTGGCGACCGCGAGTGCGCAGCCTCTCGGCGTCATCTTCGCGGCCATGACGCCGTGCATGCGGCTGTACGCGTGGCTGGGCACCTCGCTGGACGCCGGGCAAGCCGGCCCCTACGCACAGTGGGTGCAGACCTACGCCGATCCGGAGTTCGAGGCGACGGCCGCCACGCTCGAGCGCCTGCTCGACGAGCAGGCCGACGACACCGCGCAGGTACGGACGGCATACCGGCGGGCGATGCAGGCCGAGCTCGCCTTCTTCGAGGCGTCGTGGACTCGCCGGGGGTGAGCCCGCATCTCAGCTCGGCGCGACGCGATCCGCCCAGGGCAACGCCCGCTCGAGTTGGGCGGCCAGCCGGATGAGCACCGACTCGCCCGCCAGCGGCGCCACGAACTGGACACCCAGGGGCAGGCCGTCGTCGGTCCAGTGCAGCAGCAGTGAAATGGCCGGGCGGCCAGTCAGATTCGCCAGTTGGGTGTAGGGGACCCAGCCCAGGTTCTTGTCCACCATGTCGTCGACGATCTTGGTGTGGCGCAGGACGCGGGTGGTTTTGGTCTTGAGCAGGGCGTCCGCACCGCGCTGCAGAGCGACGGGCAGGTCGAACTCGCCGATCGCCGGCGGCGGCGCCGCCAGCGTCGGCGTCAGCAGCAGGTCGTAGGACTCGAAGAACGTGGTGAGGCGGCGGGTGTGCTGGTGGCGCCGCTCGACGGCGTCGACGTAGTCGACACTGCTGGTGGTCCGGCCGAGCGTCGCCATGATCAGCGTGTCGCGCTCGAACGACTTGTCGCCCGCGCCCGTCAGTCGCTTCGCCTCGGCGACTTCCCAGGCGGCGTAGACGAACCACGTCAACAGGAAGTCGCGCGCCAGCGCTTCGTCGTCGAACGGCGCCTCGGTGAGCTCGTCGACGTGGTGGCCGAGGTCGGTCAGCGTACGCACGGTCGCCTCGACGGCGGCGAACGCCTCGGGGTGCGGCGACGGGGTGATCGCCGACGGCACCCGCACGCCGATTCGAAGCCTGCCCGGGTCGGCGCCGACACACGATGCGAACGACGACGCCGGCAGGCCAGGCACGAACGGGCCGGACGGTTCGCCCCCGCTGATCACGTCGAGCATCGCGGCCGTGTCGCGCACCGTCCGGGAGACCACGCCCTGCACGGCCGCGCCGTGCATGGCCTCGCCGGTCGCCGGCCCCGACGGGGTGAGCCCGCGGCCGGGCTTGAGGCCGACCAGCCCGCAGCATGCCGCGGGGATGCGGATGGACCCGCCGCCGTCGTTCGCGCCCGCGCAGGGCACGATCCCCGCCGCGACCGCGGCCGCCGACCCGCCCGACGACCCGCCCGGCGTCCGGTTCAGGTCCCACGGGTTGCGCGCCGGTCCCCACACGTCCGGTTCGGTGATCCCCTTCGCGCCGAACTCCGGGGTGTTGGTCTTGCCGAAGATGACCAGACCGGCGTCGATCCAGCGCCGGACCACCGTCGCGTGCTCGGCGGCCCGCATCGACAGGAACGACCGTGAACCGCGGGACGTCGGCAGCCCGGCGTAGTCCTGGGCGAGGTCCTTGATGAGAAACGGAACACCGGCGAACGGACCGCCGAGATCGGTGGTGGGCGAGGCGGGGACGTCGCGCACGATCGCGTTGATCCGCGGGTTCACCGCGGCGGCCCGCTCCTGCGCCACGGTCAGCAGTTCGGCCGCCGTCACCTCCTTGTCGGCGACGAGCTTCGCCAACCCGGTCGCGTCGTGGGCGCGGTAGTCGTCGAACTTCACCGTCCGACCGTATGCCGTGGGTTGGGCGGCGGTGCAGCGGGATTAACCTCGCACCGGCTGGTGTTGCCCGAACGGAGCACCGGAGACAGGGATGGGCAGGGACTCTTGATGAGATTCGGAATCTCCACATTCGTCAACGACGACGGCATCGACACGGTGTCGCTGGCGCGCGCGGTCGAGGAGCGAGGCTTCGCGTCGTTGGTCGTCGCCGAGCACACCCACATCCCGGCGAGCCGCGAATCGCCGTATCCCATGGGCGGCGACCTGCCGTCGGTCTACTACCGCACCCTGGACCCGTTCGTCACGCTGGCCGCCGCCGCCGCCGTCACCGAGACCATCGAATTGTTCACCGGCATCGCGCTTCTCATCCAGCGCGATCCCATCGTCACGGCGAAGGAGGCGGCCAGCATCGACGTGATCTCCGGCGGCCGGTTCGTGTTCGGGGTCGGTGCCGGCTGGAACATCGAGGAACTCCGCCATCACGGCACCGACCCGAAGACGCGGGGCGCACTGCTCGACGAACGCATCGAGGCCATCAAGGCGCTGTGGACCACCGAGCCCGCGGAGTACCACGGCACGTACGTCGACTTCGATCCGTCGTACAGCAAGCCCAAACCGGTTCGGCAGCCCCATCCGCCGATCTTCATCGGCGGCGACTCCGATGCCACCGTCAAGCGGGTGATCCGTCACGGCGCGGGCTGGATCTCCAATCCGCTGCCCGTGGAGCCACTGTCGCGACGCATCGACCAGATGCGCGACGGCGGTGGCCGCGACGTCCCGCTGGCGATGTTCGGCACGCCCAACAAGCCGGACTACTGGCGCGCCGCCGAAGACCTCGGGTTCGATCAGGTTGCGCTGCTGCTGCCCACCCGGCCGCGCGACGAATCGCTGCGACTGCTCGACGAGTACGCCGCCGGGGTGGAGCAGTACCGACGGTGACCTAGACCCTGGTCAGGGTGACCGCGATGCCGTCCGCGTTCACCGGGAAGCCGTCGCAGCCGGCCGGGATGCGCCCCGCTCGACGTGCCGGTCCTCAGAGATCGAGCACGGTGGGTTCGACGGGGCGGGCACAGCAGATCAGCACATTGCCCGGTGCGGGTGGGTCAAGGGGATCCGGGTCGTAGCGCACCGCCCCGCCGAGCAGCGCCGTCTCACAGTTGTGGCACACCCCCGTCCGGCACGACCAGCGGGTGGGAACGTCACACGCCTCGGCGAGTTCGAGCAAGCTCGCGTACCGCGACCCGAACGGGACACTCAGATCGCTGCGCGCGAAGGACACCTGGGGGCCCGCGCCGGGCGGACCTTCGGGGGCGTGCGGTGGTGTCGGAGTCGCGGTGATCCCGGGCGTCAGTGCGGCGCCCGCGCCGAACGTCTCGACGTGAACGAGGGCGGGGTCGGTGCCCCGGCCGGTCAGCGCGTCACGCATCCGGTGCATGAAGGTGTCGGGGCCGCACAGGTACACCTCTGCCGCGCGCGGGATGTCGAGCGCCTCGAGGGTGTCGGGCCCGATGCGCCCCGCGTCGGTGTAGTCGACGCCCTTGCGGTCCTCGGCACGCGGCCTGCTGTAGTGGACGTGCCAGTGGCCCCGTGCGAGTCGGCCGACCAGCGCGCGGCTTTCCGCCGCGAAGGGGTGTTCGGAACCGTCCCGGGCGCCGTGCACCCACCACACCTCCCGGGTGGAGTGTGCGCGGACCAGGTCGTGCAGCATCGCGAGCACCGGAGTCACGCCCACCCCAGCCGAGAGCAGGAGGACGGGACCGTCACCGCTGCCGAGGAAGAACGTGCCACGCGGGGCCGCGACGTCGAGTTTCTGGCCGGCCCGCACATGCTCGCGGATGTGCCTGCTGCCCAGTCCGTGCGGCTCCACCTTCACCGCGATGCGGTAGGACGGGGCGCCGGGCCGGTTGGACAGCGAGTAGGTGCGAATCAACGGCGGCTTGTCCGGCGCGGTCGTCAACCGCAGCGCGACGGATTGTCCCGCGAGCCAACGGGGCAGGGCCGCACCGTCCGGATCCGCAAGGGTCAGCGAGACGACGCTGCGGCTCTCGTCGTGCACCTCGGTGACGGCGAGGCGCCGGAACCCGGCCCATGCGGGCGGCGGCACCTTCGCCGCCTCGGTGAGTCCGACGTTGCCGCCGGTGCCGTCGTCGTCGGCCAGGCTCGTCAGAGACACCTTCCACCCCGGGCTCAGGGCATCGATCCGCAGTGCTCGCCGCAGCGCGTCGCGCGGATGGCCCGGCAGGTAGAGCAGCGCGTCGATGTCGGCGACGGTGACGCGTTCGGGACCGTCGCTGGTCTTGGTGATTACCTGGCCCGCCTCGACGAGCCCCTCCTCGATGACCCGCAGATAGAAGCCGGGCCGACGATGCGACACCAGCAGGGCCGCCATCCGGGGTTCGTCCAGTCGCAGGCCCACGCGGTAGCAGGTGACGCGGGGCTGGGTCACCTCGAACACCGCCCCACCGATCCGGTAGCGGTCGCCGATGCACACCTCGTCATCGGCGAGACCGTCGACCGTGAAGTTCTCTCCGAAGTGGCCTGGCTGCAGATCGTCACGGCCGAATTCACGCGCCCAGTACCGGTACGAGTCGAGCTGGTAGACCAGCACCGCCCGTTGTTCTCCGCCGTGCCCGCCGAGATCGCCCTGCCCGTCGCCGTCCACGTTCAGCCGCCGGACCATCCTCGGGCCGTCGACGGGGGCCTTCCACGCTCCGGTGAACACGGTACGACCCTGCCAGGCAACGTCTTTCGGCAGTCCCACATTGACAGACATGAGCCTGGCCACGTGTCCTCCGAATATGTCGATGCGGCTGGCGGCGAATTCGGTTTGAGCATCCCACTTTTGGCAGCGGCTGCAACGGGAAACCGGCTTGCGTGCCCGGGGATCGCGGCCATTCGGGACCGACACGTCACACTGAGAGCGTGGATAGCACGTCGTCGGGATCCGGGCGTCTGAGTCGGCCGCAGCAGGTGGCATGGCTGAGTTACATGCGCGTCTATCACCGTCTCGAGTACGAGATGAACCGTCAGCTCCAACAGGACTGCGGCCTGTCGCTCAGCGACTACACGGTGATCAACGCCCTGTCGAATGCGCCGCGGCGCCGTGCGCAACTGTCGAGTCTGGCGACGGTGATCGGGTGGGAACGCAGTCGGCTCTCCCATCACCTGCAGCGGATGAGCCGGCGCGGCCTCGTCGAACGCATTCCCTCCGACCGCGACGGCCGCGGAACGGATGTGGTGCTCAGCGAGCACGGCGCGCGCGAGCTCGCCAGCGCCGCCCCCAAGCATGCCGCCTGGGTCCAGCAACTGTTCTTCTCCGGCATCGACCGTGCTCAGGAGCAGCAGCTCGCCGACATCCTGACCGCGGTCTACGAGACGATTCTGCGCCTGGGCACCCTGCCGCGACCCGACTTCGGTCCGAGCGCCGCCCCCGCCGAGTGACTCACACCTGTTCGGCGCCGCCGTCGACGAAGAGTTCCGAACCGGTCATGAAGCTGCTCTGCTCGGAGGCGAGGAAGAGTACGGCTGCGGCGATCTCGCCGGGACGTCCGACGCGCCGCATCGGCACCTTGGCGGCTTCGGCATCGAGCAACTGCTGCTCGGCCCCCGCCGGGGCCAGGCCCTTGAGGCCGGGCGTCTCGACCGGCCCGGGCACGACGGTGTTGACCCGGATTCCGCGGTCGGCGAGTTCGGCCGCCCACGTGCGCCCGAACGAACGGATGGCGGCCTTCGTCGCCGCATAGACGCTGAACGCCGGCGTCCCGTTGTGGGCCGACGTCGACCCGGCGAGGATGACCGAGGCGCCGGCGTTGAGAAGCGGGAGGACCTTCTGCACGGTGAACAACGTGCCGCCGACATTGGTGGTGAAGGTGTCGGTGAAGTTCTCGACGGTGATCTCGCCCAGCGCGGCGAAGTTTCCCCCGCCGGCATTCGCGAACACCACGTCGAGCCCGCGTCCGCGGTCGCGGATCGCGTCGACCACGGCGTCGAGTTCCTCCGGTCGCGACACGTCGCTGCGCACGCCTGTCGCTGACGCCCCGATGGAGGCGACCGCCCCGTCGAGGGCATCCTGGCGTCGTCCGGTGATGACCACGTGGGCGCCTTCGGCGGCCAACCGCTGCGCGGCGGCCAGTCCGATGCCGGAGGTGCCGCCGGTGATCAACGCCAACTTGCCGTCCAACTGACCCATCGTCTGTCTCCTTCTTTCGGTCGCATGTAGACGCACGCTGCAACATGCGTGACATGTCACCTATTCCCGACGGCTCCGTTTCACCCGGCGGTCATCCGGAAACACTGCTGCCATGGGCCGGACCCTTCGTGGCATCGCCGCCGCTGCCGCCTCGACCGCCGCCGCCGTCGTCGCACGCGACCTCTTCCAGCGCAAGCACGCGCTTCTTCGCAACTACCCCCTTCTCGGGCACGCCCGGTATTTGATCGAATCCGTCGGCCCGGAACTGCGGCAGTACATCGTCGCCGCCAACGACGAGGAGCGCCCGTTCACCCGCGACCAGCGGCGATGGGTGTACGCGTCGTCGAAGAAGGAGAACAACTACTTCGGGTTCGGGACCGACAACGACGTGGAGCACACGCACGGCTATCCGGTGATCAAGCACCGGACGTTCCCGCGTGCGGTGCCGCCGACGACGCCGAAGGCCGCGCACGAGGTGGATGTGCCGTGCGCCAAGGTGATCGGTGCCGCCAGAGCGCGGCGCGAGGCGTTCCGGCCGGAGTCGGTGGTCAACATCTCCGCGATGAGCTTCGGGTCGCTGTCGGGCAACGCCATCGAGGCCCTCAACCGGGGCGCCCGGCAGGCGGGCTGCCTGCACAACGCCGGCGAAGGCGGGATATCGCGCTATCACCGGCACGGCGGTGAGCTGATCTTCCAGATCGGCACCGCCTACTTCGGCTGTCGCGACGCCGACGGCCGCTTCGATCTGGAGAAGCTCAAGGAGGTGGTGGCCGGCGCCCCGGTCAGGGCGCTGGAGATCAAGCTCAGCCAGGGGGCCAAGCCCAGCCTCGGCGGCCTGCTGCCCGCGGCCAAGGTGTCGGCCGAGATCGCGGCGGCCCGGGGCATCCCGGAGGGGCGCGACTGCGTCAGCCCGTCGCGGCACGCCGAGTTCTCCGACACCGACAGCCTGCTCGACTGGGTCGAGTTGCTGGCCACCGAAACCGGTCTGCCGGTGGGGATCAAGTCGGCCGTCGGCGACCTGGACTTCTGGTGTGAGCTCGCCGATCTCATGCGGGAGACGGGGCGCGGCGTCGACTTCGTGACGATCGACGGCGGCGAGGGGGGTACCGGCGCGGCGCCACTGATCTTCACCGACACCGTGTCGTTGCCGTTCCAGCTGGGCTTCGCCCAGGTGTACCGGGTCTTCGCCGCGCGGGGCCTGCACGAGCAGGTCGCGTTCATCGGCGGCGGCAAGCTCGGGTTGCCGGACAACGCGGTGATCGGCTTCGCGCTCGGCTGCGACATGGTCTACGTCGCGCGGGAGGCGATGCTCGCGATCGGGTGCATCCAGGCGCAGAAGTGCCACACCGACACCTGCCCCACCGGGGTCGCCACGCAGAACGCGTGGCTGGCCCGTGGCCTGGTGCCGGACGTCAAGGCGGTCCGGGTCGCCAACTACGTCAAGGCGCTGCGCCGGGATCTGGTCAAGGTGGCCGAGGCGTGCGGGGTCGAGCATCCCGGTCTGATCGGCACCGATTCGGTCGACATCCTCGACGGCCGGATGGAGGCCACACCCTTGCACGAGGTCTACGGCTACACGCCGGACATGGGCCTGCCGTCGGCCGCCGACCGCGAGGAGATCATCCGCTTGATGACCGTGCTCGAGCCGCAGGGCGAGTCCGCGCCGCAATCCGCGACCGCCGTCGGCTGACCGACGAACCGCGCCATTTGCCAGCGCATAGCGCGGCGCGCGCATACGATCGGCCGCAGCGTCATCGCCTCGAAGGGGAGGTCACCATGTCGCATGGGCGACGGACCAGATCAATGTGGCTCGCGGCGGCGGCGTTGGCCGTCTGTGCGGTGAGCACCGCAGCGCCTGCCGGGGCGCAGGACGCCGACTATCTGTGGTTGCTGCAGGATCGGTACCGGTTCCTCAGTCCCGAGCAGTTGCTCAGCGAGGGATACAAGGTCTGCGCCGTCATCGACCAAGGCGTGGGCTCCCGGTATGCCGCCGAGATGGTGCAGCAGGATCTGGGGGTCTCGCCGAGCGCTTCCATGGATATCGTCAGCGCCGCCACTGTCGAACTCGGCTGCTGAATCGGCCCTGTGATGTGATTTACGAGACGCAATGTCTCGTAAGCGGGACGCGGTGACCCGCTGCGGCGTATACACGTGCCATGGACTCGGTTTCAGTCATCACCGGTGGGGCGGGCGGCATGGGAGTGGCCACCGCCAAGGTCGTCGGCAAGGACCATGCGGTCGTTCTCTGCGATGTCCGGCAGGACCGCCTCGACGCCGCCGCCGCCGCGATGAAGGACCTCGGTGTCGCCGCGACAGCCGTCTCCTGCGACGTCACCGATCCTCGGGCGGTCGCTCGGCTCTTCGAGACCGCGTCTCGACTCGGGACCATCGCATCGGTGATCCACACCGCCGGCGTCAGCCCGAGCATGGGTGACGCCGAGTACGTCATGCGCACCAACGCGCTCGGCACCGTGAACGTCAACGGGGCCTTCTTCCAGGCCGCGGGCCAGGGCGCCGCGATCGTCAACGTCGCCTCGATGGCCGCCCACATCCTGCCTGCCGAAATGATCCCCACCGCGCAGTTCCCAAAAGCGTTGCAGGACAAGGACGCCTTCATGAGCGACATGCTGGCCGCCTGCACCATCGCCCCCGAGGAGGTGCGGTCCGGGATCGCGTACGCGGTGAGCAAGAGCTTCGTCCGGTGGTACAGCTCGTCGCAGGCCGAGCGGTTCAACGGGCGCGGGCTGCGCATCGTGTCGGTGTCGCCGGGGTCGATCGACACCGAGATGGGCAGGCTCGAGGAGCAGGCGGGGGCCGGCGCCATGGTGACCGACGCCGCGGTCCCGCGCTGGGGAACGCCCGAGGAGATGGCGGAACTGTTCGCGTTCTGCGCCGGCCCCAAGGCCGGGTACCTCACCGGAACGGACATCCTCGCCGACGGCGGCGTCGTCGCCTCGATGGCGGAGCGGGCCAGGGTGGCCGCCGAGAAGGGTTGAGCGCCGGCCTCACCCGCGACGCAGTGTCACCAGCGTGATCTCGCTGGGCGCGAACACCCGAAAGGGCGGGCCCCAGAAACCGGTGCCTCGACTGGTGTAGAGCTGCGTGCGTTCGCCGTGGCGACTCAGCCCGTGCACCACCGGTTGCTCGAGCCGGACCAGGAGGTTGAACGGCCAGATCTGGCCGCCGTGCGTGTGACCTGACAGTTGCAGGTCGACGCCCGCACGGGCGGCGTGTGCGACCTGCTTGGGTTGATGTGCCAGCAGCAGCACCGGCAGCCGCAAATCGGCGCCGGCGAGCGCCGATTCGAGGTCGGCGCCGTGCCCGCGCAGACCGGAGACTTCCGCGGTCGCGTCGTCCACGCCGGCGATGACCAGCCGGTCGCCACCGCGTTCGACCACGACGTGTCGGTTGTGCAGCGCGGCCCAGCCGATCTGCTCCATGTAGTCGAGCCAGCCCTGGGCCTCGCTGAAGTACTCATGGTTGCCGGTGACGTACACCCGAGCCGACGCGGCTTTCACCGCGGCGAGCGGCCTGGCCTGGTCCTCGCGGTGGGCGACGGTCCCGTCGGCGATGTCGCCGACATGGCACACCACGTCGGCGCCGAGGTCGTTGACCCGTCGCACCACGCCGGCCCGACCACCGCGCACGATCGAGCGGTCCGTAATGCGTGTCGGCGATCACCGCGACGCGCAGCCCGTCCAGACCCTGACCGAGCCGCTCGAGCGTGACGTCGACGGTCTTGACGCGCGGAACCCGCATCGCCTCGGCGTAACCCCAGACCAGCAGCGCCGCCGCCACGGCAACCACCGCTTCCGCGACCACTCGTGACCGCGCGGGGTCCGCGACTCCGCCGAGCAGCAGCGCCAATTCGACGACGAGGCCGAACACCGACCAGACGAACACCACCCAGGCCACACCGAGCAGCGTGTCCCCGGCCGCGGCCGCCCAGTCGAGGTGCCTGCGGCCGTGGCCGAGCATCATCATGGCCGGCATCGCGACGAGTCCCGCCGCGAACAGGAGCGTGACGACCACGACGACGGGCGTGGGCCAGGCCGCCCCCGCCAGCAGCGTCCACCACGGCACACCGAACAGCAGCAGTAGGACCGCGAGCACCACGGCAACGCGCCGCCAGCGTCGTCGGGCCCGCCGCGGCGGGTCGACGGACTCGACGACGTCGGCCGGGTTGTCTGTCATCGCACCTCGATCTCGTGCCTGCGGTGTCCACCGTCGACGGTACCGACGGGCCGACCGCCTTCGCCTCTCAGCGCGGGCAGGCGGCTACGGCATGATGCCCGGGTGAGCTACCGATCGCCGACCCTGGCCGACGTCATCGCGACACTGAAAGTCGACCGGGTCGACGAGCACCACTTCGTCGCCACCCAGCTCGACAATCCGGCGCACCACATCGTCGGCGGGCACATCGCCGGCCAGGCGCTGATGGCGGCCAGCCTCACCGCGCCGGGCCGCTCACCGCATAGCGTGCACGTCTACTACGTGCGGGCAGGCGACGCCCGTCGCCCGGTGGATCTGCACGTCGACGTGGCGCGTGACGGCGGCACGCTGTCGACGCGTCAGATCACGGCGCGTCAGGACGACCAGATCCTGCTCGAAGCGCTCGCGTCCTTCAGCGCGCCCGTCGAGTCGCTCGACTATCAGCAGGCCATGCCCGGCGTGCCGGACCCGGAGTCGCTCCCGCCGGTTCACGAGCAGCTGGCCGCCTACGCGGACGAACTGAACGGGCACTGGGTCCGGCGGCAACCGTTCGACCAGCGCTACGTCGACGCGCCGCCGAGGCTCGCGCTCGACCTGCCCGAACCGTCGCCCCGGCTGCGGATGTGGTGGAAACCGAGGGAGCCGGTGCCCGCCGACGACGTCCTGCACAGCTGCCTCGTGACATACCTGTCCGGCACCACGATGGTCGAGACCGCGCTCGCCATGCGGCGGGCCACCCCGGTCAGCACGTTCAACGCGCTCATCGACCACGCGCTGTGGTTTCACCGGCCGATCGACTTGTCGGATTGGGTGCTGTCCGACCAGGTTTCGCCGAGTGGGATCGCCGGGCGCGGGTTGACGACCTCGACGATCTACAACCGCGCCGGCCAGTTGGTCTGCATCGCGACCCAGGAGCTGTACTTCGGCCGGGGCGCCGGCTGATGCATCACGTTGCTTCGCGAAGCGTACGTGGGGGTCGTGATCGCGGGCCGATCAGCGACCCTGGTGTAGCGCTCGCGAGCGAACCGTGGACTAGCGTCCGGTCGAGCCGTCGGCCCGGTCGCGGGGCGGGTGAGGTGAGGTCGTCGCACGCCCCGATGACCGCGTTCGCGCGGGCGACGACATCCCGGTAGTCGGCCACCAGCGACTCGACGGTCTCGTCCGGCCCGGCCTGGAAGGTGGCGGGCCAGTCGGCGACCTTCTCGCCGAGAAACGTGTACCGCTCGACATGGGTGAGGTGCTTGACGAGTCCCACCAGGTTAGTGCCCGACCCCACGCCCGGCGTGCGCACCAGGGGTTCCGGTACACCCTGCACCTTCTCGATGACGCACTCGCGCAGGTAGTCGAGGAAGCCGAGCAGAACCTCCTTCTCGCTCAACCCCGTCTGCGGCGGTGGAGAGTCACGGCGTCGCTGCGGCATCGGCTCCTCAGCCTAGGCCGTGCCGATGAGTTCCGCGCGTCGCACGGGTCTGATGATTGAACGTCGTCGACTCTGGAGGAACACATGGTCCAACTGCTGCGGGTGCAGAACTTCAACGTCTCACGCGACGGGTTCGGCGCGGGCGAGAACCAGAGCTTCGAGCGTCCGTTCGGGCACGCCGACCCCGGCGACATGTTCGCGTGGGCGGGAGCGACGGCAAGCTGGCCCAACCGTACCGATCCGGGCGGCAGCCGCGGGCTCGACGACTACTTCACCCGTGACTTCGCCCACAACATCGGCGCCGAGATCATGGGCCGCAACAAGTTCGGCCCGCAACGTGGGCCCTGGCGCGATCACGAGTGGCAGGGATGGTGGGGCGACGAGCCACCGTTCCACACCCCGGTCTTCGTCATGACGCATCACGAGCGCCCCTCGTTCACGCTGTCGGACACCACCTTCCACTTCATTGACGCCGACCCGGCCACCGTGCTCGCCCGCGCCCGCGAGGCCGCGCAGGGTAAGGACGTCAGGCTCGGCGGCGGAGCGACGACCGTCCGCGAGTACCTCGACGCGGACCTCGTCGACACGCTGCATGTTGCGGTCTCGCCACAGGTGGAGCTGGGTAGCGGGTCGCGCCTGTGGGAGTCGCCCGAGGAGCTCGACGACCGCTACCACCACGACGTGGTGCCCAGCCCCAGCGGCGTGACCCACCACCTGTTCTGGCGCTGCTGACCGTCAGGCCGTCAGCACGCTCAGCGCGCCCAGCGTGAACACGCGGACCTGGCCGGCCACCTTCGCACGGCACTGCGACAGCAGCGGCTCGGACATCCGCTCGTGCAGGATCACCTCGATCGGCACCGGGCCACCGTCGAGCACGACGCGGACCTGGTGCTCGCCGCGTTCGACGGCCAGCGGGTGCAGGGCGTCGATGCGGTCGTCCCCGTACTTCTCGCGTGCGAAGTACTGAGCGGCCTGCACCGGGTGCGGCAGCGACGTGCGCCCGCGCAGGAACCTGTTGTCCAGCCGTCCGTCGAGGTACCGGCGCACCAGATCGACGGAGTCCGCCGAGTCCACCCGTCCGTAGCACAGGCCCTCCGGAAGGATCAGCATCGTCGCGGCGAACCGGTCGCCGCCCAGATGCGAACACTCCCAGGTGAAGTCGGGATACTCGTCGGCGATGGCACGGCACGCGCCGCGGCCCCGCACCGCGCAGCATTGATCGTGCTTGCCGTGTGCGCACACCGCCACCAGCGGATCGGCGCACGGCTTGCCGTCGCTGCCGTCGAGGGCGAGGTTCAGGAAGTCGCGCGGATCGCCGGCCTCTCCGGCGTACAACGCCTCGGCGCCGACGTCGCAGTGCGCCACGAACCACCGCCACCGAGTGGTGTCGCCGCGGCGACCGTGGCGGCGGATCGCCGCGATGCGCATGCCCTCCTTTTCCACCCTGCGCACGATGGCCCGCCCGAGTTCGGGGTCGATGCAGTTCGGTGACTGCAGAAACGCCGACGGACCCCAGCCGCCGGACAGTTCGATCAGCATCCATTTCGAGCCCGCCGACGCGGTCCCGTACATCGGGTCGTCCCGGGCCAGCGACTGGTCGCTGCACGGCACCCGCTTCGGCGTCGTCATTCGGCGGGGGCGGGGACGACGACCGCCTCCCGCAGCAGCCTGCGGATCAGTACCGTGGCGTCGGCGTGGTCGAGACCAGGCAGGAACGCCGCGTCGGCCACCAGACCGCGGCGCAGCGCGACAACGGCGTCGCCGCATGAGGACGGGAACGTCATGGTGCGGTCGGGCAGGCGAAGCACGAGCCGCCCGTCGCGTTGTTCGACGGTCGCCACCAGGCCGTGGCGCCACTGCACCGGTGTGGCGGCGGCATCCGCCGACAGCGATGCCAACGGCCGCACCGCCGCCGGCCGGGTCCGGTCGGCGTGGCGTCGGGTCAGTTGGTCGGCGGCGCCGCCGCTCAGCGCCGCCGACTCATCGCGCAGCGACTCCACCATCTCGGCCATCACCTTGGTCACCGTCGCGATGGTCTCATCGTGGTCGCTCGGATCGGGGCCCATCGGCAGCGACCGCCGGAACGCGGCCACGTCGGCCAGTTGCTCGACCACGGCGCGGGCCACGTCGACGGGCGTCACGGGGGACACCCCGATCGTGAGGTGGATCGACGTGGAGTCCATGGCCCCTGCGGAGTGCACCCAGCCGCGGGGCAGATACAGGGCGTCGCCCGCCGACAGCACCGTGTCGATGATCGGCGGGTCGGTGACGCGTTGGGCGATAGCGTCGCGATGCTGCGTCCACGGCTGCGACGGCAGCGGGTGCTCGTGGACGGGCTCGTGCACGATCCAGCGCTTCTGACCGGACGCCTGCAGGATGAAAACGTCGTGGACGTCGTAGTGCGGATCGAAGCCGCGGTTGACCGGCGGGGTGATGTAGGCGTTGGCCTGCACGGGGTGGCCCAACTCGTCGACCGCCTGCCGAACGAAATCGATGAGCGGCGGCCACAGCCGGTGCAGCCCCTGCAGCACGATCGTTGCACCCGAGGCGAATTGATCGAGCAGCTTGGCGGAGTCGACCTGGTCGGGTATTTCCGCGCCGAACCCGGCCGGCCCGAGGTAGCAGTCCTTGGCCAGGACGCCGCCCTCCTTGGCCAGCCGCAGGAAGGGCGCGCGCACCCCGCGCTCGGCGATCAACTCGTCCACCGTGTCGGGGCAGAGCAGATCGCCGAAGTCGCGGGGTAGCGCGTCGGCCCGGCTGAGCAACGGCTTGCGACCCCAGTACTCGTCGGCGAACGTCCGAGCGTCGGTCGCGATACAGCGGCTCAGCATCGAAACAGCGTCACGCGGTCCCGTCGGCACCGCCGTCGTGACCCTCGGGATTGGAGCCGCCGTCCGCGGTGCCCTCGCCGCCCGCCGTGCCGTCGGCACCGCCGTCGTGGCCTTCGGGGTTCGAGCCGCCGTCGGCGGTGCCTTCGCCGCCCGCCGTGCCTTCGCCGCCGGAGGTGGTGATGTCGTCGTCATCGAGTGCCATGGTGGTCCCTTCTCTTGTTGTCGTATCGCACGGTGTTGCCCCGTACGCAGCCGCGCAAACCAGGGGGTCCGAGGCCCGCGGCTATGGTCGAGCGGTGAGCATCGGCTACGACGAGACGCTGCGGGAACGGATCCTCGCCAACATCGCGCGGCACGACCGCCGCGCCGTGACCGACCCGACCAAACGCCACGCGGCGGTCGCGGTGGTGCTCGTCGATTCCGAGCTGGGCGAGGACCGGGTCGATCCGGCCGACGTCGACGGCTGGATCGCCGGGCGGCAGATGCCCGAGGCCGGCCTCGACGGCCGCATGGTCGACGTCTCGGGCGGTGCGGCTTTCCTGTTGTGTCGCAGGGCGTCTCGGCTCTCGACGCACGCCGCCCAATGGGCGCTGCCCGGTGGTCGCGTCGACCCGGGCGAGACCGTGGTCGATGCCGCGCTGCGGGAGCTGGACGAGGAGGTCGGGGTCCGGCTGTCCGAGTCGACCGTGCTCGGACTGCTGGACGACTACCCGACGCGATCGGGGTACGTCATCACCCCCGT
Source organism: Mycobacterium sp. B14F4 (assembly GCF_039871645.1). Taxonomy (NCBI): domain Bacteria; kingdom Bacillati; phylum Actinomycetota; class Actinomycetes; order Mycobacteriales; family Mycobacteriaceae; genus Mycobacterium; species Mycobacterium sp. B14F4. Next base: position 81,204 of record NZ_JBDPMF010000005.1, on the reverse strand, counting down.
CGTCATCTGGGGTGGGGGACGGCTGGACCTGTTCCCCGCACCCGACGAGGTGACCGCGGTGTACCGGGTCGGGCTGCACCAACTGCAGCGCGACGACTCGCCGCGCTTCGTCGAGATCCCGGAGAGCCCGCGCCCGGTCGTGCAGATCCCGCTGGGCAACGACCTGATCCACGCGCCGACCGGTGCGGTGCTGCTGCAGCTGCGCTGGCTGGGACTGGAAGGCCGCCACGACCCGGTCGACGGACTCGAACAGCCGGTGTTCGCGTGGAAGTAGGGCCCGCGGTGGGTAACTAGCCATACGACGAGAGGGGTCGACCGTGAAGTTGGCGTTGAGTGACGAAGACGTCGCGTTCCGCGACGAGATGCGCCGGTTCTACACCACCGAGATCCCGGCCGACATCCGCGAGCGAGTCCAGGCCGGACATCCCGATTTCCCCGGCGACATGGTCACCAGCCAGCGCATCCTCAACGCGAACGGGCTGGCGGTCCCGACGTGGCCGGTCGAATGGGGCGGGAAGAAGTGGACACCGCTGCAGAGACAGATCTGGCTCGACGAGATGCAGTTGGCCGGAGTGCCCGAACCGCTGGCCTTCAACACCAAGATGGTCGGCCCGGTGATCGCCCAGTTCGGGTCGCAGGCGATCAAGGAGCGCTTCCTGCCGCCCACCGCCAACCTCGACATCTGGTGGTGTCAGGGCTTCTCCGAACCCGAGGCCGGCTCCGACCTCGCCTCGCTGCGTACCACCGCGGTGCGCGACGGCGACACCTACGTCGTCAACGGTCAGAAGACGTGGACGACGCTCGGTCAGCACGCCGACTGGATCTTCCTGCTCGCCCGCACCGACCCGAACGCACCCAAGAAGCAGGCGGGGATCTCGTTCCTGCTCGCCGAGATGTCCACGCCGGGCATCACGCTGCGACCCATCAAGCTGATCGACGGCAGCTACGAGGTCAACGAGGTCTTCCTCTCCGACGTGCGCATCCCCGCCGATCAGCTGGTCGGGGAGGAGAACCAGGGCTGGACCTACGCGAAGTTCCTGCTGGGCAACGAACGCACCGGCATCGCCCGCATCGGGCTGACCAAGCTGTGGATGGCTCAGGTCAAGGAGCGGGCCGCCCAGCTGACGGTGAACGGGACGCCGCTGCTCGACGATCCGCTGTTCGCCGCGCGGGTCGCCGAGATCGAAAATGGGCTGCTGGCACTGGAACTCACGCAGATGCGGGTCAGCGGATCGGAGGCCGACGGCAAGCCCAACCCCGCGTCGTCGATCCTCAAGTTGCGCGGTAGCCAGCTGCAGCAGGCGGCCAGCGAGTTGCTCGTCGAGGTGGCCGGCCAGGACGCGTTGCCGTTCGGCGTCGGCGACGAGCTCGACGTACCCGCGTGGGCGCAGGACGCCGCGCCGCGCTACCTCAACTACCGCAAGACGTCGATCTACGGCGGTACGAACGAGATTCAGCGCAGCATCATCGCGTCGACCATCCTGGGATTGTGAGCGGGCACCGTGGACTTTGACCTGACCGAGGAACAGCAACTCCTTCGCGACGTCACCCGAGACGTGTTGTCGCGCGACGCCGATATCGCTGACATCGCCGCCGTCACCGAGGGGGAACCCGGTTGGCGCCGTGAGGTGTGGGCGCAACTGGCCGAGGTCGGCATCCTCGGCCTGGGCTTCGATCCCAGCGAGGCCGGCCAGATCGAGGTCATGGTGGTGATGACCGAGATCGGTCGGCGGCTCGCGCCCGAACCGGTCGCCGAGGCCGCGCTGGTTCCCGGTGGGCTGCTCGCCGACCTCAATGCAGATCAGCAGCTTCTCGACGAGGTGGCGGAGGGCCGGACGCTGCTGGCCTTCGCCCACAACGAGCCCGGCGCGCGCGTGCCGTCGACCGAACCGAACACGAGAGCGGAGCGCAGCGGTGAAGGCTGGGCCGTCAGCGGCCGGAAAAACCCTGTGCTGGCGGGAGATTCGGCCGACAAGGTGATCGTCACCGCCGCACTGCCCGACGGTGGCGCCGGTCTCTTCCTGGTCGACGGCACGGCGGCGACCCGACATGACTACCGCACGTTCGACGGCAGGCGCGGCGCCCAGCTCGACTTCGAGGCCGTCCCCGCCGAACCGCTCGTCGACGGCGACGCGACCGAGCACATCACCCGCACCGTCATCCGCCATCAGTCGGTGCTGTGCGCGGAGGCGGTGGGCGCGATGGAGGAGGCGCTGCGACTCACCACCGAATACCTCACCAGCCGCAAGCAGTTCGGCGTTCCGCTGAACACCTTCCAGACGCTCACCCAGCGCGCCGCGGACATGTACGTCTCGTTGGAGCTCGCGCGGAGCATGACCTTCTACGCCGCGATGTCGATCGCCGACGGCCGGTTCGACCCGGTGATCGCCGCGCGAGCCAAACTCCAGGTCGGACGGTCCGGCAGGCACATCGCCCAGGAGGCCATCCAGCTGCACGGCGGCATCGGCATGACGGCCGAGTACCCGGTCGGGCACTACGCCGCACGGCTGACCGCGATCGACAACACCCTCGGGACGGCCGACGACCACGTGCGCACGCTGATCCGCCACGTCGGCGACTACGGCGTCGTCTCGCTGTAGAGCACGGCGGAAGGGCAATTCTCATGAATTGCGCAGCCGCCTCTCCGCTGAGAAGAGTACGTTTCCGAGCATGCAGACGGTGCGTAGCTTCTGCCGCATCTGCACCTCGGTGTGCGGCATCCTCGTCGACGTCGACGGTGACCAGGTCGTCCGGGTGCGCGGCGACCAGGACCACCCGTTCTCCCGCGGCTACACCTGCGGCAAGGGCCGGGCGCTGCCCTTGCTGCACCATCACCCCGACCGGCTCGAACGCCCGCAGATGCGCGTCGACGGCGAACTGCGCGACGCCCCGTGGGAGGCGTGTCTGGACGACCTCGGCGCCCGGCTGAAGGACATCATCGACCGGCACGGGCCAGAGTCGGTCGCCTTCTACTTCAGCACCATGGAGAGCGCCGGGTTCCGCATGGCCGAGGCGTTGCACGCGGCGATCGGGACCCCGGCCAAGTTCAGCCCCCTGACCATCGACGGCACCGCCAAGCCGCTGGTCTCCGACCTCGTCGGGGGGTTCATGGGGCTGTCCGGCCGGACGGATTTCGACGACGCCGACTTCCTGCTGCTCGTCGGCGTCAACCCGGTGGTGTCGCACGGTCACGCCATCTCGATGCCCAACCCGACGGGCACCGTGCGCGAGATCGCCAAGCGCGGGCAGGTGTGGGTGATCGACCCGCGCCGTACCGAGACCGCCCGACTGGCCACCGGTCACCTCGCTCCGCGGCCGAGTACCGACCACGCGGTGCTCGCCTATCTGGTGCGCGAGATCCTGCGCGACGGGCACAAGACCGACGTCCCGGTGCAGGGCGTCGACGAACTCGCGGCCGCGGTCGAGCCGTTCACCCTCGAACACGTCGCACAGCTCGCCGACGTCGAGCCCGACGAGCTGACCCGGCTCTGCGCCGCGGTGCGAGCGGCCGACTGCGTGGCCGTCGAGACCGGCACCGGGGTCACCATGACCGCCGAGCGCGGCAATGTCACCCAGTGGCTGGCCTGGGTGCTGATGATCCTCACCGGCGCGATGAACCGGCCCGGCGGTACGTGGTTTCACCCCGGGTTCGCCTACCAGCTCGAGGCTTTCGGCGACCTGCTGCCGATCACGCCCATCGACGGTGCCTTCGGCCCCGGCCCGCGCAGCCGCCCCGAGGCGCAGGCGTTCATCAACGAGTGGCCGTGCGCCGTGTTGCCCGACGAGATCGCGGCGGGCCACATCCGTGCGCTCATCAACGTCGGCGGCAGCCTGGTCACCAGCTTCCCCGAGACCGGAAAGCTGGTGCCCGCCTTGCAGCAGCTCGAGGTGTTCGCCACGACCGAGATCGTCGACAACGAGACCACTCGACTGGCCACCCATGTGCTGCCGACCAAGGACCCGTTGGAGCGGCCGGACATCACGATCCACGACATCCTCAGCGCCCGGGTGTCGGTGCAGTACACCCCGGCGGTCGTCGCACCAGTCGGCGAGCGGCGCTCGATGTGGTGGGTGTTCGCCGAACTCGGCAGGCGGCTCGGCTACGACCTCGGCACGCTCGGCGACCCCGAGTCCAGCACCGACGACGACGTGCTGACCGTCCTGCTGGCCGGCGCGCGGGCCAGATACGACGAGGTGGCGGCCGCGGGCTACGCCGACGCCGAACGCGAACTACCCGCCGGCTGGGTCGACGACCACATCGAGCGGATGGGCGGCTGGCGCCTCGCGCCGCCGCTGCTCGTCGAACAGCTCGCGGCGCTCGAACCGCCGCCACCGCTGGTGCTGGTGCCCCGGAGACAACGCAAGAAGCTCAACGGCCAACTCGACTTCCTCGGCGAACCCGCCGAGATCCTGATCAACCCCGACGACGGCGCGGCCGCGGGCGTCGTCAGCGGGGAGCCCGTGACGGTGCGCAGCGCCAACGGCGAGATCACCGGCGTCGCCAAGGTCGACGACTCGATGCGGCGCGGGGCGGTGTCGATCCCGCACGGCCACCACGGCGCCAACGTCAACCGCCTCACCAGCAAGGACGACATCGACGTCGTGACGGGCATGGTGCGCTACTCCGGCATCGCGGTGAGCCTGCACCCGGGCTGACGCACCCGTCGCCGAATTGCGCGCACCGGCATGATGGAAGGACCCGCGCCGCGCCGCGGACGTCTGCGAAGGGTGTGCATGTTCCTCGTTGTGCTCGGCGCGGTGCTCGGCCTCATGCACCTCTACCTGTGGAACCGGTTGGTCCGCGACACCACGCGCCCGGGCCGGTTGCGGTGGATCCTCACCGCGGTGCTGATCGCGCTCGCGGTGCTTCTCACCGCGGCCCTGGTCCTGCCCCGCATCGTCGGGCCCGACGACACGCGATGGGTGGCCTGGCCCGGATACCTGTGGTTCGGCCTGGCCGCGTACCTGTTCCTCACGTCGCTGATGCTGGAACCGGTTCGACTGATCGCGCGCCGATGGGTGCGACGCGCCTCGGCCGAAACCGAGACCGGCCCGCAGCCAACCACTCTCAACCGCCGACTGTTCCTGGCCCGGACAACCGCCGCGGCCGCGGGCGCCGCGTCGGTCGGCCTCGTCGGCTTCGGCACCGCCACCGCCGTCGGCCCGCCCGACCTGCTCCGGGTGCCGGTGCGCCTCCGCGGCCTCGGCCGGGCCTTCGACGGCTACCGCATCGCGGTGGTGTCCGACATCCATCTGGGCCCGCTGTCCGGTCGCGCGCACACCGAGCGGATCGTCGAGATGATCAACGAGACGACGCCCGACCTCGTCGCGATCGTCGGCGACGTCGTCGACGGCACCGTCGCCGAACTCGGTCCGGCCGCCGAACCGCTCGCCGACCTCGTCGCCCGCGACGGCACCTTCTTCGTCACCGGCAACCACGAGTACTTCGTCGACGACCCGTTCGAATGGCTCCGGGAACTGCAGCGCCTCGGCGCCATCCCGCTGCGCAACGAGGGCACGAAGATCCGGCGCGGCGCGGCGGTGGTCAACCTCGCAGGCGTCAACGATCTCGCCGGCGAATCGCACTCCGACGCACCGGACTTCGATGCGGCCCTAGCCGACCTCGACGTCGCGGGGCCCACGATCCTGCTCGCCCACCAACCGGTCATGGTCGCGGAGGCGGCGGCGCGCGGCGTCGACCTGCAACTGTCCGGGCACACCCACGGCGGTCAGATGTGGCCGTTCCACCACCTGGTCCGGGCTGCACAGCCCTCGCTGGCGGGGCTGTCGATGGTCGACGACACCGCGCTGTACGTGACGCGGGGCGCCGGGTTCTGGGGGCCGCCGGTGCGGGTCGGGGCACCGCCGGACATCTCCGTGCTGACGTTGCACAGTGAGTCGCCGTCGTGACACCCGGGGGACTGCTCCGTATCGAGGACTGCCTGGACGACACCGGAGGCATCGCCGTCCCGGCCGGGGTCAACCTGATCTCGCTCATCGACCGCAACATCGCCAGCGTCGGCGACGCGCCCGCATACCGCTATCTGGACTACACCGGCGCCGACGACGGCCGTGTTGTCGAGCTCACCTGGCGACAGCTCGGTGCGCGCCTGCGGACCATCGCCGCGCGCGTACAGCGGGTCGCGAGTCCCGGTGACCGCGTGGCGATCCTGGCCCCGCAGGGACTCGACTACGTCGCCGGGTTCTTCTCCGCGGTCAAGGCGGGCACCATCGCCGTGCCGCTGTTCGCACCGGAACTGCAGGGCCACGCCGAGCGACTCGACACCGCGCTGCGCGATGCCGAGCCATCGGTGGTGTTGACCACTTCGGCTGCGGCGGCCAACGTGCACGGGTTCCTGGCCGGACTCGACGGCGTCGCGACCCCGCGAGTGGTGCTGCTCGACGAGAAACCCGCCACCGGCGACGAATTCGAACCGGTCGACCTGCGCCTCGACGACGTCTCGCATCTGCAGTACACCTCCGGTGCGACGCGTCCGCCGGTCGGCGTCGAGATCACCCACCGCGCGGTCGGCACGAACCTGATCCAGATGATCCTGTCGATCGATCTGCTGAACCGAAAGGTGCACGGCCTCAGTTGGTTACCGCTGTTCCACGACATGGGACTGTCAATGATCGGCTTCCCGGCGGTCTACGGTGGGCACTCGACGCTGATGTCGCCGACGGCGTTCCTGCGCCGCCCGCAGCGGTGGATCAGGGCGCTGTCGGACGGATCCCGCGACGGACGGGTGGTGACGGCGGCTCCGAACTTCGCCTACGAGTACACCGCGCAGCGCGGCGTGCCGGCGCCCGGCGACACCGTCGATCTGAGCAAGGCGGTGCTGATCGTCGGTTCCGAACCCGTCGACATCGACGTGATCGACGCCTTCACCACCGCGTTCACCCCATATGGTCTGCCGCCGAACGCCTTTCGGCCGTCCTACGGCATCGCCGAGGCGACGTTGTTCGTCTCGACCATCGCGCCGACTGCCCGGCCCGCCGCCGTGCACCTCGACCGCGGCGAGCTCACCAGGGGGCGTGCAGTGCCCGTCGCACCCGACGCCCCCGATGCCGTCGCGCATGTGTCGTGCGGCCAGGTGGCGCGCAGCCAGTGGGCCGTCATCACCGACCCCGACAGCGGGACCGAGCTACCCGACGGCCGGGTGGGCGAGATCTGGCTGCACGGCGACAACGTCGGCCGCGGATACTGGGGCAGGCCCGACGAGTCGCGCCGGACGTTCGGCGCCGACCTCACCACGCGGCTGTCCGTCGACAGCCACGCGGGAGGTGTTGCACCGCAAGCCAGCTGGTTGCGCACGGGAGATCTGGGTGTCTATCTCGACGGCGAGCTGTACGTCACCGGCCGGCGCGCCGACCTGGTCGTCATCGACGGCAGGCAGCATTACCCGCAGCACATCGAGGCCACCGCCGAAGCCGCGTCCCCGATGGTGCGCCGCGGGCACGTCACGGCGTTCACCGTGGGCGACGACGATACGACACTGGTGATCGTCGCCGAACGGGCCACCGGCACCGGTCGCTCCGACCCGGGGCCCGCCGCCGGCGCGGTCCGCGATGCGGTGCAGCGGCGACACGGAATCGCCGCCGCCGACGTGCGTTTCGTCGCCGCCGGCGCCATCCCGCGCACCACCAGCGGCAAGCTGGCCCGCGGCGCCTGCCGGGCGGAGTACCTCAGCGGCAAGCTCGGCCGGTCCTGACCAGCCGGCAGCGCAGGCCGAAGTGGTCGGAGGGAAAGACCCGGGGATGGGCGGTCGAGATCGGTTGCGTCCCGATGAGGTCGATGTCGGCGGGCGTCCAGGCCGACCCCTTCACCAGCACGCGGTCGAACCGCACCTGCCGGTGCTTGTCCCTGCTGTCCAGCCGCATCAGGTTGATCGCCGTGTCCTCGGTGAAGCCGGGCTCCCGCGGCCGCAGCATCGGCCAGACGTCGGTGAAGGGTGCGGCGATCCCAGAATTCTCGGCGTCGCGCATGTTGAAGTCGCCGAGCACGATGGCGTCGTCGGCCGAGCGCAACGCGCCGAACACGTCATCGAGCTGGCGAGCGCGAAGCCCGGCAGACGCCTTGCCGCTGTCGAGGTGCACGGAGGACACGGCCGTTCGGACGCCTGCGGCGGTCAACTCCGCCTGGAGGAATCCGCGGAACATTCTGCTGGGCAACCGGGTGTATGTGACCTCGCGCAACGGCACACGCGAGAGCATCGCCATGCCGTAGTCGCCGACGCCGCCGCCGATCACAGCGGCGCAGAAGTACTGCTCGCGCACCAGGGGATGGGACAGCAGGATGTCGTGCGCGCGGCGGGTCACCTCCTGGAACACCATGATGTCGGGCTCCTGCCGGGTGAGGAGTTCGACGATGGCGTCGTACCTCTCGTCGGCGAAATAGCCGTCGTTCCAGACGTTGAAGGTGGTGAACGTCAGCTCGGTGCGGTCGGTTCCGGCGTACGTCTCGGCGCGGTTCCACCGTCCCGAAGCGAACGCCGTGACCGCGACGCGTCGTTGGCGCGGCGTCAACCATCTGTGGATTCTGTCGAGCACGGGACGCACGCCGTGCATTGTGCACGGGGCCGATCGGACGGCCTACCTGGCAGCCACCTTCTCGCGCACCGTGTCGGTGACAAAACGCGCCATCGACACCGGGCGGAACGCGCGCGCCGCGGCGGTGAGCGCATCGCGGGCTTGGGTGCTGAGCTCGAGATCGGCTGCGGCGACGTTGAACTCGAGCTGCTCGACGCTGGAGGCGCCGGGAATCGCGACGACCCCGGGCAGGCTGATCAGCCACGCCAACGCAACCTGCGCCGGCTTGGCGCCGCCATCGGCGGCGACGTCACGCAGCGTCTGCAGCAGCGGTTCGGCGCGACGCAGGTTCTCGGTGCCGAACAACGGGTTCATCGCCCGCACCCCGCCCGGGCGGTTGTCCACGCCGTAGCGACCACCCAGCAGGCCCTGGGCGAGCGGGCTGTAGGCGATCACGATCCGTTTTTCCCGCTCGGCGAACGGCACGAGGTCCGTCAGCGCCTGCGGATGCGCCAGCGAGAAGTGCACCTGATTGCTGATCACCGGCCGCCCGAGCGCCGCGTCGGCCTTGCGCCACCGGTCCAGCGAGTAGTTCGACACACCGGCCGCGCCGATCACGCCGTCGTCGAGCAGATCACGCATCCCCGGCATGATCACCGAGTCGGGAACCACGGGGTTGGGCTGGTGGATCTGGTAGAGCGGGATGCGGTCCAGCTGCAGGCGCCGCGCGCTGGCGCGTGCCCGCTGCTTGACCACGGCGGGGAACGGGGCAACCGGGAACACCTTGCTGGCGACGGCCACGGCGGCGCGTTCGGCGCCGAGCGCCTCGCCGAGGATGCGCTCGCTCTTGCCCAGCCCGTAGATCTCGGCCGTGTCGAACAGCGTGACGCCCAGCGCGAGCGAGCGCTGCACGATCTCGCGGGCCGCTCCCGAGGCGTACGCATCGCCGTAGCCCCACTCGCGGGAGCCGAACTGCCAGGTCCCGAGGCCGATGCGGCTGACCCGGCCGACCCCGTCGACGTCCAGATACCTCACCAGGCCCACCGTACCCATCTCCCGCAGGCGCCCCGCGTTGGTTTCGCATCGAAGGCGCGCGGGTATCTAGGGCGCACGTTGCTCCACCGGCCCGAAAGGCGTCGACATGCTCGAGTTCATCTGTTCCTCCTGCGGACAGTTCAGCTTGGAAGAGGCCTGCTGCGCGTCGTGCAGCGGCGGCCGGACCAGCGACACCGCCGCCGTCGCTGCGGTGGAGTGACGCGATGAACCTCCTGCGCTCCCTGCACCCGATGGACGTCGCGATGGCGTCGACCAGGTTCTACTCGTCGTTGCCGGTGGTCGGCAAGCGCCTCGAACCGTTCGCCGGCCTGACCGCGATGATGCTGTACGGCGGCCATTACGCGCCCACGGCCGTGCGAGCAATGATCGATCGCCGCATCGGGGGGAGCCCCGAGGCCGCTGCCCCCGCCGACGCCGCCGGTGAACCCGTCGCGACGGCGGGCGCCGGACGCATTCCGCCGTACCTGCGGTTCCGTGCGCAGCGCCAGCGCTGCCTGTACCGCAGTTCCGTGCAATACGGCAGTCACCCGTGCCAGTTGCTTGACGTGTGGCGCCTCCCCGACCTGCCGCCGGATGCGCCGGTGCTGCTGTTCGTGCCCGGTGGCGCCTGGGTGCAGGGGTCGCGCGTGCTGCAGGGTCACACCCTGTTGCACCATCTGGTGAAGCGGGGCTGGGTGTGCCTGACGATGGACTACCGGGTGTCACCGGTGCACCGCTGGCCCCGGCACATCCAGGACGTCAACGCGGCGATCGCCTGGGCGCGCGCCAACGTCGACAAGTTCGGCGGGGACCGGGACTTCGTCGCGGTCGCCGGATGCTCGGCCGGCGGCCACCTGGCCGCGCTGGCCGGCCTCACCCCGGGTGACCCCACCTTCCGCGGTGAGTTGTCCGACGACGCCGATACCTCCGTGGACGCTGTCGTCGGCATCTACGGCCGCTACGACTGGCAGGACCGGTCGACTCCGACCCGCAAGAACTTCCAGAGCTTCCTGGAGCGAGTGGTGGTGGGCCGCAGGCAATCGCGGCACCCGCATGTCTTCGAGGCGGCCTCGCCGATGGCGCGCATCCACGAAGACGCGCCTCCGTTCTTCCTCATCCACGGCCAGCACGACACGATCATTCCCGTGGGCGAGGCGCGGCACTTCCACCGAGAGCTCGGGGCGGTCTCGCGAAACAGTGTGCAGTACAGCGAGATTCCGCGAGCCGGTCACGGTTTCGACCTCGTCGACTCGTCGCACGCGCGGCGCTGTGCGGTCGAGGTGAGCAACTTCCTCGCCGAAGTTCACGAACGTCGCCCGGTCGCCCGCCACGCCGTCGCCGGCTGAGAAGCACGACTCAGATCCCGTACGGCGCGCGCGCCGGGATTCAACCCGGCCGGCACCGAGATTCCCGTTGCGACAACGTGTAACCGGTCGCCGGACGGGTAGCCGTAGACGTGCACGAATCATGGCAGAAGTTCGGTCCTGGGTCGCAGCGCCGAACCCACGACACAGCCGCGTCTGCGGAGGGTCCGACAGTGAGTGCTGGAGGCTGATCCGTGCGCATCGTCATTACCGGAGCATCGGGCAACGTCGGTACGGCGCTGCTGCGGCGACTGGCCGACAGCGACACCGCACACGACGTCGTCGGCGTGGTGCGCAGACCGCCCGAGCCCGGGGACGAGTACGGACGGGTGACCTGGCGTGGCCTCGGCCTCGCCGGCCCGGACACGGCGCCGGAATTGCGCGAGATCTTCGACGGAGTCGACGCGGTGGTCCACCTCGCATGGGGATTCCAGCCGACGCGCAACACCGAATACCTCCACCAGGTCGGCGTCGGCGGCACCTCGGCCGTGCTCGAGGCCGCGCACGCCGCCCGCGTCGGGCAGTTGGTGCACATGTCGTCGGTGGGGACCTACGCGGCCGGCCGCTACGGCAGGCGGGTGGACGAGGCGTGGCCGACCACCGGCATCCCGTCGTCGCCCTACAGCCGCGACAAGTCCGACGCCGAAGCCCTGCTGGACGAATACGAACGAATGCACGGCGGCGAGGGGATCACGATCGCGCGGATGCGGCCGGGGTTCATCGTGCAGCGTGTCGCCGCCAGTGGCCTGATGCGCTACGCGCTGCCGGGGTACGTGCCGATGCTCGCGGTCGGCCTGCTGCCGGTGCTGCCGCTGGACCGGCGGCTCTGCATCCCGTTGATCCACGCCGACGACGTGGCCGACGCGGTGGTGCGGGTCCTCGAGCGCCGGGCCGGGGGGCCGTTCAATCTGTCGGCAGAACCACCGCTGACCCGCGACCACGTGGCCGAGGTCCTGGGCGCGAAGGCCGTCCACCTGCCATCGGCGGTGCTCGGCGCGCTCGTCGACCTCAGTTGGCGGGCACGCCTGCAGCCGATCGACCGCGGCTGGCTGGACATGGCGTTCAGCGTGCCGCTTCTGGACTGCGCACGCGCCGTGCGCGAACTGGGCTGGCAGCCTCGGTGGTCCTCGGTCGACGCACTCGCCGACGTCATCCGCGGCGTGGCACAGGAGGCGCACACCGAGAGCCCGCCGCTGCGCCGCAGGTCGATGCTGGAACAACTGCACCGCGACCTCACCGAGGGGCTGTTGACCACCAGGCGGCTGCCGTAACCGATGGCAACGATCCACGAACCGGTGGTGATCATCGGCGCCGGGCCCTGCGGCCTGGCGATCGCGCGCCAGTTGAAGCACGAGCACGGCATCGACGCGTTGGCAGTCGACCGGGCGGCCGAACCGGCGTCGTCGTGGCGCAATCGCTACGACGGGTTCCGCCTGAACACGTGCGGCTACTGGTCGCACCTGCCGGGCCAACGCATCCCCCTGCGCTACGGGCGCTGGCCCGAGCGCGACGACATGGTTTCCTACTTCGACGACTACGTGCGGCACCAGCGGTTGCGAATCAGGCTCGGCGTCAACGTCGTTCGGGTTGACCACGAGGGTGACGGCTGGGTGCTGTCCGTCGACGGCGGTCGGCTGCGGTGCGCGGCGGTGGTCGTCGCGACCGGCAACTACCACACCCCGACGCTGCCGGCTTGGCCTGGCGCCGAGACGTTCACCGGGGACCTGCTGCACTCCGCGCACTATCGCAACCCGCGGCCGTTCGCGGGCCGAGACGTGCTGGTCGTGGGGGCGGGCAACTCGGCAACCGACATCGCGCTGCAACTGAGCGACGACGTGGCGGCCCGCGTCCGAATGGCGGTGCGCACGCCGCCGCATCTGGTGCCGCGGGCCGCCGCGGGCATCCCGGTCGACGCGTTCAGCGCGGCGTTCAGCAGGATGCCGGTTCCGGTGCTGGACCGGGCGGCGGCCGTCATGCGCCGACTGTGGTTCGGCGATCTGTCCGACAAGGGTCTGCCCGCGCCGCGACAGGGCATCTACTCCGCGCTGCTCGACGACGAACAGATCCCGACCCTCGGTGACGAGCTCGTGCCGCGCATCAAGGACGGGCGCATCGAGATCGTCGACGCCGTGTCGTCGTTCGCAGGCGCCCGCGTCGTGCTGGCCGACGGCACCGCGTTGACGCCGGACGTGGTGATCGCGGCGACCGGCTACCGCCACGGCCTCGAACCGCTGGTGGGCCACCACGGCATGCTCGACGAGGCGGGCAAGCCGAAGGTCAACGGGCTGCCCGCGGCCGCGCCCGGGCTGTGGTTCGCGGGGTTCGACGAGCCGCTTATCGGGCCCCTGCAGTCGTTCCGTTTGCAGGCCTCACCGATCGCGAGGGACATCGTCGGCTGGCTGGACGGCAGTGACGAAGGTCATTGCGCGAGAACAAGATCATCGGGATCGTCGTCGACCCGCGTTCGTTGAACGGAGCGTGACACCCATGGTCGAACACGACGCGGCGCCGCGGCGTTCCCCGACCGAGCTGGCCGACCGGCTGCTCGACATCAGGCGGATCTATCACGAGCCCGGCATCGAGCGGCTCCCCCGCGCGGCCGAGGTGCTCGAGCACTTCCCCGACGCCGAGCGCATTCAAGTGTTCTCGCACCAGGCGATACCCGGCTTGTACGGCAACGAGGGCAACGTCCGGGGTCTGCACGCCGCGTGTCGTGTGCAAACGCGCGCGCTGGCGGGTATTCGATACCCACATCGTCCGAGGAGGAGTGATGGCGAAAGATCACGGATCCAGCGTCAAGAACGACAAGCAGTACGAAGGTCTGCGCAAGAAGGGCATGAGCAAGTCGCGGGCCGCGGCGATCGCGAACTCGCCGGGATCGTCGAGCCGCGGCGGTAAGAAATCGGGCGGCGGCAAGAAGAAGAGCAGCTGACGATGAGTTCGCCTCGTTGAGTCGGTCATAACCTGCGAGTGCATCCACCACCGCAGGAGGACCCGATGTCGACGAACGAAATCACCACCCGTCCGACCGCGCTGCCACCGGTCGTCGACCACGACACCTGGCGCGCCGCGCTCGACGACCTGCGTCGGCGGGAGAAGGCCGCCACCCGCGAACTGGACGCGATCGCGGCCCAGCGCCGTCGGCTGCCGATGGTGCGGATGCCGGACTACACCCTGATCGGCGAGAACGGGCCGGTGCGGCTGGCCGACGTGTTCGAGGGCCGTTCGCAGCTGATCGTCTACCACCACATGTGGACCGACGGCGCCGAGTGGCAGTGCGGCGGCTGCACCGGGTTCACCTCCCAGTTCACCCGGCTGGAGTTCCTCGACAACTATGACGCCCGCTTCGTCATCGTGACGAACGGACCGATCGAGGAGGCGCTGGCCTACCGCACCAAGGTCGGCAACAAGATGGACTGGTACTCGTCGGCCGGCAGTTCGTTCGGCGCCGACGTCGACGCGCCGCCGGGGGGTGGCTTCGCGGTCAACGTGTTCCTGCGCGACGACGACACCGTCTACCGCACCTGGCACACCAACGGCCGCGGCACCGAGCAGCTCAGCCACTCGTTCGCGCTGATCGACGCGCTGCCGTGGGGCCGTCAGGAGCAGTGGCAGGACTCGCCGCAGGGTTGGCCGCAGCGACCGACCTACTCGGGTTGGCTGGACTCACCCGACATCGCGCGGATCTACGGCCCCGGCGCCGACTGAGTCGCCGTCGGGATCGATCCGCGTGGCGGTGGCATCCTGGCGTCATGGGCCTCGTCATCCGCCTGCTCGAGCTGCTGATCGTGCTCGTGCCGCTCGCCGGCGTGCTGTACGGCGGATGGCGCGCCTTCAACGCGGCCAAGAACCGCCAGGGTGACCGACAGCCCCGGCTGCCCGAGCCGGACCCCGCCGAGCGGCCGAGCACGTCGCCCGCCGTCCAATGGCAGGCGATCACCCGGGCGGTCAAGGCGCACGACCACACCGACACCCGGTGGCTCGAATACGAGCTGGACATCGCCAAGCTGCTCGACTTCCCGCTGATGACCGACATGCGCAATCCGCTCACCGAGCGGTTCCACCGCAGCAAGGTGCGCGCCGACCTGTTGCGTCCGGCGAAGGCCGAGGACCTCGTCGATGACGGGGACGCCACCCGCGAATACGTCGACGCCGTCACCGACTACGTCACCTCGTTCGATGCCGCGGAGCGCGAGGCGATCCGGCGGCGGCGCAGCGACTTCTCGAAAGCCGATCAGCAGCGCCTCGCCCGCGCCCAGAGCATGCTGCGCATCGCCACCGACACCGCCGCCACCCCTCAGGAACGCGAGCGTGGCTACGCACTCGCGCGCCGCGAACTCGACGGCCTGCTCGTGTTGCCCGAGTCCACCCGCGCGGCCATCGAACGCGGCATCGCCGGTGAACTCGACCGGTAAACCGCTCGACCCACACCTCGTCGACGTGCGGAGTCAGCTCGCGTCGGCAGATCTCGCGGACGGCGTCCTCCTGGCCGCACGGCCCGTAGGCCGCTAACCGCCCGCGCCGCCCGCGCCGCCGTCGTCTCCGGCATGCGCCTCGTCGTTCTGCGCATCGGCCGGCTCGGAAAGCTCGGCCGGCTCGGGCTCGTCATGTTCGGGCTCGTCGTCGGGTTCCTCCAGATGCTCGGTGCCCGGCACCCCGCCGAGCGCCGCGATGACCGTCTTCACCCTGTCGGCCTCGTCCTCGGTCGGGATCTCGCCGGCTTCCAGGTCATCGATGAGGTCGACGCGCAGCCCGGCTCCGTTGGCCACCTCCTGCGCCGACAACCGGGCGTGCAGCCTGGCGGCGTACAGCTGCTGCCCCAGGCTCGCGCCCGGCGCAGCTGCCGCGCGGCACATCAGGCGGTCGTAGCGCTGCCGCACGTCGCTCAGCGCGACGATCACGCCGGCGGTGGAGCGGCTGCGACCGGCGGCCTCGGCCAGTCCCGAGCGCAACTTGCGCATACCCGACAGCACGATGTCCGCGCGGTCGTGAAACCTGTTGTCCTCCGGGAACGGCAGGGCATCGATCGCTGCCGTGTACATGTGCATCGCCGCCTCGGAAAGGCTGACGATGACGGAGGATTCACCTTCTTGCGGCAGGGAATTGTCCATCGGCCCTCGATTCTCTCGCAATGCATTTCGTGGTGCTACGCAGCCGACACGCCTGTCGGCCGCAGCCCTCTGCTCGACGCGAGCACGGGTCGAGGTTAGCGTCAACGTGACTCGGGTACATCGCGAGCGGGACGTTGGGCGGGGGTTTGGGTCGGGAATGGCCGACGAGGGGAGGCCGAGAGTGACCGAACTGGCGCAACGCACGTCGGACGACGAATCGACCACTGCTGCCGAGGATTTCGACGACGATTCCGCGTCGAGCAACGAACCCGGACCGGATCAGGCTCCGTCCTCATGGTTCGCCGGCAGGCAGGCGCAGAAGGGCTTGGTATGGGTCGCCGGTGCCGGGCTCACGGTGCTGGTCATCGCGTGGATGGTGATGCTCAGTCCCGGTGAGACGGGCTCGCGAGCGGACTGGTTCTTCGGCGCCGCCGTCTTTGCCCTCGGTCTGGTGACGGTGTGGCAGACGCAAACCATCCTTCGGCGCGCGGCCCGTGACGCCACCGAGGCGGCCGATCGTCTGCGCGCCGAACTCGCCGCCGCCGAAGTGCGGGCCGCGCGCCAGGTCGCCCTGCTTCGGTCGCTGCACGAAACCGAGCGGGAGGCGCAACGCGAACTGACGCACGCGGAGATGGAGGCGCACCGCAACCTGGCCCGCGCCGAACTCGGGGCGCAGCGCGACCTGGCCCGCGTCGAGCGCGACCGCCTGCTGGCTCAGCAGCAGAAGATGGCGATCACCGAGGTGTCGCGGGCGGTCAACGCCCACACCCACGTGCTGGCCACGTTGTGGGACGACAGTGCGCGCATACTGCGCATGGCCGACCGCGAACAGCGGGAGCGGGCGATGCGGCCGATCTTCGACCAGATCGGCCAGGTGGTGAAGGACTTCTCGGTCGAACTGGCCAACGCCCAGCTGCTCATCGCCGACGACCGGTTGCACCGTGCGCTGCTGCGCGTCAACGAGGCCGTGCTGGCCGCGATGCGGGTGGCCGAGGACGTGCACGTCGCCGTCGTCGAGGGCGAAGCCCCCGAGCCCAACCCGGTACCCGCCGCGCAGCGGCTGCTCTACGAACGCGCGGCCGAGGCCCGCCACCTCGCGTGGCAACTCGTGAGGACCAGCCTGGACGACTCCGCCGGGAAAACGGGACCCTAACCGACGGGCGGGTGCGGATAGGGCGGCGGCACGGGCATGCACAGTCCGGTGCTGGTATCCAGCGCCTTGCCGTCGACGCAGAACGACGCGCACCCGTAGATGACACCGGTCTGACCTGGCGGGCAGCAGCAGTTGCCGGGCTGGGCCGAGGCTGTCATCGACACGACCGGAACCGCCCCGGCCGACAGCGACACCGCGAGCAGCGCCGCGGTCACGAACCGTCGCACAGTCATCTTCATCGACTCCTATCGACCGACCTAGTCGCATCCCCGACCGGCGCTCAGTCTATGGCGTCACGTCCCGCAGAAGGTTCGATACCTGCCGAAGTCCTCCGGCGCGGGTTCGGCGTAGCGCTCGAGTCCGGGCCGCTCGCCGTACGGCGCGGTGATCGTGTCCAGCAGCCCCTGCAGCGGCGCCAGATCGCCGGCGGTGGCGGCGGTCAGCGCCTCCTCGACGAGGTGGTTGCGCGGGATGTAGACGGGGTTGACGCGCTCCATCGCCTCGGCATCCGGGCCCAGCGCACGCCACCGTGCCAGCCAGCCGTCGAACGCCGCCAGGTCGACGAAGAGCCCGCGCACGGGTTCGGCGTCGCCGCGGGCGGCCGCGCCGAGATGGCGGAAGAACGAGGTGAAGTCGACGTGGCTCTGCTGCAACTGTGCGATCAGGTCGTTCATCAGCGGCACCGCGACGTCGTCGGGAAGGTCCTCGGCGAGGCCCAGCTTGGCGCGCATACCGCAGGCCAACGCATCCTGGTACAGCTCGCCGAAGCGGCCGAGGCTGTCCTGCGCACGGGCCAGCGCCTGCTCCTGGTCGTCGGCGAAGAGCGGCAACAGCGCCTCGGCGAGCCGGGCGAGGTTCCACGCCGCGATCGTCGGCTGGTTTCCGTAGGCGTAGCGGCCCCAGGAGTCGATCGAGCTGAACACCGCCTCCGGGTCGTAGGCCTCCATGAACGCGCACGGGCCGTAGTCGATGGTCTCGCCGGAGATCGTCATGTTGTCGGTGTTCATCACGCCGTGCACGAACCCGACGAGCATCCACTTCGCCACCAGCGCCGCCTGCACCGCGACCACCGACTCGTACAGCCCGACGTAGCGGTTGTCCGCCGCGGCGGCCTGCGGGTGGTGGCGGGCGATGGCGTGGTCGGCCAGCCGCCGAAGCAATCCGCCGTCTCCGGTGTTGGCGGCGTACTGGAACATGCCGACGCGTAGGTGGCTGCGGGCCACCCTGGCGAGCACCGCACCCGGCAGCGGTGTCTCGCGCTGCACCTGGCGCCCGGTGGCGACGACGGCCAGCGACCGCGTCGTCGGGATGCCCATGGCGTGCATCGCCTCGCTGACGAGGTACTCACGCAACATCGGCCCGACGGCGGCCAGCCCGTCGCCGCCGCGCGCGAACGGCGTCGCGCCGGAACCCTTCAGGTGCAGGTCGCGAAGGTCTCCGTCCGGCGTGGTGAGCTCACCGAGCAGCAGCGCGCGCCCGTCGCCGAGGCGGGGGACATACCCGCCGAACTGATGCCCCGCATAGGCCTGCGCCACCGGCGTCGCCGCGCCGGGCACCAGCGTGCCGGTCAATAATCGCAACCCCTCCGGACCGCGCAACCACGCCGCGTCCAACCCCAGCTCGCCCGCCAACGGTTCGTTGAGCACCAGCAACCGCGGATCGGGTGCGGCTTCGGCCTGCCAGCGGACCGCCAGCTCGGGTAGCTCACGGGCGAAACGGTCGCCGAACGCGACGGTGGAGGGGGCAACGCTCACTCCCTCCACAGTACGGAGCGGCGGCGGAGGACGTCGGCGCTGCAAAGCGCGCCCTGTATGGTGATGCACCCGGGAGGAGCGCGGATAGTGGTCATCGGAGACCTGCCGTGCCGCGGGAAGTAGCAGTCACGATCGAGGAGCAGCCTGGTGACGCTGAACACCATCGCGCTCGAGCTCGTGCCGCCGAATGTCGAGCGCGGGCACGAGCAGGCGCTGGAGGATGCGCACAAGGTGCTGCGGTGCGCCGCGGAGACCGGGCTCGACGGCCGCATCCGGCACGTGATGATCCCCGGGATGATCGAAGAGGACTCCGATCGGCCCATCGAGATGAAGCCGAAGATGGACGTGCTCGACTTCTGGTCGATCATCAAGCCCGAATTGGGCGGGATGCACGGGCTGTGCACCCAGGTGACCGCCTTCATGGACGAGCCGACGCTGCGCACCCGGCTGACCGACCTGTCCGGCGCCGGATTCGACGGCATCGCGTTCGTCGGGGTGCCGCGCACGATGAACGACGGGGAGGGTACGGGCGTCGCACCCACCGATGCGCTGTCGCTGTACGACGACCTGGTGCCCAACCGCGGCGCGATCCTCATCCCCACCCGCGACGGGGAGCACGGCCGGTTCACCTTCAAGTGCGACCGTGGCGCCACCTACGGCATGACGCAGCTGTTGTACTCCGATGCGATCGTGGGCTTCCTGCGCGAATTCGCTGCGAGCACCGACCACCGGCCCGAGATCCTGCTGTCGTTCGGGTTCGTGCCGAAGCTGGAAACCAAAGTCGAACTGATCAATTGGCTGATCCAGGATCCCGGGAACCCGGCGGTTGCAGACGAGCAGGAATTCGTCAGGCGGTTGGCTGCCACCGATCCGGGCGAGAAGCGCAAACTCATGCTCGACCTGTACAAGCGCGTCATCGACGGCGTCGCCGACCTCGGCTTCCCGCTGAGCATCCACCTGGAGGCGACCTACGGGGTGTCCGTCCCGGCGTTCGAGACGTTCGCCGAGATGCTGGACTACTGGGCGCCCGACAAGCCATAACCGTTGAATCTGCATCCAGGGCGAAGAAGTGCGAGTGGGCGACGCCCCGAGCGCAGAGTGAACGACTAACTCGCGCCGCTATTGTGGCGACAGTGTCCGAGTCGTCCCGCGGCGATGTGCGCGGGTTGCAAGCGCGCCTCGACGGGCTGACGATCCGCGACGCCGCGCGACTCGGCCGCCGGCTCAAGCAGATGCGCGGCGCCCCGCCGGAGAAGCTCGCGCGGCTCGCCGAGCAGATCGCCGCCGCGGAGGCGCTCGTCGCCGCCCGCACCGCCGCGCTGCCCGCGATCACCTACCCCGAGCTGCCGGTCAGCGAGCGCCGCGACGAGATCGCCAAGGCGATCAACGACCACCAGGTGGTGATCGTCGCCGGCGAGACCGGTTCGGGCAAGACGACCCAGCTGCCCAAGATCTGCCTGGACCTCGGCCGCGGCGTGCGCGGCACCATCGGGCACACCCAGCCGCGGCGCCTCGCGGCCCGCACCGTCGCGCAGCGCATCGCCGACGAGCTCGGCCGCCCACTCGGCGAAACGATCGGCTACACAGTGCGTTTCACCGACCAGGTCAGCGACCGCACGCTGGTGAGACTGATGACCGACGGCATCCTGCTCGCCGAGATCCAGCGTGACCGGCGGCTGCTGCGCTACGACACGCTGATCCTCGACGAGGCCCACGAGCGCAGCCTCAACATCGACTTCCTCCTCGGGTACCTGCGCGAACTGCTGCCGCGACGGCCCGACCTCAAGGTGATCGTCACGTCGGCGACGATCGAGCCGGAGCGCTTCGCCGCGCACTTCGGCGGTGCCGAACATGGATGGAGCGACGGTGCCCCGATCGTCGAGGTGTCGGGACGCACGTACCCGGTCGAGATCCGTTACCGCCCCCTGGAAGTCCCGGTGGCCGATGACGACACCGACGATCCCGACGACCCGGACCACGAGGTGGTGCGCACCGAGGTGCGCGACCAGACCGAGGCGATCGTCGACGCCATCGCCGAACTCGAGGCCGAGCCGCCGGGCGACGTGCTGGTGTTTCTGTCCGGTGAACGCGAGATCCGCGACACCCGAGAAGCGCTGAGTGGCGTCGTCGGCGAGCACACCGAGGTGCTGCCGCTCTACGCCCGGCTGCCGACCGCCGAACAGCAGCGGGTGTTCCAGCCGAGCCGCGCCACCCGTCGAATCGTGCTCGCCACAAACGTCGCCGAGACATCGCTGACAGTGCCCGGCATCCGGTACGTGGTGGACCCCGGCACCGCCCGCATCTCGCGCTACAGCAGACGCACGAAGGTGCAGCGGTTGCCGATCGAGCCGATTTCCCAGGCGTCGGCCGCCCAGCGGGCGGGCCGGTCGGGCCGCACCGCGCCGGGGGTGTGCATCCGGCTCTATTCCGAGGAGGACTTCGCCGCCCGGCCCCGCTACACCGATCCGGAGATCCTGCGGACCAACCTCGCGGCGGTCATCCTGCAGATGGCGGCGCTCAACCTCGGTGAGATCGAGACGTTCCCCTTCCTGGACCCGCCGGAGAGGCGCAGCGTCCGCGACGGCGTGCTGCTGCTGCAGGAGCTCGGCGCCTTCGATGCCGGCGGCCGGATCACCGACACCGGGCGCCGTCTCGCGCGGTTGCCGGTCGACCCGCGGATCGGACGCATGATCCTGCAGGCCGACGCCGAAGGCTGCGTGCGCGAGATTCTCGTGCTGGCCGCGGCGCTGTCCATACCGGACCCGCGTGAGCGGCCCGTCGACCGGGAGGAGGCGGCCCGGCAGAAGCACGCCCGCTTCGCCGACGAGCACTCCGACTTCGTGTCCTACCTGAACCTGTGGCGTTACCTGCGCGAGCAGCGAGCCGAGTTGTCCGGCAACGCGTTTCGGCGCATGTGCCGCGAAGAGTTCCTACACTACCTGCGAATCCGCGAATGGCAGGACCTGGTCGGCCAGTTGCGCAGCATCGCCCGTGACCTGGACATCCGCGAATCCGACGAGCCGGCCGATCCGGCGTTCGTGCACGCGGCGCTGCTCGCCGGGCTGCTCTCGCACATCGGCCTGCGCGACGGCGACTCCCGCGAGTACCAAGGCGCACGCAATGCGAAGTTCGTCCTCGCGCCAGGGTCGGTGCTCGCCAAGCGCCCGCCGCGCTGGATCGTCGTCGCCGACCTCGTCGAGACCAGCAGGCTCTACGGGCGCATCGGCGCGCGGATCCAACCGGACATGGTGGAGCGGATCGCGGGCGACCTGGTTCAGCGCACCTACAGCGAACCGCACTGGGATGCGCAGCGCGGCGCCGTCATGGCCTTCGAGCGGGTGACGCTGTACGGGCTGGCGTTGGTGCCGCGCCGCCGCGTCGAATACTCCCGCATCGAACCGCAGGTGGCGCGCGAGTTGTTCATCCGGCACGCGCTCGTCGACGGCGACTGGCAGACCCGCCACCACTTCTTCCGCGACAACGCCCGCCTGCGCGCCGAATTGGAGAAGTTGGAGGACAAGGCGCGTCGGCGCGACCTGGTCGTCGGCGACGAGGAGATCTTCGCGTTCTACGACGCCCGGGTGCCCGCCGAGGCGGTGTCGGCGCGGCACTTCGACGCATGGTGGAAAAAGCAGCGGCACAACACCCCCGACCTGTTGACGTTCACCCGCGACGACCTCCTGCGCACGGACGAGACGAGTGAGCAGCCCGACGCGTGGCAGGCCGGTGATCTGTCGCTGCCGCTGACCTACCGCTTCGAACCGGGCGCCGAGGACGACGGCGTCACCGTGCACGTGCCCGTCGAGGTGCTGGCCCGGCTCGGCGGTGACGAGTTCGCCTGGCAGGTACCGGCATTGCGGGAGGAGCTCGTCACCGCGTTGATCCGGTCGCTGCCGAAGGACCTGCGCCGCAACTTCGTTCCCGCGCCCGACACCGCCCGCGCGGTGCTGGCCGCGATCACGCCGGGCGCCGAATCGCTGCTGGAGGCGCTCCAACGCGAACTGCACCGGCGCACCGGGATTCTGGTGCCCCTCGACGCATTCGATCTCGACAGGCTTCCGTCGCACCTGCGGGTCACCGTCGCCGTCGAGTCCGCCGACGGCAGCGAGATCGCCCGCGGCAAGGACCTCGAGACGTTGCAGCACCAACTCGAGGCGCCAGTGCGGCGCGCCGTCGCCGAGGCGGTCGGCGACCTGGAGCGCACCGGGCTGCGCGGATGGCCCGACGACATGGAGACACTCTCGCGCACCGTCGAGCGCACCGTCGGCGGGCACGCCGTGCGCGGATACCCGGCGCTGGTCGACGCGGGCGCCACCGTCGACGTGCACGTCTTCCCCACCGCGGCCGAACAGGACGCCGCGATGCGGCCGGGCACCCGCCGGTTGCTGCGGCTCTCGGTCCCGTCACCAGTGAAGGCCGTTGAGCGAGAGCTGGATCCGCGCACCCGACTGATCCTCGGCGCCAACCCCGACGGGTCGCTGCAGGCGTTGCTCGAGGACTGCGCCGACGCGGCGACGGACCTGCTGGCGACCGACCCGGTGTGGACCCGGGCCGAGTTCGTCGCCCTGCGCGACCGTGTCGCCACCGAACTGGCCCCCACCACCAGGGGTGTCGTCGCACGCGTCGAGAAGGTGATCGCCGCGGCCAACGACGTCGAACTGGCCGTCCCTGGCACGCCACCACCGGCCCAGGCCGAGGCGATCGCCGACATCCGCGCCCAACTCGACCGGCTGTTACCCCGAGGGTTCGTCACCGCCGCCGGCGCCGCGCGACTCGCGGACCTCAGCCGCTATCTGCTCGCGATCGGCAGGCGCCTGGACCGGTTGCCGCACGGGGTCGGGGCCGACCGCGAACGCATGCAGCGCGTCCACGCCGTGCAGGACGCGTACGACGAGCTCGTGAGTGCCCTGTCACCGGCCCGCGCGGCAGCCGCCGACATCCGCGACATCGCCGGGCAGATCGAGGAGCTCCGGGTGAGCCTGTGGGCGCAGCAACTCGGCACGCCGCGCCCGGTCAGCGAGCAGCGCATCCACCGCGCCATCGACGCCGTGCGGCCCTGACACAGCGCGTCGGCCAGATCACGAAGCGGGCGTGGTCGACGTCGGCCAATCTGCGAACACTTTGCTGATTTCGGGGCGGCGCGCACATACGCCGGCCGCGGTTCTGGGTACGCGTTCGCCACAGGCTAAGGGGGTGCGATGAATCGAGCCAGGTCCGGACGGTCCGCGGACTCCGACTACCGGGACATCCCGGAATTGCTGCGCAAGCTCGCGGTGTTGCCCGTCGGGTCCTTCGAGCATCGCACCCTGCGGGAGTACGTCGTGCGGCGCTGCCTTCCGCTGGCCGAGCACATCGCGCGCCGCTACGACGGCCGCGGGGAACCCCGCGACGACCTCGTGCAGACCGCGAGGCTGGGGCTGCTCAACGCGATCGAACGGTTCGACCCCGACTCGGGCAGCGACTTCCTGTCGTTTGCAGTGCCGACCGTCATGGGCGAGGTCAAGCGTTACTTCCGTGACAGCGGATGGGCGGTCCACGTGCCGCGACGGCTCAAGGATTCGCGGGCGCAGATCACCACCGCCACAGCGGAGTTGAGCCAGCGCATGGGCCGGGCACCCACCCCGACGGAACTGGCAGGCGAGCTCGGTATGGACCGCCGGGACGTCGTCGAGTCGCTGATCGCCGCGCAGTGTTACCAGACCCGCTCCCTGGATGCCCCGGTCGGAGGCGACGGCGACGACAGCCCGTCGATCGTCGACCGGCTCGGCAACCACGACACCAGCATCGACGCCGTGGAATTCCGCGAGGCCCTACGTCCGCTCCTGGCGCAGCTGCCGCAACGCGAGCAGGACATCTTGACCATGCGGTTCTTCGGCTCGCAGACGCAGACCCAGATCGCACAGAAGCTGGGCATCTCGCAGATGCACGTCTCCCGTCTGCTGGCCAGGAGCCTGGCGCAGTTGCGGCAGGGTCTGACGGGCTGATTCGCCGGCTACCCGGCGCGGTGGGGCCCGCATCGGGTAGGTATTGGCCTATGCGCGCACATCACGCACGGCGGCACGCCGTGTGGCTGACCGCCGCCGCCGTGTTCCTCGCGGCGGCGTGTGGCGGCTCCCCGCCCGCCGCCGAGAGCGACACCCCCGCCGAGGCCGGTCCGGCGCCGGTGATCAAGCCGATCGTGCTCGCCGAGGTACCGCACGACACCACGGCGTGGACCCAGGGCCTCGAGTTCGACGGGCCGACCCTGTACGAGGGCACCGGCATCGCGGGCGAGTCCCAGCTGCGGGAACTCGATCCGGCCACGGGTGCGGTCCGGCGCGCGGCGGCCGCGCCGAACAACTACTACGGCG
This sequence comes from Mycobacterium sp. B14F4, assembly GCF_039871645.1. Classification (NCBI taxonomy): domain Bacteria; kingdom Bacillati; phylum Actinomycetota; class Actinomycetes; order Mycobacteriales; family Mycobacteriaceae; genus Mycobacterium; species Mycobacterium sp. B14F4. Next base: position 55,908 of record NZ_JBDPMF010000005.1, on the reverse strand, counting down.
AGGGCATCACCGTCGTCGGCGACCGGATCTGGGAGCTGACCTGGCAGAACGGTGTCGCCGTCGAGTGGGACACGGCCACGCTGACCCCCGTGCGCGAGGTGCCGGTCGAGGGCGAGGGTTGGGGTTTGTGCGACGACGGCGGACGGCTCATCCGCAGCGACGGCACCGATCGCCTGCACTTCCACGACCCGTCGACGTTCGCCGAGACCGGTTCGGTCGCCGTGACCCGCGACGGCAGTCCGCTGGCCAACCTCAACGAGCTGGAATGCGTCGACGGGCAGGTCTGGGCGAACGTGTGGTTGACCGACATGATCGTGCGCATCGACCCGGCGACGGGTCAGGTCGACACGGTCGTCGACGCCGCCGGATTGTGGCCGGGCCAGGCAGGCAACAGCGAACGGGTGCTCAACGGCATCGCCCACGTCCAGGGCGACGAGTACCTGATCACCGGCAAGAAGTGGCCGTCGATGTTCCGGGTGCGGCTGGACCCGCCGTCGTGACCGTGTTGGACACGGTCAAAGGCGCGGCGCGGCGACTCGCCGCCGCGCCGATCGCGCGGTGGTACCGCCGCTCCGGGGCCGATCTGCCGTTCGGTGACCCGCTGTCCTCGCACGGCACCGAGATGGAGGGCTGGTTCTGGCGCCTGACCGACGCGGCATCCGGCCGGGCGGTGGTCGCACTGGTCAGCGTCAACTCGCACCCCGACGGTGACTGGGCGACGGCGGCCGTTGCGTTGCATCCCGGCCACCGTGTCTACCACGCGGCGCTGGCCGAAGCACGCGCGGACACCGACCCGTTCGAGGTCGATGCGCGCTCGGGGACAAGCTGCTTCTCGGCCACCGACGACCGGCTGCGCGTGGACCTGCCGGGCGTGCGCGTCGACATGCGGTTCGCCGCCGCCTTCGAGTGGCCCAAGGCGCTGGCGGGCGGAGGCGTCGCGTCGGTGGTGCCGTTCCTCAACCAGTACTGGCATCCCTACCGGCTCGGGGGGTCGGCCGACGGGTTCGTCGAATTCGACGGGGACCGTTGGCATTTCATCAATGCCCGGCTGTACTGCGAACGGAACTGGGGGGCGGGGTTCCCCGACCGGTGGTGGTGGGGTCAGGCGCACGATTTCGGTGATGCCGATGTCTCGGTGGCCTTCTCCGGCGGCCTGTTGGCGCTCGGCCCGCTCAAGAGCGATATCGCTGGGGTCGTGGTCCGGCTGGGTGACCGGGTGATCCGCTTGACGCCGCCGACGGCACGAGTGCGCTCGGAGTTGGGCGAGCGACGGTGGACGCTGCATGCGACGTCGCTTCGCTATCGCGTCGACTTGCACGGCGACGGTTCACATCTCGAGCCGCATGCGCTGCCGGTGCCGTTGCCGGCGGAGCGGCGCAACGTCGACACCGATCTCGAGCATCTCGGCGGACGACTGCACTGCGTGGTCCGCGAGTTCGGGAAGGTGATCTTCGACGGCCGATCCGAGCTGGCGGGTCTGGAGGTCGGCAGCCTGCCCCACTAGGGTGGGCGAATGCTCATGATCGGCAACCCGTGAGCCGGCCTCGCGTCGTCATCGCGGGCCTGGGCGACAGCGGCGTCCTGACCGCGATCAAGCTCGCGCGGCACGCCGACGTCGTCGGCATCTCCGCCAAGCCCGGCCTGCTCAGCGGCCAGGAGCTGGGCATGCGGCTGTCCCGTCCGAACGACTGGACCCGCTACAACTGGATCACCTTCGACCGGTTCCGCGGCCTCGATCGCGTCCGCACCGTGCACGGCTCGCTGACCGGAGCCGACCTGGCCGCGCGAAAGGTATTCGTACAACAGCCCGACGGCAGCACGGCGGCCGAACCCTATGACGCGCTGGTCATTTCGACCGGCGTCACCAACGGTTTCTGGCGCCAACCGCGGCTGCAGTCGGCCGAGGAGATCGCCGCCGATCTGGGGCAGGCACATCGGCGGCTGGCCGCGGCGCCTTCGGTGACCGTCATCGGCGGTGGCGCCGCCGCGGTGAGCAGTGCCGCGAACGTGGCGAAGACATGGCCCGACAAGCGCGTCGAGTTGTACTTCCCCGGCGAGCGCGCACTGGTCGCCCACCACCCCCGGGTGTGGGAGCGGGTACGCAGGCGACTGACCGACCTCGGCGTCGGGCTGCATGCCGGCCACCGCGCGGTGCTGCCCGACGGATTCGACTGCGGCGCGCTCACATCCGGGCCGGTGCGGTGGAGCACCGGCCAATCGCCCGCGGCCGCGGACGTCGTGCTCTGGGCGATCGGCCGGGTCCGGCCCAACACGGGATGGCTGCCGCCGGAGGTGCTCGACGAGCACGGCTTCGTGCGGGTCACGCCGGAACTGCGGGTCCCCGGCCAGCGCGGCGTGTACGCGATCGGCGACGTCGCGGCGACGGACCCCTTGCGCTCGTCGGCACGCAACCGCGCGGACGGCCTGCTGGCCCGCAACGTGCGCGCCGAGTTCGACGGCAAACCGCTACGGGCCTACCGCCCCGCGAGCCGTCGCTGGGGGTCGGTGCTCGGACCGCAGCCCGACGGGCTCGAGGTGTTCACGCCCGGCGGGCAGGCGTTCCGCTTCCCCGGCTGGTCGATCGACCGGGTGCTCATGCCGTGGATCGTGTGGCGCGGGTTCTACCGCGGCGTGCGCCCGGATTCTTTGCGCCGAAACTGAAGCTGTGCAGGCGATTCGAGTACTTTCGCCCGCACAACTTCAGTTTCGCGGGATCTCTGCGGTGATCCGGTCCAGCAGCGCCGGGTAGCGGTTGGCCTCGCGGTGCGGCCCGGGCTTGCCGCTGCTGATCAATCCCGCGGCCAGGCCGCGCTGCGGGTCGGCCCACACGGCGATGTTCGTCAGGCCGGTGTGCCCGAACGCCGCGGGGGCGTTGCGCCCGAACGGCCCGAACCGCTTGGACCCCAACATGTATCCGGTGCCCCAGCGCAGCGGCGCGAGGCCAACGGCGACGTCGGGCCGCAGCCGCCGGCATTCGGCCGTCGCGGCCCGCAACGTCTCCGGCGACATCACCCGCACCCCGTCGAGTTCCCCTCCGCGACACAGCAGTTCGGCGAACCGGGACAACTCGAACGCCGTCGACACCGTGTTCGACGACGGCAGCACGCTGGTGAGGTACTGCGGGCTGTTGGAGAACGGAATGATCTTGTACAGCGAGCCGCCGACCGCGAGGCGGAACACGGTCGCGGCGGGCTGTGGCAGCTCCTTGCCCGTCGCGTGGCTGGGTGCGACCAGCGGGACATCCTGCGGCGCAACGCCGTAATTGGTCCAGCGGAAGCCCAGCGGGTCCAGGATCTCGGCGGCCAGGATCTCGCGGATGCCGCGGCCGGTCGCCGCGCCGACGATCTCGCGGATCAACGGGCCCCACGTCAGCCCGTGGTAGATGTGCACCAGGCCGGGTCGGTAGAGCGGCTTGAGTTCGCCGAGCTTTTCGCGGGTGTACTCGCTGTCGTCCATCCGGCGCAGGTCGGGCCGCGGGCCGGTGTGGATCGGGATGCCTGCGCTGTGGGTCATCACGTGCCGGATCGTGGTGCGGTGCTTACCGTGACTGGTGTAGGTGGGCAGGTATTCGCAGACGCGGTCGTCGAGCGAGAAGCAGCCGCGTTCGACGAGCATGTGCACCACCGTCGACGTGATCGCCTTGGCCGCCGAGTAGGCGCAGAACGGGGTGTCGGTGGTGACGGGGATCTTGTCCGCGTCGGGTGGGTCCGCAGGCCCGTTGCCCCAACCGTGTCCGATCGCGCGGTTGAGAACCACCCGGCCGTTGTGGCGCAGGCACAGCTGGATCGCGGGCTGCATGCCGGCCCGATACCAGTGCCGCACGGCCTGCCAGATCCGCTCGACCGAAGCGGCGTCGATCCCCGAGTGGTCTTCGTCGCCGATCGCGGTCACGGCATCGAGGTCGGCGGGCACCCGGATTCTCCCGTCGAGAGGGGTCACGGCGACGTGTTCCGGAGCAACGTGGCGGCCAGATGGTGCTGCAGCGGTTGACCGACGGCCGCCATGCGCACCGCGTAGGTGAGCTCGTCACCGTCGACCCGGACCGAACGGCTCAGCGCGGTAACCTCTTTCGCCGACGCGGTGCAGCCGACCGCGGTGGCGGTCAACTCCATCACGATGACCGGCCCGCTGGTCGTCAGCCTGCCCTCCTCGATCTCGGTGACGCCCGTCGGATGGGCGAGCACCCATTCCACGCGGCCGGCCGACGGCACCCGGACATAGCCGACCTCGGCGTGCAACGGGCGGCCGTCGACCGCGGCGGTGCGCTGCCGATAGACCAGAAACGGCTTGCCGACGTGGTCGAAGGTGACTTCCTCGGTGTAGTCGAACGGCGTGATCGTCGGGTATTCGCCCGAGCCCCGACCTGTCCACACCCCGAGTAGCGGGGCCAGCACAGCGACGTCGGCGTGCAGGTCGGCCATTCCGCCAGGCTAGCGGGGGCCGCCGAGGATGCCCGAGCCGATGAACGAGCCCAGTTGGCCGAGCAGCTCGCCGGGCGCGGTCTTGGGGGGCGGGGCCGCGTCGGTCAGCTGCCAGGGCTGGCAGTCGTTGGTCGTGAACGAGGTGTCGCCCGCCTCGATCCGCACCACCTGCGGCTTCTTGGTCAGCGCGTTGTCGACCATCTTCTCGCCTGCGGCGCGCTTCCAGTAGCAGGCGCTGTTCTCGATCGGCCCGGCCGAACTGTAGGTGCCGGGCACGATGTCGGTGCCCACCGCATAGGTGCCGTCAGCGTCGATCGCCGTCTTCGGCGCGGGAGGCGCGGGTGGCGCGGGTGGCGCGGGCGGCGCCGGTTGGGCGTGGGCGACGCCCGACGCGCCGAGCAGGAGCAACACCGCCGCGGCGACGGCGGCGGGTCTCGTCGGCTTCATAGAAAGGCAGTCTAAGCGTTCACGGGGCATGAAAAAACCCGCCGCTACGGCCGGGGCCGCGGCGGCGGGTCTTTCCCGGGCGATCAGCCGGCTATGAACTCGTCGTAGGCCGACGCCAACTCGGGCGGCAGCGCCTGGATGTTGCAGGTGCGCTGCACGTCACCGATCGGCGCGAGGATGCCGCGCAGGTCGTAATACTCCTGCGGGTTGGCCGTGAAGTACCCACGCAGCGTCGTGGAGGCCTCCGGACGCGGCTGGCTGAACGCGGCGGTGACAGCCTGATTGGCATTGGGGTGACTTTCGAGATAAGCGCGGGCCGCGCCGGTCACGTTGCTCACGGTGCCGGACACGGTGCTCGCACTGCACTGCTCGGGTGCTGCCATCGCCGTCGGCGCGGCGATGGTTGCTGCGGCCAGACCCCCGAGAAGACTGGCGGCACAAACGCCGGCGACCTGCCGGCGCGCGGCGATTCCACGGAACTTCATCTGTTTCTTTCCTTCAATTGCTTTGTTGATTCCCCCGTCCCCGAAATCCAAGGTAGCCGAAAGCAAACGGCGCCAAACGTGCCCGACAGGCCCGGAAACCGCCTGCACGCAGGTGTTACATCGAACAAGCGTGATTTAGACCGCAATTTCGTCCGAATTCGATAAGCGCGCGGTCAGAGATCTTGAAATCTCTCAGAAACGGCTCGCGCTCCTTAATTGATCGTGATTTATCTAGTGACCGAATTGTTATCCAGGAGCGCTGGGACCGGCAACTGGCCGACGCCGGAACCTAAGGTGGTGGCTGTGAAGCTGGACCTGCTCAGCCCGGGTATCGAAGTGGGGCTCGTGACGACGAACCCGGACGCGATGGTCGCCTTCTACGAAGGCTTCCTCGAACTCGCACCGCAGGGCGTGATCGACTTTCCCGGCGGCTCGCAGCGGCGGTACTCGCTGGGCGCCAGCGTGCTCAAGCTCGTCACCTACACCCCCGCGCCGCCGCAGCCCGTCGCCCCCGGCGGTGGCCGGGCGCAGGCGGGGCTGCGCTACTTCACGATCGGGGTGAGCAACCTGCGCGGCGTGGCCGACGCGTTCGCCGCCTCGGAGTACGAGGTCGTCGAGCCGCTGACCGAGTTCGCGCCGGTACCGGGCATGGGCTGGATGTTCGTCGCCGACCCGGACGGCAACCACATCGAATTGTTCGGCACGCTGTGACGGGCCCCCAGGCCTGGTCGACGCCTCCGGTGACACCGACCTGCTACCGGCATCCCGACCGCGTCACCTACGTCCGCTGCGCGCGCTGCAACCGCTACATCTGCGGTGAGTGCATGCGCGACGCCGCCGTCGGACATCAGTGCGTGGACTGTGTGAACGCCGGCGCGAAGTCGGTGCGGCAGGTCCGCACGCAGTTCGGCGGCGTGCCGTCGGCCAAGCCGATGGTCACCTATGTGCTGATCGGCATCAACGTGGTGATGTTCGCGCTGCAGTTTCTGGTGCCCGGCTTCCAGCGCGAGTTGGTGCTGCAGTCCTACGTGGTGGCCGACGGCGACCTCTACCGGTTCGTGACGTCGGCGTTCCTGCACTACGGCGCGCCGCACATCCTGTTCAACATGTGGGCGCTCTACGTCGTCGGCCCGCCGCTGGAGGCGGCGCTGGGCAGGCTGCGGTTCACCGGGCTGTACCTGCTCAGCGCGCTCGGCGGGTCGGTGCTGGTGTACCTTCTCTCGTCGCCGGTCGTCGCCACGGTGGGCGCGTCGGGTGCGATCTTCGGTTTGTTCGGTGCGACGTTCGTCATCGGCAAGCGGTTGAGCATGGACGTGCGCTGGGTGATCGCGCTGATCGCGATCAACCTGGTGATCACTTTCGTCATCCCGCTGGTCAGTGCGCTGAACATCAGTTGGCAGGGCCACCTCGGCGGGTTGGCGACCGGCGCGGCCGTCGCCGCGGCGTACGCGTACGCGCCACGCAACGCGCGCAACCTCGTGCAGGCGGGTGCGACGGTCGCGGCCCTGGTGGTGTTCGCGCTGCTGATCTGGTGGCGGACCGACGTCCTGCAGGCCACGCTGGCCGCGCTGGCTGCGCTCTAGAGTCAAGACCCGCCGCCGCACGTTCGCCCACTGCTCACGCAGTCGTCATCCGCGGATGTCAGCGTGGAAGCGTGCAGGTCGAATCGTCAACCCCGGCCAGGGCGGGGGTGATCGAACGATTCCACCGGTTCTGCGTCGAAGTGGTCGCCCGGCTGCCGTTCGGCCTCGATACCGTTGTCGCGCCGACGTTTCTGGGCTTCTGCCTGATCAACGGCTTCACGTTCGGCGCCGACCTGGTCCTGTTGACGGCCCTGCACGGCTGGCTGTCCGCGCCGCTGCCCGTCGCGGTGACGGCGGCCTATGCGACGGCGTTCGCGTTGAGCTACGTACTGAACCGGATCTTCAACTTCCGGTCGCACGCCCCGGTCGGGCCGCAGTTCGCGATCTACGTTGCCGTCGTCGTGGTGAACTATCTGGCGTTCATCCTCGGGGTGTCGAACCTGCTTGCCGCACTTGGCCTGGACTACCGCATCGCGCGCCTGGCCGCCGGGGCTTGTGAGGCGGTGTACATGTACGGCGCGATGCGCTGGGTGGTGTTCCTCCGGTAGCGGACTGCGTTCGGGGACAATGAGTTGTGCTCGGATACCTGGTCGCGGTGCCGCTCGTCGCGGTGCGGCGGCAACCTCGGATCAACACCGCGTACCTGGACGCCACCGGCACCCTGCGGTCGTCGTGCGGTGGACGACCACCGACGGTCGCGGCGGTATCGACGATGTACCCGGCCATGGACCCGGCGGGCTTGTGGCACAACGACGATCCCGTGGTCGGCGGGCAGGCCCGCGCGACGGTCGGCGCGTACACGGGCGGCTCGCCCGAGCAGTTCCCCAAGCGGTACGAGCAGATCGCGTCGGCGACGCACATCAGCGCCGCCGCGCCGCCAACGCTGATCGTCGCACCCCGATCCGACCACCTGGTGCCGGTCGGCGGCACCTACCGGTTCGTCGAACGGGCCCGCGCGGCGGGAAACCCGACCCGGTCGCGCCGATCAGGTGGACACTGAGGACCTGACGATGGCTGACGACCGACTCGACGAACTCTATGCCGCCAGGCCGGAGGACTTCACCGCGTTACGCACCAAGCTCGCCGCTGACGCGAAGCGCAGTGGCGACGCCGACGCCGCCAAGCGGATCAGCGCTGCGCGCAAGCCGACGACCGCGGCGTGGGTGGTCAACCGACTCGCCATCGGCGACGACGACGTCGCACGTCGGTGCAAGGAACTCGGCGAACGGTTGCGCGACGCGCACGCGGCGATGGACGGCCACCGCATCCGCGACCTGTCCGCCGAGCAGCGCCGTCTCGTCGACGACCTCGTGCGCCGGGCGTTCGAGGAGGCCGAGATGAGAAGCCCGGCCGGCGCGCTGCGCGACGACGTCACCGGCACGCTGCAGGCCGCTGTCGCCGACCCCGGGGTCGCGGGTCGGCTGGGGCGGTTGACCAAGGCCGAGAAGTGGTCCGGGTTCGGCGAGTTCGGCGACAGCGCGATCGTGTTCAGCCCTGCGAGCAGGCGCAAGGCGGAAGCGAAGCAGCCGGAACCGAAGGCCCCCGCGACCGAGCCGGCCGACGAGAAGGAGGCGGCCGCTCGCCGCGAACAACAGCAGGCGCGGGCGGCGGTGGCCGCGGCGGAGCGGGCCAAGGCCGAGGCCGACGATGCGCTGACCGAACTGCAGTCCGACCTCGCCGCCGCTCGGCTTCGACACCGGGACGCCGAGCGGCGACTGCGCGACGCCGAACGCGGGCTGGTCGCGGCCGAGGACGCCTACGACAAGGCCAAGCAGGCCAGCCGGGACGCCGCGGCCGTGGTCAAGGAGACCAAGGCCCGCCTGAAGCGCGCTAAGTGACTGCGCGACAGCTGATTTCCATGCTGTCGTTGTCCCGCGCCGGGAAGCTCACGCTGACATAGCCGTTCGCCGGATCCCGAACGTGGCCGAGGTACGGCGCGAGCTCGGCCATCGAGGTGTTGTCGGCCACCACGAGCGTGCCGGGCGACAGCCGAGGCTCCAGCAGCTCGAGCACCGGCAGGTACAGCTCCTTCCAGCCGTCGAGCAGCACGAAATCGACTGCCCCGTCGAGGGTCTGCAGGGTTTGCAGCGCGTCGCCCTCGAACACCGTGATCACGTCGTCCAGGCCTGTCTCGGCGAACGTCTTCGTCGCCGCCGCGACCTTCGCCGCGCTGAGTTCGGTGGTGACCACCCGGCCGCCGCCGTTGTCGCGGACCGCCGCGGCGAGGTGGATCGCGGAGATGCCGAGCGACATGCCGAACTCGACCACGGTGGCCGGTCTGCTCGCCCGCACCAACGCATACAGCAGCCGGCCGGCGTCCGGTGTCACCGGCAAGTAGAAGTCGCTCAAGGCGTCGGCGCGCTCCTGCGCGGTGGCCGAGTTGAGGCGCGCGAACTCGGCGCCGATGTCGCGCAGCCGCGCCATCTGGTTGTTGGACTCGCCGTACATCCGATTCAGTGCGGTCGCGACCCGCGGGTCGGCAAGGGAGGTGCTCACCCGGTCGAACGTATCGGGCGAATCTGAGTGCTGGCTGTGCAACCGCCGTGACAGGATGGCGTCAGGGCTATGGCCGGTTTCGACACGTCGACTCGTCGCGTGATCGTGGTGATCACGCTCATGGTTCTTGCCGGTTGGGCGCTGCGGGGATACGTGCCCGGTGCCCCGGCGCCCGCCGAGCGGGCGGACCCGGCGGAGGGCAATCCGGCTGCGCTGGCCGTTGTGCTCGTGCTGTTGTGCGCCTCGGTGGCGATCATCGGTTTCGCGATCATCGTCCGGATGCGCAGCCCGCGTCCCGCGCGGGCCGCGGCGGGTAAGTTTCCCCGGGGTGCGGTGGGCACGGGACGCCCGAACTGGCGGTTCGCGCTCATCGCACTCGCCGCGCTCGTCGGGTGGCTGCTGCTGGTGGCGCTGCTCAGCCGGGTGGCGGACCCCGGCGCCGTCGAACCGCCGACGTCGACGCCGCCGGACGCGGACTCACCGGTCCCGGCCGAGGGGTCCCCGCCGCCGGACGCCGCCGAGGACCCCTCGGACACGAACGTGATCAGTTACCTGATCCCGCCGATGCTGATCCTGATGGCGCTGGTCGTGGTCGGCGCCGCGGTCGCGTCCCGGCGACAGGACCGGGCCCCGGCGCCCGTCCTCGACGTCGTCGCCGAGCCGGCGTCGACGCCTGCCGCGGCCACATCGCTGGCGCGCGCCGCCGAGATCGGTCTGGCCGAGATCGGCGATCTCCGCCGGGAGCCGCGCGAGGCCATCATCGCCTGTTACGCAGCGATGGAAAGCGAACTGAGGCGGGTGCCCGGTGCGGTGCCCCAGGACTTCGACACGCCGACCGAGGTGCTCGCCCGCGCCGTCGACAGCGGCGCACTGCGTGCCGACAGCGCCACCGAGTTGGTGGAGTTGTTCGAGGAGGCACGCTTCTCGCCGCATGTGATGTCCGAGGCGCACCGCGACGCCGCCGTGCAGGTGCTGCACCGGGTGCTCACCGAGCTGCCGCAGCGCGCATCGGAGGCGGTGCGATGAAACGACTTGTGGCGGCGGGCTTCCTGTTGGTGGTGGGCGTCGAATTGATCGCGCTGCTCGGCCGCGACCGGCAGCTGATCCTGATCTTCTCCGGGGTCGCGGTGGCCCTGGCGCTGCTCGGAGTGCGGTGGTATCTGATCCGGGAAACGGAGCCGGTCGCGGAGCAGACTCCGTCCGACGACGCCGCGAAAGGGTTGCAGCGCTGGCTGTCTCGTACCGAGACGTTGATCGGCCACTCGGAGACCACCCGGCGGGACTGGGACCGGCATCTGCGTCCGATGCTGGCGCGCCAGTTCGAGATGGCGACGGGTCAGAAGCGCATCAAGGACAGGACGTCCTACCACGCCACGGGTCGGATGCTGTTCGGCGCGGAGCTGTGGGACTGGGTGAACCCCGAGAACGTCGCGCGAAGCGGTGCCGACCAGCCCGGACCCGGCCGCGGCGCACTCGATGAGATCCTGCAACGGCTGGAGCGCGTATGACCCCCTCACCGGGACTGCCCACGGCGATGACCAGCGCCAACTGCGAAGCGGTGCTCGACGAGATCGGCACGGTGGTGGTCGGGAAGCGTGGTGCGCTCGCGCTGATCCTGACCACGGTGCTGGCCGGTGGGCACATCCTCATCGAGGACCTGCCCGGCCTCGGCAAGACGCTGATCGCGCGGTCGTTCGCCGCAGCGCTGGGGCTGGAGTTCAAGCGGGTGCAGTTCACCCCCGACCTGCTGCCCGCCGATCTGCTGGGTTCGACCGTTTACGACATGCAGTCGGGCCGCTTCGAATTCCGGTCCGGACCCATCTTCACCAACCTGTTGCTGGCCGACGAGATCAACCGGACACCGCCCAAGACGCAGGCCGCCCTGCTCGAGGCGATGGCAGAGGACCAGGTGAGCATCGACGGCGTCACGCACAAGCTGCCCGCGCCGTTCATCGTGTTGGCCACCGATAACCCGATCGAGTACGAGGGCACCTACCCGCTTCCGGAAGCGCAACTCGACCGGTTCACGATCCGCCTCGAACTGCGGTATCTGTCGGAGCAGGAGGAGGCGTCGATGCTGCGCAGGCGCCTCGAGCGAGGGTCGGCGGAACCGAAGGTCGGCCAAGTCGTCGATGCGCACGACCTGATCGCGATGCGCGAGTCGGTCGAGCAGGTGACGGTGCACGACGATGTGCTGCGCTACGTGGTGTCCCTGGCGGCAGCCACGCGGCAGCATCCGCAGATCGCGGTCGGCGCCAGCCCGCGAGCCGAACTCGACCTGCTGCAACTCGCCCGCGCGCGGGCGCTTCTGCTCGGCCGCGACTACGTCGTGCCCGAGGACGTCAAGTCGCTCGCGGTGCCTGCGATGGCGCACCGGATCAGCCTGCGACCGGAGATGTGGGTGCGGCGGGTGCAGGGCAGCGACGTCGTCGAGGAACTGCTGCGTCGGCTCCCCGTGCCGCGAATGAACGCCTGACGCGCAATGGCGATCGAACAACGGCGCTCGGAGGCCGAATTGCGCTGGCGCGCATCGGCATTGACGAGGGCGTTGGTCACCTGCGCAGCGGTGTCGATGGCCGCGGCCGTTATCGGTTCGCGCTGGGAGCTCGTCGCGTTCGCCGCACCGCTGCTGGGTGTGTTGTGTTCGATCGGCTGGCAGCGGGCGGTGCCGCGGGTCCACGTGCGCGGCGAACCCGGAATGCACCGGTGCTTCGAGTCCGAGACGGCGCAGGTTTCCGTGTCGGCGGAGGCCGAAGGGGAACCGTTGCGGCTGACCGCCGAGGTGGTCGCGGGCATGACCCTGGAGGTCGAACAGACCGTGCCGCAGGGCCAGACCGTCGCGGTGGTGGCCGAGCGCTGGGGCCGGTACCCGATCAGGGCGCGGCTGTCCGTGTCCGCGCGCGGCGGGCTGCTCGAGGGCACCGGCGTGGTCGACGCCGCGGACGTCTTCGTGTTCCCGATGGCCCCGCCGCAATCCACCGCGATCCCGCGCACCGAACTGCTCGACCGGCTGGGCACTCATCTGACCCGGCACCTCGGACCGGGCGTCGAGTACGCCGACGTGCGCCGCTATGTGCCGGGCGACCAGTTGCGCACGGTGAACTGGCCGGTGAGCGCGCGGCGCGGCAGCCTGCACGTCACCGAGCGCCTGACCGATCGCGCCGCCGACGTCGTGGTGCTGGTCGACAACTATCCACAGCCCGAGGGGCCGGCGACCGAAGCGACCGACCGAACCGCCCGCGGCGCAGTGCAAGTCGTGCAGAGCGCGCTGCGCGGGGGCGATCGGGCGGGTGTCGTCGCACTGGGCGACCGGCATCCGCGGTGGCTTGGCGCCGACATCGGCCGCAGGCAGTTCTACCGGGTGCTCGACGCGGTGCTGGGCGTCACCAACGGCTACGAGACCACGTCCGGAACGCTGGCACCGCGGGCGGCGATGCCGCCGGGCGCCATCGTGATCGCATTCTCCACGCTGCTCGACACGGAATTCGCGTTGGCGCTGATCGATCTGCGCAAGCGGGGGCACACGGTGATCGCGGTCGACGTCCTGCGCGGTGCACCGTTTCCCGAGGGATGCGACGAGCTCGCCGCCAAGATGTGGTCGCTGCAGCGGTCGTTCATGTATCGCGACATGGGCACGATCGGCGTCGACGTCGTGGCGTGGGGCGAGCAGGACTCGCTCGACCAGGCGCTGCAGCTGGTGCCCGACCGGCGCCGCACGGTGCGGAGGCGGCGGTGAACCGGCTGCTGTCGACGGGCTTCGGGTTGGTCATGCTGGCCGCGGCCGCCCTGCAGGCGGATGCGGTCGCGTTGACGGTGTGCGGGGTCGGAGTGGCTGCGGTATTGATCGGCAACGTCTTTCGGCCCATGGCCACGGTGGCCGTGTTGTCGGCGGGGGTGGCCCTTGTGCTCAGCGATGCGGTGCCCATGCTCGCGGCGGTGTGCGGACTGTCCGCGGCGGCGTACCTGGTGCTGCGCCACGCGGCCGCGTCCGTGCCGACCGTGATCGGGGCGTTGGGTTTCACGGTGATCGGCCTGGCCGCGGTGGCGCTGCCGCTGCAGTTGCCGTGGGTGCCGCTGGCGGCGCCGCTGCTGGTGCTGGCGCTCGTGGTGTCGGTGAGCCGGCCGTTCTGGTTGGAGCGCGCTCGCGGCTCGCGAATCAAGGACTAGTAGTCTCGTCCCCGCGGTCGCGGTTGAGTGGTCGAACCCGTAAGCGAATTGCTCAGCGGGGCGCTTAGATTCGGGAGGACCGGCATGCCAAGCGCGGTGCGGAAGGCCGTCACCGGGGCCTCGATCGGCAACGCGGTCGAGTGGTTCGACTTCGCGATCTACGGCTTCCTCGCGACGTTCATCGCGGCCAAGTTCTTCCCGGCGGGCAACGACACGGCCGCGCTGCTCAACACCTTCGCGATCTTCGCGGCGGCCTTCTTCATGCGGCCACTCGGCGGCTTCGTGTTCGGACCCCTCGGCGACAGGATCGGCAGGCAACGCGTGCTCGCGCTGGTGATCCTGCTGATGTCCGGCGCCACGGTGCTCATCGGCCTGCTCCCGACCTACGCGGCCATAGGTGTCGCGGCCCCGCTGCTGCTGTTGTTCCTGCGCTGCCTGCAGGGCTTCTCCGCCGGCGGCGAATATGGCGGCGGCGCAGTGTATCTCGCAGAGTTCGCCTCCGAGAGGCGCCGCGGGCTGACCATCACGTTCATGGCGTGGTCCGGAGTGCTGGGCTTTTTGCTCGGCTCGGTCACCGTGACCCTGCTGCAGGCACTGCTGTCGGCCGAGGCCATGGACGGCTACGGCTGGCGCATCCCGTTCCTGATCGCGGGACCGCTGGGCCTCGTCGGCCTCTACATGCGTCTGCGCCTCGACGACACCCCGCAGTTCACCGAACTCAGCGAGACCAACCAGATCGCCGAGAGGCCGCTGCGCGAAGCCGTCACGACGTCGTGGCGGTCCATCCTGCAGGTGATCGGCCTGTTCATCGTCTTCAACATCGGCTACTACGTCGTCTTCACGTTCCTGCCGACCTACTTCATCAAGACACTGCAGTTCAGCAAGACCACCGCCTTCGTCTCGATCACCCTGGCCAGCCTGGTGGCGCTCGTGCTGATCCTCCCGCTGGCCGCGCTGTCGGACCGCCTCGGCAGGCGACCGATGCTGATCGCCGGGTCGGTGGCATTCATCGTGTTCGGCTATCCGCTGTTCATGCTCCTCAACTCGGGCTCGCTGGTCGCCGCGATCGCCGCGCACTGCGCACTGGCCGTCATCGAGTCGGTCTACATCTCGGCCGCGGTGTCGGCCGGCGTCGAGCTCTTCGCCACCCGCGTGCGCTACAGCGGCTTCTCGATCGGATACAACATCTGCGTCGCCGGATTCGGCGGCACCACGCCGTATGTGGTCACCTGGCTCACCGCCCAGACCGGCAACAGCCTCGCACCGGCCTGGTACCTGACCATGGCGGCCGTCGTCTCGCTCGGCGCGATCTTCACCATCCGCGAGTCCGCACGACGGCCGCTCGCCCAGACCAGCGATGAGCAGAAAGCCGCAGCGATACAGTGAGGACGTGCCGCCGCAATCCGAACCCGCACCGCGGCCGCGGCTGACGTCGCGAGGCGCAGCCACCCGCAACCGCATCGTCCTGGCCGCCGCCGAGTTGATGCACGCCCAGGGCGTCGCGGCGACCACCATCGACGATGTCCTGGCCGCCAGCGCAACGAGTAAATCCCAGTTCTACCAACACTTTCAGGACAAGACCGACCTCGTCTACGAAGTCATCACCCAGCGCGCCGACGAGGTGTTGTCCTGGCAGCGGCTTCGGCTCGAGAAGATCGACTCGTTCAAGGGCCTCTACCAGTGGCGCGACGCGATGGTGCAGCGCTGTGCGTTGCGGCGCGGGCTGTGGGGCTGTGAACTCGGCTCTCTCGCTGCGGAACTGGCCGACAGCGATGACAGGGCGCGCGCCTCACTGAGTGAGCATTTCGCCGAATGGCGCGCGCTGCTGGCCGCGGCGCTCGAACGGATGCGCGACGCGGGCGTGCTGCGACCTGACATCGACATCGCCTCGCTGGCAACGGGATTGCTCGCCGCCGTCGAGGGCGGCTACCTGCTCTCCCAGACCGGACGCGACCCCCGGCTCATGCAGTCCGCGCTCGACATGGCGATCGGCCATGTCGCATCGTTCGCGCTCGGTCAGTGATCGCCCGGGATCGCCGTCGGCGCGGGCGGCGCGATCACGGTCGGCGAGAACGGGTTGGGGCCCGGCTCGATCCGCGGCGCCTTCTCGGTGGGCTCGACCGGTGCGCCGGGCGTCGGGCCGGCCGGCGGGGCCGTGGTCGTGGTCGTCGTGGTGATGGTGGTGGTCGTCGTGGTGGTCTCCTCGGGAGCCTCGCTCTCACTCGAGCACGAGGCGGTGAACAGAACCAACGCCGTCACCGCGGTGCCACCGGCGACAGCAGCGAACCGCCGACCCAACTGAGCTGACCTCATGAAATTTCCCATCTGTCCGATTGAACTGAACTATATAGTCCAAAACTAATCGCGGTCAACGTGTTCACGGCGCAGAACGTGGCTAGTCCGGACGGGAAAGTCCAGTCGTGCCGGAGGAGCCGGGTAATGCGGCCGACGTGCGGCGAGTCGACGTGCCGACGCGCACGGTCCCTGTCGCGACCTGGTCGACGCCGCTAGGGTGAGCCCATGAAGCTTCGGGTGATGCCCTACGTCACGGTGGAGATCGACGACCGGCTGCGCCGTCGCGCCCGGTCCGCCGGAGAGCGCCTGCGCCTCAACGTCCGCGCCTACCTGCTCAGCGCCGCCGACGACGTCGACGCCGCCAGCGACAAGGTCCGCGGGCTGTGCGACCGGGCCGTCAACCGGGTCGACACCGTGGTGGCGACCGTGAACGACAAGATCGCTCCCACCGAGACCGCCCCGCGTCTGCACGTGGTCTCCGGGCGCGAAGCCAGCTAGGCCGGCATCCGCTCGACCGGCTAACGCACCCGGGCGCCCCGGCCGCCGACCACAAACCCCCCGGCGAGCAGCACCAGCCCGACGATCGCCACCGGGATCGACCACATCCGCCGGTCGGACACGGCCGACTGGCACTGCGCGACGTAGTCGGTGTGCGGAACGATCTCGTTGATCACCGGCAAGTTGACCGGATTGCTGCTGTCGGCCTGACGGGCCGCGGAGTCGTCGGCGGCCACGGCGTTACCGCAGCCGATCTTCTGACCGTCGGGTCCGGCGATCGACACCGGCATCAACAGGCCGATCAGCCCCACGATCAGCACCACAGCGCCCGCCAGCAAGACCAACCGTCGCAAGTTCATGATCGGATTAATGCCCACTCGGCCGATCGTCAAACCTCGCTGACCGTCGCGCGGACACAGGCGGTTTCGCGGCCCGGCGCTGCGTATGTTTCGCTGGTGCGTGTGCTGGCCGCGGTCGGGGAGGAGTCGAACGCTTTGGTAGGCCCCCTTTGGTAGGCCCCCTTTGATCGGCCATGGTCTGGTCGTGCTGCTGGCGCTTCTCGCCGCCGTGTTCCTGGCGATCGGCATCGTGGTCCGTCAGCGCGCCACCATGGACGTCCCCGAGGAGCACGGCGTCAGCAGCGTCATGTTCCTCACGCTGCTGCGCAGACCGCTGTGGTGGGCGGGCACGGCCGCGGCGGTGGCCGGCTACGGCTTCCAGGCCGTCGCGCTGGCGTACGGATCGCTGTTGCTGGTCCAGCCGATCCTGGTGTCGGCCCTGCTGTTCGCCCTGCCGTTGAGCGCCCGCCTGGCCGACCGCCGGGTCACCCGCGGCGAATGGATCTGGGCGCTCGTGCTCACCGCGGCGCTGGCGGTGTTCGTGTTGCTGGCCAAGACGCGACCGGGTGACTACGAGGCCTCGGCCCCGCTGTCGGCGCTGGTCGCGTTGATCTGTGCGGCGGCGGTCCTGGCGTGCGTGGTGGTCGCCGTTCGCACGGCGGGCTGGAAGCGCGCCGTGCTGCTGGCCGTGGCCGTGGGCGTGCTGTTCGGCGTCGTCGCGGTGCTCACCAAGATCGTCATGCACCTGCTCACCCACGACGGCGTGGGCACAGTGCTCACCGCGCCGGCGTTGTATCTGCTTGTGCTGCTGGGTGTTGTCGCGGTGTTCCTGCAGCAGTCGGCCTTTCACGCGGGATCGCTGCAGACCTCGGTGCCGACCATGCTCGTGCTCGAACCGGTGATCGCCGTGGTGCTCGGTGCCGTGGTGCTCGGCGAGCACCTGATGGTGGACGGGGTCAAGGCGGTGGCCATCACGATCGCCACCGTCGCGATGGCGGCGGCGACCATCGCGCTGGGCCGCGACGAGGGCGCGCTCGAGGAGCGCCTCGAGGCGGCCGTCGCCCACCGCGAGCCCTAGCCGTCACGAATTCTGGTGGCGCCGACTGTCAACCATCGCGGTCCACAGCAGCCGAGCGGCCGTGCGGGCGGACTCGTTGGGCGCGATCGGATCGGCGACACCGGGTTGTTCGGCCGGTGCTCCGCTGATGTGCTCGAGCAGCGCCACCGCGAGTTCGCGCAGCTTGACGTTGAACTCCTGGCTGGCCCGGCGCAGCATGGCCCACGCCTGATCGGCGCTGCAGCCGACGAGGCCCATCAACGCACCCTTGGCCTGCTCGATCGCGCCGCGCGACTGCAGGGCGCTGAGGAGGTCCTCGAAGGCGGCCTCGTTCTCGGCGGCCGTGGTCACCAGTGCGGCCGACACCAACTGCTCGTAGGCGATCAGCGTGGTCACGGTCACCGCCGAGGCCGGTTCGGTCAGCGTGCAGGACAGGACCACGGCGGCGTCCTCGCGCCAGAGTCCGGGCACCGCGACCGCGCCGTGCACCCGCCCCAGCTCCTCACGAAGCGCAGGCGCGCGGGCGGCGACGGCGTCGAGGGTCAGTTCGGGGTAACGCTCGTCGGTCCACAGGTCGAGGTCGAGCACCGGCACCTGATAGGTCAGTGCGTCGGCCACCGGCCCGCCGAGTGCCAGCTGGGCGTCGACGAGTGCGGCTTCCGGGCCGACGGCCACGATCGCCGCCGGGCCCTCGCGAAAGCGTTTGTCGTGCACGGTGATCGCGATGCCGACCGCGCTGCGCAGGTCGGCCTGCACCCGCTGGAGGACACGGTGCAGCAATGCGATCAGCTGGGGATGCTGGCGGGGTTGAAAGTGCGGTGCGGACAATGACTTCCGATCAGTCGATGACGTTGACCGTGGCGACCTTGTCGAGGCCGGAGATGCCGAGCAGCGTGGTGATCGGTCCCCCTGCCGGAACGACGAGGGTCAGCTTGGCGGCCGCGGCGACCGAGAACAGCTCGCGCAGCGCGGCGCTGTCACAGTAGGTCACCGCGGACAGGTCGACGGTCACCGACGAGCCGGCCGCCGCGGCACGCGCCAGCAGTGCGCCGAACTCGTCGACGTTGGCCAGATCGATCTCGCCACTGGCGATGACCACCGGCGGCGCCTCGGCGTCCGCGGCCCTCAAGCGGAATTGGTTGTCGGTCATGCGTTTCGGCCCGCGACCGGGGAAGCGGCACACCGGCGGGCGGCGACGTGACCAGCTACAGACACAGCACCTCCCGGTCGTCCGCTCATGATTGTCATACCACGCCCCCGGCGGCGGCGTGGGCAGCGCATCCTCAATGGCGGACATCCGGTAATTGAAACGTCATATCCACGGTGGTGCCGGCTGCGGTGCCGTCGACGTCCATCCGGTCGCTGACGGCGTTCATCAGCAGCAGGCCACGGCCGCGGGTGCCGGGGTCCGCCGGGGGCACCTTCCACGAGCCGAAGTCCGTGACGCGCACGTGCACGACGTCGTCGCCCATGTGGGCCTCGACGCGCATGCGACCCGGATCGCGACCGCGGTAGGCGTGCTCGACGCAGTTCGAGCAGGCCTCGTTGACCACCAGCACCATGTCGGCCGTGGCGGAGTCCGCGACACCGTTCGCGGACAGCCACGCCGCGAGCCGGTGCCGGACGTCGGTCAACCGCGTTGCGGTGGCGGCGTCGTCGAAGACCAGCGGGGCGTGGCCGAGCCGGTAGAGGAGGATCGCGACGTCGTCGTCGTAGCCGCCCACCGGAGCGAGCTTGCCCAGCACCGCGTCGGCGACCTTCTCGATCGGCAGCGCCACCGTCCCGGCCACCACCTCCGCGACCTGAGCGATCTGGTCGTCGATCGACTGGTCCCGCCGTTCGACCAGCCCGTCGGTGTAGAGCATGAGCGTCGAGCCCGGCGCCAGCGGGCAGCTGGCCTGCGGGCGCGGCTGGTTGCGCTGCACCGCCAGCGGCACCGAGCGCGCCTCGTCGAGCAACTGCGGCGGCGCCGACCCGGTCACCAGCACCGGCGGCATGTGCCCCGCGCTGCTGTACCGGACCGTCGCGGCCTCGGTGTCGACCAGCGCGACGAACACCGTCGTGCAGAACGCGTCCGGGATGAGCTCGGCCACCGCGTCGAGCTGCTCGAGCAGTGTCGCGGGTTCGGCACCGGTGAGCAGCAGTGCCCGTGTCGAGGCGCGCAACTGACCCATGACGGCGGCCGCGGACAGACCCCTGCCCACGCAGTCGCCGACGACGATGCCGAACTGATGGTCACCGACGGGCAGCACGTCGTAGAAGTCGCCGCCGATCTCCAGCGGGGGCACCGCGGGTTCGTAGCGCACCGCGAAGCCGGCGGGCAGGTCGGTGGGGGCCAGCAGCGAGCGCTGCAGCGTCAGCGACGTCTCGCGCGCGCTCTCGAACTGGCGGACGTGCTGCACCGCGAGGCTGAGATGTCCGACGAGGGCGTTGATCAGACGCCGGTCCTCCCGGCTGACCTGGCGCGGTGCCCGATGTTCGAGGCACAGTACGACGTCGCGGGCACCGGACAGCACGGTGACGAAGCCGCGCGTCGTCCCCGCACTCGGCGCCGCGCCGACCGGCGTCACCGTCAGCGGGATCCAGTCGCGGGCGTCCTCGAACGTGCGGCACCAGTCGTCGTCCAGGTCGGCCCAACTCGACACCGCGGGCTCACCGGCCACGCGTAGCACCGGTTCGCCCTCGGCCTTCGGCCACATCACGGCCATCAGGCGGCCGGCGTCGAGCGAGGTGCGGCACTGCGCGAGCGTGATCGCCAGCACCTCGTCGACGTTCCTGGCTACGCTCACCGCGGAGGCCAGCCGCGCCACCGCGCGGTCGCGTTCGGCTGCGGCGTGCGCCGCGGTGATGTCCCGGATGGTGCCGACATATAGCCCCGGCGCCGACTGTTCGGCGGTGACCGCGTTGATGCTTATCGCCACCCAGCGGTCGCGGCCGTCGCGGTGCCGAATCTTGATCTCCGCGGACAGCCGGCCGTCGCGGACCAACCCCTGCCTGCGCGTGTCGGCGGCCAGCTCGTCGATCACCCACGGATGGGGCATGGGATAGGGCAGGCCCTCGGGGCCGTAACCGGTGACCTCTTTGAAGGCGGCATTCATCTCGACGACGGTTCCGTCGTGGTCGGCGACGAAGAACCCGTCTTGCAGCGAGTTCACCAGCGCACTACGGAACTGGTCGCGGTCGGCCAGGCCATCGGCGCGTGCCCGCTCCTGCTCGTAGCGCTTGTAGACGTCGTCGGGATGCGTCATCGTTCTCAGCGACGACACTAGCGTGCGTCTCGCCTGCCCAACCGCGAAGCACTCATTCACCACCGACATCAACGGGTTAAGCTCAGCGCAGCCGTCGATCGGGCGGCACCTACTGACGAGGACGACCGTTGTCGCGTAATGATCCGATTTCCACCTCGGTTTCGGTCGAGGACGGGATCGCCGTCGTGTCGATCGGCGGCGACGTCGACCTGGCCACAGTGCCGGATCTCCAGGCCGCCATCACCGAGGCGTTGACCCGGGAGCCGACGGCGTTGGTCGTCGACCTCTCCGCGGTGGACTTCCTCGCGTCGGCGGGTCTGCAGACCCTGGTCGCCACCCACGAGTCGGTCAGTAAGGCCGCTCGCTTCGTGGTGGTCGCCAACGGATCCGCGACCAGCAGGCCGATCCAGCTGACGGGTCTCGACCAGATCTTCGCGTTGTACCCGACCCTGGCCGAGGCGCTCGGTGCGCTGAAGTCCGGCTCGTAGCAACGCTCAACCCCTGCACGGTCACCGGCATTCGGATAGAGTCGCGGACGCCGGGCTGATCTTGACAGCTCCTGGTACTCGGTCGGGATAGATAGGAAACCTCATGAGGTCTGCCCAGTTGGGTCGGCGGGTCGCTGTTGTCGCCGGTGGCACCGCCGCGATGGCAATGGTCCTGTTCACCGCGTCGTGCTCGAGCGAGAGCGAGGCGCCGGAGGAGACGACCACCACGACGACGACCACCACGACGACCACGGCCCCGCCGGCCAGCCCGGCTCCGGTCGAGCCGACGGAGAAGGCGCCGCGAATCGATCCCAGCGGCCCCAACCCCTTCTCGCCGACGGTGATCGCCCCGCCCGCGCCGACCGCCATCCCGGGCCACCGCTAACCGGACCGACTCGGACGTACGCTGACGTCCGTGAACGCGCGGCAGGTCGGCGTGCTCGCGGTGGTCGCGGCGAGCGCGGTCCTGCTTGTCTCCGACCTGCGTCCGGTGCACCCGGGCGACGCCGGCGATGTGATCGCCGGCCCGTACTCCTACCTGCTGGCGAGTTCGACCGACCTGGGGCCGTCGCACAACGGCCACGTCCAGCTGACGATGGCGCTGCAGGACGACGACCACCCGGCCGCGGTGTTCGATTGGGCGCGTGATCGCGACCTCGCGGTCCGGTGGCTGCCCGGCCACGACTGGGCGGTCGTGGAAGGCGCGGCCGACTCGATGGCCGACGCGTTCGACGTCGAGGTGCACGATTACCGCGGCCGTCGCGGGCAGGTGTTCTACGCCTCGCCGCAACAGCCCGAGATACCGGATGCGTTGCGGCAGAACGTCTCCGAGCTCGGCAGGATTCTGGGCTACCTGCCGCATCGGACGTCGCACACTCCGCCGGTGCCGCTCGACGTGCCGGACAAGGGGCTGACACCGGAGGCGTTGCGCAACACCTACAACGTCAGCCCGCTGACCGCGGCCGGCTACACCGGCACGGGAAGCACCATCGTGTTCTTCGCGTTCGACGGGTTCGACCAGACCGACCTCGACACGTTCGCCGACACCTACCGGTTGCCGCGGTTCACCCCCGAGGTGGTGGGCGGCGAACTCGACGAACCGCGCGGCGAGACGACGATGGACCTGCAGGTCGCGCACGCCGTCGCGCCCGACGCCCGCAAGGTCGTCGTCAGCGCGCAGCCGACGATCGCCAGCGACGGCACCTTCGAGAAGATCGGCCAGATGTTCACCGAGACCGACCGGCGCTTCCCCGGCGCGGTGTGGAGCTTCTCCATCGGGTGGGGCTGCGACAAGTTGATCACCGCAGCCGATCTCGCGCCGGTACGCTCGGCCCTGGCCGCCGCGCAGTCACGCGGCACCTCGGCGTTCAACGCCAGCGGCGATCTCGCCGGGTTGGAGTGCAAGGGTGGCGACGACTGGTCGTCCCCTCCGGGCGAGGCCGATGTCGGGCTCGATTCGGTCGCATCGCTGCCGGAGATCACCGACGTCGGCGGCACGACGCTGTCCACCGACGACGCGGGCCGGTGGATTTCCGAACAGGCCTGGTTCGACGTGCCGCTGTCGGTGGGCACCGGCGGCGGTGTGTCGTCGTTGTTCGACCGCCCACCGTGGCAGCGGGCGGTGCTGCCCGACCGCGACGCCGACCGACGGTTGACCCCCGACGTCGCCGCCGTGGCCGACCCGTTCACCGGGGTGCGCATCGTGTTCCAGCAGACGTCGTTGGTGGGCGGCGGCACGTCGCAGTCCGCGCCGATCTGGGCGGGCCTGGCGGCCGTGATGAACCAGTACCTGCTCGCCAACGGCGGGCGCCCGATCGGTGATCTGAACCCGCTGCTGTACCGCATCGCCCAGGGCGCGCCGCTGCCCGCCTTCCGCGACGTGACCCTCGGCGGCAACGCCGTCGCCGATGCCACCCCCGGCTACGACCTGGTCACCGGGCTCGGTACCCCCGACGTCGACAACCTCGTGCGTAACCTGCTCGTCCTGCAGCGGGCATCGACATGAGCGCCGACGACTCCGTCCCGACCACCGAGTGCCGGATCTGCCGCGTCGACGTGCCCGCCGGCGAGTACTGCGGGTTGTGCGGATGCCATCTGACCCCGCGACGCGGTGAGGGCCCGGACTGGTTGCGGCTCCGCGACTTCAGCGCCGCGCCCAACGAGCACCTCCTGCATCTGTCGGTGGCGAGTTCGCTGTTCCCGAATCTGCCGCAACGCTCGCGCACGGCGTTCCGGATCGGCCTGGTGGTGCTGCTGGCGGCGCTGATCGCCTTCACGCTGCTGCGGTTGCCCGCCGCGCTGATCACCGTCGCCGCGCTCGGGTTGCCGCTGATGTTCGTCATCTACCTGCGCGAGTCGGATGCGTTCCGCGACTTCCCGATCGGGACTCTGGTGCTCACCGTCGTGCTGGCCGTCGCGCTCGCCGTGGGCTGGGTCCTGTTGACCGGTGCGTTGTTCGCCAAGTCCTACGGGGTCGGGTTGGGCTCGGCCATCGTCGGGGCGCGCATGCTCCAGATGGGCATCCTGATCCCGCTCGGCGGGGTCCTCCTCATGCTGCTGCCCGCCGTGTTCGTCCGGGTGATGCGACCGCCGTCGCGAGAAGCCCTCGAGGGCTTCACCATTGGCGCGCTCGGTGCGCTCGCCTTCACCGCGGCGGCGACCCTGACCCGGTTGGCGCCGCAGTTCGGCACGGGTGTGGTCAGCAAGCGGCCGATGGAGAGCCTGCTCGTCGAAGCGGGCATCCGCGGGGTGGCGGTGCCGTTGACCGCCGCCGCGGCGGGCGGATTGATCGGTGCCGCACTGTGGTTCAGCCGCCCGCCGAGCAAGCGGCATCAGCATCCGGGCGTCGTGCGGCTGGTCCTCGTCGGCTTCGCGGTCGCGGTGCTGGCCGTGTACCTGGGCCTGGGCCTGATCGACATCGCTCAGTTCCCGCAGGTGCTGATGCTGGGGCTGTATCTCGCGCTGGCCACCGTCGCGCTCTTCCTGCTGCGCATCGGCCTGCAACTGGCGCTGCTGCACGAGGCGCACGACGAGATCCACTCCGACGAACCGCTGTTGTGCACCCACTGCGGTCATGTCGTGCCCGACATGGCGTTCTGCCCGGCGTGTGGGGTGGCGACGCGCGCGTCGTCGCGGTCGTCGCGCGAATCCCGGCGCGCCGCACGGCCGGTCCGCGGTGACGCCACCTCCGAGGGGTCATGAGCGCGCCGACGGAGTTCTATCCCGGCTACGCCGTTCCGGCCGGGTCGTACGCCGCACCACCACTGCGCAGGACGTCGCGCGCGCGGCTGGTGCTGACGTGGCTCGCCGCGATCGCGGTGATCGCCGCGGCGCTGGTCGGGGTGTCGGCCGTCATCCACAAGCCGCCCGTGCGCTACGTGTGCCCGCCCGACTGCGGACGACCGCCCACGGGCACACCAGTCGAGATCAACCCGCGCTTCACCGCCGCCGACGGCGCCTTCTCGGTGAGCCATCCCGCGCCGAGTTCGGCGTACCGGATCACCACGAAGCCGAACGGCGTGACCGCGGAGTTCCTCGCCGGCGACGGCGGCACCCTGCAGTTGTTCGGTGAGCCCGCGGACAACCGGGCGCCGCGCGACATCGCCGAGGCGCTGGTCGACGAGACGTTCCCCGACACCCGCACCGCGTACGAGATCCCGAACGCGATGGTCGGCTACCAGTCCGGGTACGGCGAGGTCGTCGACTGCTGGCCGCAGGGCGCCAACAGCAGCTACCTGCGGATGCGGGTGCTGGTGATGGTCGCGGTGAAGGACGGCCTCGCGCTCGTCGCGGCCGCCGTCGGGCCGTATCATCAGTTCGGCCCCGACTTCGGCTTCGGGAAACCGTCGGGCGCCAATCTTCAACTGGCACTGGACATGGGCAAGTACGTCAACAGCTTCAGCTGGCGCGGCGACCCGCCGCGGTGAACACCCATGCCCCTGGGCGCGAAATAAGGTTCCGGTACATATTCGGACCGAATCCGCGCCGTAACTCTGATCTCGCGCCGATGTGGCTCAGGTCGAGGCCGTCACCTTCGCCGCGGCGTGGTCGGGCATCGGATCGTAGCGCGCGAAGTTCCGCGTGAACGAACCGGCCCCGTGCGCCAGCGACCGTAGATCGATGGCGTAGCGGGTCAATTCGACCTGGGGGATCTCGGCCTTGACCAGCGTGCGGTCCTCGCCGACCTTGTCGGTGCCCAGCACGCGGCCGCGCCTGCTCGACAGGTCGCCCATGATCGCGCCGACGAAGTCGTCGGGGATCAGCACCGACACCTCGTCGACCGGTTCGAGCAGGTTCACCTTCGTCGCCGCGGCCGCCTCGCGCAGCGCCAACCCGCCGGCCATCTGGAACGCGAAGTCCGACGAGTCGACGCTGTGCGCCTTGCCGTCGAAGAGCGTGACGCGGATGTCGACGACGGGGTAGCCGGGGCCGACCCCCTTCTCCATCTGCGCGCGCACGCCCTTCTCGACGCTCGGGATGAACTGACGCGGTACGGCGCCGCCGACGACCTTGTCGACGAACTCGAAGCCCGAGCCTTCCGGCAACGGCTCCACCTCGATGTCGCACACGGCGTACTGGCCGTGCCCGCCGGACTGCTTGACGTGCCTGCCGTGGCCTTTGGCCTTGCCGCCGAACGTTTCTCGCAGCGGCACCCGCAACTCGACGGCGTCGACGGCGACGCCGTAGCGCCGCGACAGCGCGTCGAGCACCACGCCGGCGTGCGCCTCGCCCATGGTCCACAGCACGATCTGGTGCGTCTCGGGATTCTGCTCGATCCGCAGCGTCGGGTCTTCGGCGGCCAACCGTTGCAGGCCGACCGACAGCTTGTCCTCGTCGGTCTTCGCCCGGGGCTGCACCGCGATGGGCAGAAGCGGCTCGGGCATCGTCCACGGCTTGAGCACCAGCGGATCGGCCTTGTCGGACAACGTGTCTCCGGTTTCGGCCCGGGACAGCCTGCCGACCGCGCAGAGGTCGCCGGCGATCACCGATGCCGCGGGCCGCTGCTGCTTGCCCAGCGGGAACGACAGCGCGCCGATGCGCTCGTCCTCGTCGTGGTCGGCATGCCCCGAGCCGTTGGTACCGAAAAAGGAAGCGAAGTGCCCCGACACGTGCACCGTCGCGTCGGGGGTGAGGGTGCCCGAGAACACCCGTAACAGGCTGACCCGCCCGACGTACGGATCCGACGTCGTCTTGACCACCTCGGCGAGCAGGGGCCCACCCGGGTCGCACGGCAACCGGTCGCGGACCTTGCCCTGCGGGGTGAACACCTCGGGCAGTTGATGCTCGGGCGGCGACGGGAAACCCGCGGTGATGATCTCCAACAACTCCAGGGTGCCGACGCCGGTGCTGCTGCACACCGGGATCACCGGGAAGAACGACGCCCTCGCGACGGCCTTCTCGAGATCGTCGATGAGCACCGCCTGGTCGATCTCCTCACCGCCGAGGTAGCGCTCCATCAGCGTCTCGTCCTCGGACTCCTCGATGATGCCCTCGATCAACGTGCCGCGCTGCTGGGTGATCGTGTCGGCGTACGACGCGTCGGGGGCGTGCGAACCGCTGCGCTTGCCGTCGGCGTACTCATAGTGCGTCGTCGACAGCAACCCGATCAGCCCCGTGCACGGTGTGTTCGCGGGCAGATACAGCGGCAGCACCTTGTCGCCGAACGCCCGCTGGGCCGCGGCCAGCGCGTTGCCGTAGTTCGCGCGGGCATGGTCGAGCTTGGTGATCACCACGGCGCGCGGCATGCCGACCTGGCTGCACTCGTGCCACAGCGATTTGGTGGGTTCATCGACGTCCTCGTTGGCGGCGATGACGAACAGCGCGCAGTCGGCGGCGCGCAGCCCCGCGCGCAGTTCCCCGACGAAGTCCGCGTAGCCGGGTGTGTCGATCAGGTTGATCTTGGTCTTGTCGTGTTGCAGCGACGCCAGCGCGAGGCCGACCGAACGCTGCTGGGCGACCTCCGCCTCGTCGCAGTCGCACACGGTGGTGCCGTCGACCACCGACCCGGGTCTGGTGAGGACGCCGGAGGCCACCAGCAGGGCCTCGACGAGTGTGGTCTTGCCGCCACCCGATGGGCCCACCAGGACCACGTTGCGGATGGCGGCCGGACTGTCCGCGGTGGGGGCGGCCCCGGCGCCTTGGGAATGTGTGGTCTTGTCAGCCATGACGTTCCCTCCCCGCGGCGGCAACGTCGCCGTCGCAGTGTGTGCAGACCACAATTCTCCTCGCCGCCAGCGAGCACAAGATGTTCGGCGAGTTCGGTCTCAGGCCTGCCATGACGACCATTTGGCGACCTCGACGGTCACCACCGGCCCGGCCAGCTCGAGACGTTGGTACTGCGGGTACTTCCGCCGCAGTAGCGCGTATCCGGTGGCCATTTCCTCACCACTGTAATGGATTTCGGCCCGTCCGTCCGCCCGCACCCACCACAGCCGGGTCCAGTCGTCCTCGTAGTGGTCGACGAGGATGCTCACCTTCGGGTTGACTTCGATGTTGACCAGCCGCCGCAGCCGGTGCGTCGTCTTGCGCTTGGCGTCGACGGCGGTGTACACGACGTCGCGGTGCACGGCGAACACCACCGGCACGACGTGCGGCATCGCGTCGGCGCCCACGGTCGCGAGCATCGCCACCGGACACTCGGCGAACCTGGCCGCGGCATCGGTATCGGCCATGTGTGCAGCCTATGCGGTGCCGTCCGGGAGGGCGGCCGAAGCGCCGTTAGCGCTGGCCGCCGCCGGGCCGCTGCGGTGCGACGCTGATGGGCGACCGCGTCGCGGGCGTGCGGGTCACCCCGATCTCTGGCTCCTTCGTCGTTCTGGTCGACGGGGCCCGCGGCCGGTTCGTCTGCACCGGAGCAGGAGCGGCGGGCGCCGCCGAGGTCTCGGCAGGGGGCGGCGGGGGCGGTGGTGGCGGCGCGCTGGTCCGCGACGGGGGCCGGGAGGCGGGCGGCGTGCTCGCCGCGGGCTGGGTGACCGAGGTGGTCTCGTCGACCGCCGTGGAATCCGGTCCGCGGAGCGCCAGCAGAACGCTGGAGACGACCAGGGCGACCGCCGCGACGGATGCAGCGACGAACAGGGCCAGGGTCTGCTTGGTGCGGTACCAGGGCGGCGGTGCCGGTTCGAAATACCAGGTGCTGGAATCGAACGCGTCGAACTGCGGGGCGGCGCCGAGCTCGCCGTCGCCCCGGCCGTCGTCTTCATTCGGCGCGATGTCGGGTGCCCGGGTGTCGGGCAGCGCGTCGACACTCGATTCGTCGGGGACGTCCTCGAACAGGTAGTCGAAGTCCCCCGAGGCTTCGCGTTCGGACACCCGTCGATGCTAACGCCGGTACCTGCACAAACGCGCGGTTGGGCGAACTGCACGCCAATCCACACCACCGCCGCGACCGTCACGGTAGGGTTCGAGCGCCTCGCATCGATTCATTCACCGCGGCGATCCGGTGCGGTAACCGCTGCGCCACTGCGCCGCCTCCTGACCATCGGAAGGTTCGGCAATGACGTGCTCCAGATGGGCGGCCGCCTCCGCCGCAACGGTCCTGCTGCTCACCGGTTCGATCGCCTGCGCACCGCCCGAGAAGAGCGGCGACGGTGAGCGCACGGAGTCCGGGGTGACGGCGGCCGAAGCGACCTCCGCGCAGGACTTCGGCGGCATGGAGGGCCTCGTCGAGGCGGCGAAGTCCGAGGGCGAGCTGAACGTCATTGCGCTGCCGCCGGATTGGGCCAACTACGGGGCGATGATCAAGGCGTTCACCGACAAGTACGGCATCAAGGTGAACTCCGCGCAGCCGGACGCGTCGAGCCAGGACGAGATCAACGCCGCCAATCAGCAGAAGGGCCGCAGCAGTGCGCCCGACGTGTTCGACCTGGGCCAGTCCGTCGCGCTGGCGAACACGTCGATGTTCGCGCCGTACCAGGTCGCCACGTTCGACGACATCCCGGCGGCGTTCAAGGACCCCGACGGCACGTGGGTCAACGACTACGGCGGGTACATGTCCATCGGCTTCGACTCGGCCAAGGTGCCGCCGGTGACGAGCGTCGACGACCTGCTCAAGCCCGAGTACCGCGGCAAGGTCGCGTTGAACGGCGATCCGACGCAGGCGGGCGCCGCGTTCTCCGGGGTGCTGATGGTCGCCCTGTCCCAGGGCGGTTCGGCCGACGACATCGCGCCCGGTGTGGAGTTCTTCCGCAAGCTCAACGACGCGGGCAACTTCCTGCCCGTCGACCCGACACCGGCCACCATCGAGTCCGGCCAGACGCCGGTGGTCATCGACTGGAGCTACACCAACGCCGCCGAGACCAAGAAGCTGCCGTCGTGGCAGGTGCTGGTGCCGCCGGCGCACGCCGTCGCGGGCTACTACTACCAGGCGATCAACAAGGACGCGCCGCATCCCGCGGCCGCGCGGCTGTGGCAGGAGTTCCTCTACAGCGACGAGGGCCAGAACCTGTTCGCGCTGGGCGGTGTTCGGCCGGTGCGTGCCGACACCATGATGATCGACGGCAAACTGGACAAGGCGGCGATCGCGTCGGTGCCCGTCATCGACGGACCGGTGACGGTGCCCTCCCCGCAGCAGACCGAGGCGGCGACGAAGTATCTTTCCCAGAACTGGGCCCAGGCGATCGGCTGAGGAGCGGACCTGAGAAGACTGCGGGAGTCCCTGGCCCTGTTCCTGCCGCTACTGCCGTTCCTGGCGGTGGTGGTGGTCTTCCTGCTGATCCCCACGGTCACCGTCATCGTCAACGCGTTCGTCGTCGACGGCGTGTTCTCGCTGACCCGCATCGAGGCGCTGTTCTCCGGTGCCGCACTGTCCGCACTGGGCCGCAGCGTGGTGCTGTCGGGGTCGACGGCCGTCATCGGCGCGGTGGCAGGCGCGGTGCTGTCCTGGCTGATCGTGTCCAGCCCGCCGTCGTCGATGGTGCGTCGCGCGGTGATCTCACTGTGCAGTGTGATGGCCCAATTCGGCGGGGTGGCACTGGCATTCGCCTTCCTCGCGACGATCGGGCTGAACGGGGTGCTGACCCTGTGGGTGCAGCAGGCCTTCGGCTGGAACCTGGCCGGGTCGGGCTGGCTCTACGAGCTGACCGGGCTGATCGTGGTGTACACGTACTTCCAGATCCCGTTGATGGTGATCGTCTTCGTGCCCGCGCTCGAAGGCCTGCGCGACCAGTGGCGCGAAGCGGCCGTCAGCCTCGGCGCCTCGCGGTGGCAGTACTTCCGCGAGGTGGCCGTGCCGTTGTTGACGCCGGTATTTCTGGGGTCGGCGCTGTTGTTGTTCGCCAACGCCTTTGCCGCCTATGCAACCGCCGCGGCGCTGGTCAGCCAGGGCAGCCCGATCGTGCCCCTGCTCATCCGGGCGGCGCTGACCAGCGAGGTGGTGCTCGGGCAATCCGGCTTCGCGTACGCCCTGGCGCTCGAGATGGTCGTGGTCGTCGCCGCGGTCATGGTGGCCTACAACGCGTTGGTGCGGCGCACCGCGAGGTGGCTGCGATGAGCATGAGTGCCAAAGTGTTTCGCGGCGTGCTGTGGTCGGTGTTCGGCGTGTTCTTCCTGTTCCCGCTGTATGCGATGGCCGACTTCTCGACGCGCAACCTGATCGCGGGCGGACGGACGCCGCAGGCCTGGGCCAACCTGGTCGTCGACGACGCGTTGTATGCGGCGATCGTGGTCTCATTGCTGCTCGCGGTCTTCACCGTGATCGCGATGCTGGTCCTGCTGTTGCCGACCATGATCTGGGTGCGGTTACGGGCACCGTGGGCCAAGGGTCTCATCGAGTTCCTGTGCCTGTTGCCGTTGACGATTCCGGCGCTGGTGATCGTGGTGGGCCTGCGCAACGTGTACCTCTGGGTGACCTACTTTCTCGGCGAGTCCGCGCTGACGCTGACGTTCGTCTACATCGTGCTGGTGCTGCCGTTCGCGTATCGCGCGCTGGACGCCGCGCTGTCGTCGATCGACCTGCGGACCCTCACCGAGGCGGCCCGCTCCCTGGGTGCCGGGTGGACGTCGACGATGCTGCGGGTCGTGGTGCCCAATATCTGGTCGGGCATCCTGTCCGCGTCGTTCATCTCCATCGCCGTCGTGCTGGGGGAGTACACGATCGCCTCGCTGAGCGGGTACCAGACGCTGCAGGTGCAGATCGTCGCGATCGGCAAGACCGACGGACCCACATCGGTCGCCGCGTCGCTGGCCGTGCTGCTGCTGGGCTTCGTTCTGCTGCTTGCGCTTTCGGTGCTCACCCGCGGTCGGCGCCGCATCCAGGGAGTGACGGCGTGAGCGTGGCCGTGGACCTCGCCGACCTCACCCGGATCTACGGGCCCGTCAAGGCGCTCGACGGTTTCAGCCTGCACATCGAACCGGGTGAGTTCGTCGCGCTGCTCGGTCCGTCGGGGTGCGGGAAGACGACCGCGCTGCGCATCCTCGCCGGCCTGGACCGCGCGACGTCCGGCACGGTGTCGGTGGACGGACGCGACATCAGCGGGGTGCCCGCGAACAAGCGCGACATGGGCATGGTGTTTCAGGCCTACAGCCTCTTTCCGCACCTCACCGTGCTGGACAACGTGGCCTTCGGTCTCAAGATGCGCGGAAAAGCCAAGAGCCGGAGGGCATCCCGGGCCGCTGAGATGCTCGAGCTGGTCGGGTTGTCGGCACACACGCAGAAGTACGCCGCCGAACTGTCCGGTGGTCAGCAGCAGCGCGTGGCGCTGGCCCGCGCGCTGGCGATCCAGCCGCGGGTGCTGCTGCTGGACGAGCCGCTCTCAGCGCTGGACGCCAAGGTCCGCGCGCAGTTGCGCGACGAGATCCGCCGCGTGCAGCTGGAGGTCGGGACGACGACGCTGTTCGTCACGCACGACCAGGAGGAGGCGCTCGCGGTCGCCGACCGTGTCGGCGTGATGAGCCAGGGCCGGCTCGAACAACTGGCCGCGCCCGCGGAACTGTACGCCAACCCCGCGACGCCGTTCGTCGCGGAGTTCGTCGGGCTGAACAACAAGGTGCCCGCGACGGTTTCGGACGGGTGCGCACAGCTGATGGGCACGTCGCTGCCCACGCTGGCGCGATCGATCACGGGCGGCTCGGGGGTGGCGATGGTGCGGCCGGAGGCGATCACCGTGACCGCGGATCCGGCGGGCGCCTCGACGGTGAGTTCGGTGGCGTTCCTGGGGCCGATCTCCCGCGTCCACGTCACGCTGCCCGACGGCGTGGTCGTCACCGCGCAGCTGGCGAGTTCGGCCGCCCGTGCCATCGCGCCGGGGGACGCGGTGACGGTGGGGGTGCAGTCCGGCGGCGTGCTGGTGATACCGGCCTAGCCGCGAGCGCGCACCGTTGTACGGTTTCACGCCTCGATTCCGTACCAGGATGCGCGCTCGGACCGCTGCGGCTCCGGCCTAGACGTCCTTGACCGGCTCGATGCCCAGATCGCGATACGTCACCAGCGCGGCGAACGGCACGTTGCGCGCCGCGAAGCGTTTGGCGGCGATGTCGCCACGATCGACCATCGGGATCACGCCGGTCACCACCGCGCCCGCGGCGGTCACCCGGTCGAACGCGATCTCGGTGGATCCACCGGTGCTGATCACGTCGTCGACGAGCAGCACCCGCGCGCCAGGCTGCAGGCGGGTGCCCTCGATCCACTGCTCACGCCCCCGCTGCTTCTGCTCCTTACGCACCGAGAACCACGCCTTGCCGGTCACCATCGCGACGCCGTGCGCCAGCGGGTCGGCGCCCATGGTCAGCCCGCCGACCGCGTCGA
This sequence comes from Mycobacterium sp. B14F4, assembly GCF_039871645.1. Taxonomy (NCBI): domain Bacteria; kingdom Bacillati; phylum Actinomycetota; class Actinomycetes; order Mycobacteriales; family Mycobacteriaceae; genus Mycobacterium; species Mycobacterium sp. B14F4. Next base: position 22,645 of record NZ_JBDPMF010000005.1, on the reverse strand, counting down.
ACTCGATGCCGTGGGCCGCCGCCAACTCGGCCACCGCGCGGCTGACGATCGTCAACCGTTCACCGGTGTCGATCGCGTACTTGCCGTCGATGTAGTCGTGGCTGAGCTGGCCGCTGGCCAGCCTGAACGGCTCGTCGCGACGCTCGTGCCCGCGGGTGGCGATGAGGTCGAACGCCGCTTGCCAGGTGGCCGGTCGTTTGGAGGCGGGAGCGGCAGCAGACATAGTGGTGATCGTATCTAGCCCTGTCGTGCCAGCCGAGCCAACTCGACGGTGGCCGAACGCAACTCGTCGATGGAGTCGATCGGCGCGGCGTAGCCGACCCGGGTGTAGGCCATCCCGCGCTGGGTCTCCAGGCGCAGGTCCAGGCCGTACCGGTCGAGGTTCGTGCAGGTCGCCGCGGTGGTGTCCGGGTAGCCGCCCAGCACCTGCGCCATCGCGACCAGCGCCTCGGCGTGGTCGGCGTTGAGGTGCGCGATGGCCCCCGCCGCCAGGGGTTGCACCGGGTCCGCGCCCGCCGCGGCGTAGGCCTCGCCCGTCGTCGACTCCATGCGGCCGTACCCGCCGACCCAACGCACCCGATGCACCCTCAGCACCCAGAGCGTGAAGTCGCTGTAGTCGATGTAGTACTTCGCGGCCGCGACGGCGGACAGGTGCGCCTCGCGCGCGGCGGCCAGTTCATCGCCGACGGGACGCTCGACGGCACCCGCCAGCGTGACCCGTCCGCTGGCCAGCGGATCGGTCTCCGAACTGGGCGCGACGATCGCGATGCTCGCGCGCGGATCGTTCGCGAGGTTGCGCCCATGCTCGGCGAGGTTGGACACGCACAGCACCGGTGCGCCGCCGAGCAATCCGTAGGTCACGAACGACGCCCACGGATCGCCGTGCTCGGTCAATGTCGCAAGTGTGCCGGAATTGGTGGACGCAGCGATTGTTCGCGCTTCTTCGGCCGCCGACGGCCGCACGGAATTAGCCACTTCGGACAGGGGCGGAGGAATCGACGGGGCGTCGCCCGGATCGCCGTGATCGCGCGTTGTCACGCACGAAAGATACCCAAGCAGCGGTCCTGCCGTATGCCGACTCAGCCGCCGAGCGCGGCGATGAGGTCCTTGATGCGCGTGGTCTCTTCCTCGGAGGCGGATTCCTCCGCCTCGACGGCCTCGATCAGGTCCTTGCGCAGACCGACGCCGTTGGCGGCCTCCTTGGTCGACAGCTTCGCGCGGCCACGCGCGACGTAGAGTCGCTGCCCCAGCGTCGCGTTGGGCCCGGTGGCCGCGTTCTCCATCAACTCGTCGTAGCGCTTACGCACACCGCTGAGCGCGACGATGACGGACGGGGTGGAGCGACTGCGACCCGCGGCCTCCGTCAGCGTGCCCGTCAGCTTGCGCATGCCCGCGAGGATGACGCCGACACGATCGGCGAACTCGGGATCGCTGTGATCGGGCAGTGCGTCGATGGCGGCGCCGTACATGTGCATCGCGGCGTCGGCCATGCCGACAATTACCGGAGCTTCACCATCGTTGGGCACGGAATCAGCCACAGCCACTCAATTCGTCGGGGGGGAGCGGATCGACAACGCCCGAAACGGTAACCCGATCGCACTGGGGATTCAACCGGTTCACCGCGGTGATCGGCGGCGGGAAATCGCGGCGATTCAATTCTTCTCGACATGGGTAGGTTTGAACCGGTATGGATCACAGCAGCGCAGGTTCCGTCGCTGGGCACGACCCGGCGGAGGGCAGTCACGTCGAGGACGGTGTCGTCGAACACCCGACCGCCGAGGATTTCGGCCACGCCCGGGTTTTGCCCACCGATCGCACCTGGTACAAGCGGGCGGTCTTCTACGAAGTGCTGGTGCGCGCGTTCCACGACTCCAACGCGGACGGCTCCGGCGATCTACGAGGCTTGACAGAGCGGCTCGACTATCTGAAATGGCTTGGGGTGGACTGTCTTTGGCTTCCACCGTTTTACGATTCGCCGTTGCGTGACGGCGGCTACGACATCCGTGATTTCTACAAGGTGTTGCCGGAGTTCGGCACCGTCGACGATTTCGTCGAGTTGCTCGACGCCGCGCACCGGCGCGGCATCCGGGTGATCACCGACCTGGTGATGAACCACACCTCGGACTCCCACGAATGGTTTCAGGAGTCGCGGCGCAACCCCGACGGACCGTACGGCGACTACTACGTGTGGAGCGACACCAGCCAGCGCTACGAGGACGCGCGCATCATCTTCGTCGACACCGAAGAGTCCAACTGGACATACGATCCGGTGCGCAGGCAGTTCTACTGGCACCGGTTCTTCTCCCACCAGCCCGACCTGAACTACGACAACCCGGCCGTGCAGGAGGCGATGCTCGACGTCCTGCGCTTCTGGCTCGACCTGGGCATCGACGGGTTCCGGTTGGACGCCGTGCCGTACCTGTTCGAGCGGGAGGGCACCAACTGCGAGAACCTGCCCGAAACCCATTCGTTCCTCAAGCACTGCCGCAAGGTGGTCGACGACGAGTTCCCCGGGCGCGTGTTGCTCGCCGAGGCGAACCAGTGGCCCGCCGACGTCGTCGAGTACTTCGGCGATCCGCAGACCGAAGGCGACGAGTGCCACATGGCGTTCCACTTTCCGTTGATGCCGCGCATCTTCATGGCGGTCCGGCGCGAGTCCCGCTTCCCGATCTCGGAGATCCTGGCGCAGACCCCCGACATCCCCGAGTTGGCGCAGTGGGGCATCTTCCTTCGCAACCACGACGAGTTGACGCTGGAGATGGTCACCGACGAAGAGCGCGACTACATGTACGCCGAGTACGCCAAGGACCCGCGGATGAAGGCCAATGTCGGCATCCGGCGCCGGCTGGCACCGCTCTTGGAGAACGACCGAAACCAGATCGAACTGTTCACCGCGCTGCTGCTGTCGCTGCCCGGCTCGCCGGTGCTGTACTACGGCGACGAGATCGGCATGGGCGACATCATCTGGCTCGGTGACCGCGACGGTGTGCGCACGCCGATGCAGTGGACGCCGGACCGCAACGCCGGGTTCTCCACCGCGAACCCCGGCCGGCTCTACCTGCCGCCGAACCAGGATCCGATCTACGGCTACCAGTCGGTGAACGTCGAGGCGCAGCGGGACAGCTCGACCTCACTGCTGAACTGGACGCGCACCATGCTCGCGGTGCGCGGGCGCCACGAGGCGTTCGCCACGGGCAGCTTTCACGAGCTGAGCGGGTCGAATCCCTCCGTGCTGACCTATGTCCGAGAGCTCGAGGGAGACGACGGCGCCAAGGACACCGTGCTGTGCGTGAACAACCTGTCCCGCTTTCCGCAGCCCATCGAGCTGAACCTTCAGGCCTACAACGGGTACACGCCTATCGAGATGACCGGCTACGTTGAGTTTCCCCGCATCGGCCAGCTGCCGTACCTGCTGACCCTGCCGGGTCACGGCTTCTACTGGTTCTCGCTGAGGCCGCCGACCCCGGAACATGGAGATCAGTCATGACGCTGCCGTTCGACGAATGGCTACCGCACCAACGGTGGTATGCCGGACGCAGCCGGGAACTGGCCGGGGTGCGGCAGGCGGCGAGCATCGCGCTGGGCAACGACCTGGACCTGGTGCTGGTCGATGTGTCCTACGCCGACCAGACCCAAGAGCGGTACCAGGTGCTGGTGCAGTGGAACACCGGACCGATCGACGAATACACCGACATCGCCACCATCGGTACCGACGGTGACCGCACCGCGTACGACGCGCTCTACGAACCCGCGTCGGCTGCGCACCTACTGTCGCTGATCGACTCCTCGGCCACCATCGATGACGTGCGGTTCGTCAAAGAACCCGGCGTCGACCTGCCGCTGGACGCCGCCCCGCGAGTGTCCGGTGCCGAGCAGAGCAACACCAGCGTGATCTTCGAAGAAGAGGCCATCCTCAAGGTCTTCCGCCGCGTCACGCCCGGTATCAACCCCGACATCGAGCTGAACCGGGTGCTGGCGCGCGCCGAGAACACGCATGTCGCCCGGCTCCTCGGGTCCTTCGAAACCACGGCGGTCACGGACGTGCACGGCGACGCGTGCGCACTGGGCATGGTGACCGAGTTCGCGGCCAACTCCGCGGAGGGCTGGGACATGGCGACGGCCAGCACCCGTGACCTGTTCGCCGAGGGCGACCTGTACGCCGACGAGGTGGGCGGTGACTTCGCGGGCGAGTCCTACCGGCTCGGTGAGGCCGTCGCGTCGGTGCACGCGACGCTGGCCGCCGAACTGGGCACGTCGAGCACCGTCTTCCCGACCGAGACGGCGCTGCAGCGGCTGGCGTCGGCCGCCAGGTCGGTCCCCGACCTCGAGCCGTACGTGTCGTTGATAGAGGAGCGCTACCGCAAGCTCGCCGAGGAGCACATCACCGTCCAGCGCATCCACGGCGACCTGCATCTCGGGCAGGTGCTGCGCACCCCGGAGCGCTGGCTGCTGATCGACTTCGAAGGCGAACCGGGCCAGCCCCTCGACGAGCGTCGGCGGCCGGATTCACCGCTGCGCGACGTTGCCGGGCTGCTGCGGTCCTACGAGTACGCGGCCTACCAACGCCTCATGGAGCAGGCCGGCGACGGCGATCGAGACCGGCAGTTGGCCGCGCGGGCGCGCGAGTGGGTGGACCGCAACGCCGCCTCGTTCTGCGAGGGCTACGCCGAGGTGTCCGGGGCCGACCCGCGTGACTCCCGGCAGGTGCTGGAGGCCTACGAGCTGGACAAGGCCGTCTACGAGGCGGCCTACGAGGCCCGGCACCGCCCCAGCTGGGTGCCGATCCCGCTCAAGTCGATTGCCCGGATCGTGGGTTGACAGCCTGAGGCCGTCAACCGCGCCCTCGGACAACGCGGCGGTGTAACGCCGCCGTGCCGGACGCACACCACCGCTACATGACCACTGCACAGAGTCAACCGACCCGACAGCACGCCATCGACACCGTCGCGGGCCTGTTCACCCGGTATGGCCTCGTCATCGTGATCGCCTGGTACGGCGCGCTGAAGTTCATGAACTACGAAGCGCAGGGCATCGCGCCGCTGGTGTCGGAAAGCCCGTTCATGAGTTGGGTTTACGACATCTTCTCCGTGTACACGTTCTCGGCGTTGCTCGGTGTCTTCGAGCTCGCCGCCGCGGTGCTGCTGGCGGTCAAGCCGTGGTGGCCGAAGGCCGCCGTCGCGGGCAGCCTGCTGGCCATCATGTTGTTCTCGGCCACCATCAGCTTCCTGTTCACCACGCCGGGTGTGATGGAGGCGTCGCAGGGCGGCTTCCCCGCGCTGTCGCTCTCCGGCGGATTCCTGATGAAAGACATTGCACTGTTCGGTATTTCGGTGTGGACATTGGCCGACGCACTACGGGCGACGCGCCGCTGACCAAGCGCTGAAGAACACGCACGGGCGGGAGGACAATGGCGTCGTGGCCAAATACGCACTCAACGACGACGCCGTCGCCAGGGCGCGCGAGCTCATCGACTCCCGCCAGTACGTGCTCGACAGCGACTGGGGTGACGTGCAGCCCCGCGCCGACGCGCAGAACGCGTACCTCGAGTCGCACTCCTGGCAGGACTATGCGTCGTGGCACCTCGGCCTGACCGAAGCCGCCAAGGACGAGACCAAGGCGCGCTACGCGTTCGTCTACGGCGACTTCCGGCGGCTGCACCGCACGGGACTGATCGCGTGCGTGTACCGGGCGGCCGAGTGGCGGCACAAGGACGTCGAACTGGCCGCGCATCATCTGTTGCAGTATCTCGACGCCGCGACCGGGCTGACCCCCAGCCGGCCTATCGCCGGAGCATGAGCTCGAGGATGCGCTCGCTCATCGGCGCGCTCTGCTGGGCGGTCGAATTGGCTTCGTGCAGCAGGCCGACGGCCGTGGCCACCAGCACGGCCGCTCGCACGTCGGCCTCCTCCTGATCGAACCCGTAGTCGATGAGCGCCTCGCGCACCGCGCCGAGCACGCGTGCGTCGCTGCGCTGGACACTTGACTGCACGGTCTCGTCGGTCAGCGCCCACACGCGCATGGCGCGCTCGAGAGACCAGTGGTCGGGGCACACGAGGGTCCGCATCATCACGCCGAGCCGCTTGCGCGGATCGGCGTCGCGCATGTTCTCGAAGAGCCGCCGACGCTCGTCGTGCAGGTTCCCCCAGGCACTGGCCAGCGCCGCCCGGTAGGCGCGCATGTCGGTGAAATGCCAGTAGAAGCTGCCCTTGGTCACGTCGAGTCGGTCGCAGAGCCTGCCGATGCGCAGAGCGTTCGGTCCGCCCTCGGCGAGCACGTCGAACCCCGCCTGGATCCAGTCGTCGGCCGTCACGCGGCGGCCGGCGGTGGCGGGGGCCGTCATGGTGGGCAGCATACGGCGGCCACCCCCGTATTACTGACACTCGCGAAAATTACTACGGCAAAGGAAGTAACCGATGTGCGCCGCGCGCCGGAAGTGAGGCGGCGGGCAACCGCGGCCGCCGGGTAAGCGCCGCCGCTCGTCGGCCTCTTACGCCAGCCCGCCCGGCCGGCACGACTTGGTCGAAAGACCTCGATGCCATCGCAGCAGCCGCGGTTGCTCAAGGTGGGACGCTAGCATACGACCTGGTGAAAGCCCGGGATATCCGCGCCAACGGCGCTGCTGCGCAATGCATTCGACAGCAGCGGGTGAGGCGGTCGAGCCGCGGCGTTTAGTGGCCGCACGATTGGGCAACCGATTGCTCGTGGTCAGTGTTAACCCCGAATTCGACGACTCCCCGAACGACACCGGCGGAACGGACGACACCCTGCGGCCGATGGAGGCTCTCGACGCCGACGACGTGCGCAACGCCGACGGCGACGAGGTCGTCGATCCGCCCGAGCACTGGGTGGCCGCGGACCACATCGCCGAGGAACCCGGCGGCGAGACGCTCGACGAGAAGCTCGCCGCCGAACTCCCCGACGAGACAGCGCGCCCGGCCGACGAGGGCGTGCAGATGGACCGCATCAACCCCGAGGCTCACGGTGTCGACGAGGGCCAGGTGAGCGGAACGCCGGAGGACGGCGACTCCTTCTATCCCGTCGTCGAGTGAGAAACGCCTAGCCGGTATCGGCCCGCAGCACCATCACCGAGCGCGCTTCGACGGTCACGGCCGTCGCGGCATTGAGCGGCTTGGGCTCCGACTCGTCGGCCGGGTCGGCACCGGTGTTCACCACCGGCATCCACGCCGGTCCGAACTGCTCGGCGGGCAGCGTGAACTCGATCGCCTCGTGGTGGGCGTTGAAGCACAGCACGAACGAGTCGTCGGTCACCCGCTGACCGCGCACGTCGAGGTCGGGGATCCCGTGGCCGTTGAGGTACACGGCGATGGACTTGGCGAAGCCGCTGTCCCAGTCGTCGTCGCTCATCTCCGACCCGTCGGGTGCGAACCAGGCGATGTCGGGTAGCCCTTGGCCGGATGTCGCCGCCGCGGCGGCTCCGTCGCCGCCGCGATGCCGCACCGGCCGGCCGGAGAAGAACCGGCGCCTGCGGAACACCGGGTGCGCGGCGCGCAGCGTCGAGACCGTGCGGGTGAACTCCATCAGATCGGCGTCGGCGTTGGTCCAGTCGATCCAGGACAGCTCGTTGTCCTGGCAGTAGACGTTGTTGTTGCCCTGCTGCGTGCGGCCGAGCTCGTCGCCGTGCGCGATCATCGGCACCCCTTGGCTCAGCAGCAGCGTGGTGAGGAAGTTGCGCTGCTGGCGGGCCCGCAGCGCGTTGACCTCGGCGTCGTCGGTGGAGCCTTCGACGCCGCAGTTCCACGACCGGTTGTGGCTCTCGCCGTCGCGGTTGTCCTCACCGTTGGCCTCGTTGTGCTTCTCGTTGTACGAGACCAGATCGCGCAGCGTGAAGCCGTCGTGCGCGATGACGAAGTTGATGGAGGCGACCGGGCGTCGGCCGGTGTGCTCGTAGAGGTCCGACGATCCGGTCAGCCGGGAGGCGAACTCGTCGATCGTGGCCGACTCGCCGCGCCAGTAGTCGCGCACGGTGTCGCGGTACTTGCCGTTCCACTCGGTCCACTGCGGCGGGAAGCCGCCGACCTGATAGCCGCCGGGGCCGACGTCCCACGGCTCGGCGATCAGCTTGACCTGGCTGACGGTCGGATCCTGTTGCACCAGTTCGAAGAACGTCGCCAGCCGGTCGACATCGTAGAACTCACGGGCGAGTGTGGACGCGAGGTCGAAGCGGAACCCGTCGACGTGCATCTCGGTCACCCAGTACCGCAGCGAGTCCATGATCAGCTGCAGTGAGTGCGGGTGGCCGACGTTGAGGCTGTTGCCCGTGCCGGTGTAGTCCATGTAGTAGCGCTTGTCGTCGTCGACGAGCCGGTAGTACGCGGCGTTGTCGATGCCGCGCATGGACAGCGTCGGGCCCATGTGGTTGCCCTCGGCGGTGTGGTTGTAGACGACGTCGAGGATCACCTCGATGTTCGCCTCGTGCAGCGCGCGCACCATCGCCTTGAACTCCTGGACCTGACCGCCCGGGTTCGGGTTGGAGCTGTACTTGGAGTCCGGCGCGAGGAAGCCGATCGTGTTGTAACCCCAGTAGTTGGACAAGCCCTTGTCGACCAGTGTCGAGTCGTTGGCGAAGTGGTGCACGGGCATCAACTCGAGCGCGGTCACGCCCAGCGACCGCAGGTGCTCGATGATCACCGGGTGCGCGACCGCCGCGTAGGTGCCGCGGATGTGCTCGGGGATGTCGGGATGCGTCTGGGTGAGGCCCTTGACGTGGGCCTCGTAGATGACCGAGTCGGCGTACTCGTGACCGGGCGGGCGGTCCACCCCCCAATCGAAGTACGGATTGATGACCACGCACTTGGGCATGTGCGGCGCAGAGTCGTCGTCGTTGCGGCTGTCCGGGTCACCGAAGTTGTAGCTGAACAGCGCCTGGTTCCAGTCGAAGTTGCCGTCGATGGCCTTGGCGTACGGGTCGATCAGCAGCTTGTTGGGGTTGCAGCGCTGACCGGTTCCGGGGTCGTAGGGGCCGTGCACCCGGTATCCGTAGCGCTGGCCCGGCTCGATGTTGGGGATGAAGCCGTGCCAGACGAACGCGTCGACCTCGGGCAGCGTCAGGCGCGTCTCAGCGAGCCGTCCGGCTCCATCGACACTGAACAGGCACAGCTCGACCTTGTCGGCCGCCTCACTGAACAACGCGAAGTTGGTGCCGAAGCCGTCGTAGGTGGCGCCCAGCGGATACGCCTTACCGGGCCAGAGTTCCAGCGCGGCGGGTTGCGGGGCGGCGGCTTGGGTCAATGCACACTCCAGACGACGAGACGAACCGATCAACGAGACCCTACGGGTGTGCCCAGTGGGGCAGCATCACAACCAAATCGCCGATCACAGGGAGACCGTGTGTCCGACCCCTCCGACCTGCCCGATCACCGGACCGTGTTGACCGCTGCCGACGGCGGTGTGGCAACAGTCACGCTGCACCGGCCGGCGCAGCGCAACGCGGTCGGCGACGGCATGCGGCAGGAACTGGCCGATGCCTACCGCAGGCTCGACGCCGACGACCGGGTCCGCGTCATCGTGCTCACCGGGACGCCGCCTGCCTTCTGCGCCGGCGCGGACCTCGCGTCCGGTGAGGACACCTTCGCCGCGCCGGGTGAGGGGTTCAGCGCCGCCGGCGTCGACGTGCCCGCGTGGACGTTGCGCAAGCCGGTCATCGCCGCGGTCAACGGGCACGCGATCGGGCTCGGACTGACCCTGGCCCTGCAGTGCGACATCCGGTTCTTCGCCGCCGAGGCACGCTACGGGGTGGTGCAGGTGCGGCGCGGTGTGGTCGGGGACGCGTATTCGCACTGGCTCCTGCCGCGGCTGGTCGGCATCGCGAACGCCGCCGAGATACTGCTCACCGGAACGACTTTCGACGGCCACCGGGCGGTTCAGCTGGGCCTGGGCAGCCGGGTGCTGCCCGCCGAGCAGGTGCTGCCCGCCGCACTCGAGTTGGCGCGCGACATCGCCGTCAACACCGCGCCGATGTCGGTCGCGGCCAGCAAGCGCCTGCTGTGGGACTCGTTCGATCTCGACCGCGCGGCCGTGGGGACCCGCGAAACCGAGATCCACCTGGCGCTGATGGGCCACGACGACGCCAAGGAGGGGGTGCGCGCGTTCCTGCAGGGCCGTGCGCCCTCGTGGACGGGACGGCCGGTCGACCCGACGGCGGGTTAGGCGATCTGGACGCCGGCTGCGCGCATGTCGGCGATGGCCTTGGCGGACGACTCCGGCGCGACGCCGGCGATCAGCTCGGCCAGCACACGGGTCTTGAACCCGTTGGCCACGGCGTCGGCGGCGGTCGCCTTGACGCAGTAGTCGGTCGCGATACCGGCGATGTCGACCTCGTCGACGCCGCGCTCGCGCAGCCAGTCGGCCAGCGGCGTGCCGTTCTCGTCGGTGCCCTCGAAGCCGCTGTAGGCCGCCGCGAACTGGCCCTTGGTGAACACGGCCTCCACCGCGTCGGGATGGAACTGCGGATGGAAGTCGGCGCCCTCGGTGCCCACCACGCAGTGCGGTGGCCACGAGTCCACGAAGTCGGGATGCTCGGAGAAGTGGTCACCGGGATCGATGTGAAAATCCTTGGTGGCCACGATGTGTGCATAGTCCGGGTGGCCCGCGAGAAGTTCACTGATGCCGCGGGCGACGTCGGCACAACCTTCGACGGCCAGCGAACCGCCCTCGCAGAAGTCGTTCTGAACGTCGACGATGATGAGCGCCCTCATCTGTTGATTGTGCTCCTTGCGTCCGCGAAACCCGACGCTACCCGCCGAACAACAGGTACAGCCCGGTGAAGGTGTAGCCGACCATCACCAGCATCATCGCGAGTTGTCCGGTCAGTTGATGGCCGCTGGGCAGCAGCCGCAGCGCGCGGTCGTGCGCGGCGATCACCGCGGCGATGTGTCCGGCCACCACGAAGCCGACCTTGAGGGTGGCCAGCACCGCGGGGTGTTGCGACAGAAAGTAACTCACCTCGGCATCGAGGCCGAACAGCAGGATGATCGTCTGCTGGCCCTTCTCGAAGAGGTAGGTCAGGTAGTGCGCGAACACGTAGCCGATGACGATCGGGATCAGCGAGTGCGCCATCAAGCCCGGAAGTTCGCGCCGCCGCGCACGGTCGACGCCGCCGGTGGCGATCGACGCCAACCAGAACGTCACGCCGACGGTCCCCGCGAACACCAGCAGACCGGTGGTCCTGATCAGGGTGGCCGTCAGCGTCGACGAGGCGGTGTCGTCGACGAAGTCGCGCCACTGCGGCATCGCCGAGAAGCTGTCGAAGGCCGTCGATCCCAGCAGCACGGCCATCACCGCGACCGTGCCGGGGCGCACCGGCAGCGACGGTAGGTGATCGAAGGGGTTGCCGATCCCCACCCGCCCGCTCTCGGGGTCACGCCGCAGGGGCGAAACCCGCGACGCCACCACGCTGTACACCTCGAAGGGGTCGGCACGGGCGCACCATCGCTCGCCGCACCACAGCGCGCCGGCCAACGTCACGGCGAGGTAGACGATCAGCCAAAGCCGGATGGCACCAAGAGAACCCGGATCGGGGCTGGCCAATTCCAGCCACACGAACGCGAACAGGCCGCCCACCGCGGGCCAGTAGCCCAGCGACGTGGGATACGCCCGGCCCGCCGACCGTCCGCCCAGTAGGCGCAGCACCGCGCGTACCGGCGAGATCGCCCGCCAGACCGGTCCGATGACCACCGACACCGCCACCACGCCGATCCACAGCAGCACATAGAACACCCCGGGCAGCGGGTTGTCGGCGTTCTGGGGGCCGAAGAACGCGGCCATGGCGACCCACACCGCGAGCAACAGACCGGCCACGGCAAGGCCCCACCGCGTCGCCGGTGCGTCGGTGGCGGTGGTCACCCAGTTCGGCAGTGCCCGAGGGGGTTTGGCCGGGTCGAACTTCGGCTTGCGCCATGCCAGCGCGACGACCCCGAAGGTGAACGCCAGCGCCCATGCCGCGCCGATCAGGGCATAGGTGTACGGGATCGGCAGATCGGTCGACCCACCGAGACCGTGCGCCAGCACGGTGACGGACCCGTCCGGGGTCACTGCACCGCGATGGTCGCGACGGTCTTGCCGGAATCGTGCAGTTCGACGTCGACGCGTCCGGGGACGTCCACGGTGAACTGGAAGAACTGCGGCGGACCGGGTTTCACTCCGAAGGTGTGCTCAGGGGTGGAGTGCACGTGCAACTCGTCCTCGGTGTCACTGGTGACCTTGAGGATGATCGGCTGATCGACCTCGGCCTGCAGTTGCTCGTTGACGGGCTCGACGCGATCGCCGGTGACCGAGATGTCGATGGTGAGCCGTTCGGGAGGTGCCTGCACGTCCGACATATCGGACGCGCTGACCGTCGTCTCAGACGGTGCGGCCGGTGCCGATTCGCTCTTCGATCCGCCGCACCCGGCGACGGTCAAAGCGACGGCCGTCAGAATCAGCGGTGCCCGATACCTCTTCACGATCTCCCGTCTTCACTCGTCGTTCGGTGTCCCATCACTCTTGCGCCGGTTCTTCACGGCGATGTAGACCACCACGCCCGCAACCGCGATCGCCGGGGCGAACGCGGGCACGGCGATCCAGATCGGGTGGTCGGCCAGGATGACGACGTCGTGCTCGACCATCATGCCTGCGCTGACGGCTGCAACTCCGCCTCACTGGCAGTCGGCTCGCTCTTGTTGATTCTGCCGCCGCCCCAAGCGATCCCGAACACCATGGCCAGGGTGCAGACGAGCACGACCAGGCATCCGATGAGCCACAGCGATTGCGGGATGTCCGGGCTGCGCTCACGCTGCAGGATCGTGATCTCGGAGACGAACGGCCGCGTCATCGACGCCTCGGCGGGCACCTCCTGCGCCCCGATTGCGGGGTCACCGGCGAGATAGATCGGCACCGCGGTCAACGTCTTCCCGTCATGGACCCGCAGCAGCGTCTTCCAGGTTCCGGACACCGGCATCGGCTCGGTCGACTTGTAATGACCCGGTCCGACCTGCTCGAGGTGATCGATGAACTGGCCACGTTCGTTCGTCAATCCGCCCTGCCAGCCGAGCACGGACACCCAGTTCGGATCGTCGCTGAGCATGTTCGCGGGCGTGAACTGCACATCCGCAGTGACGAACCGTTGACCGTCACTGCTCGGAGCCTCGGTCAGAGTGATCGTCGCCGAGGCACTTTCGGGCACGTTGTAACGCAGCCCGTTGGCCGTCGCGGCGCCGATGGTGAGCACCGCCAGCACCACCAGGCCGGCACTGATCGCGCGCCGCGGCAATCGCTGGCCCGTCAGCACCATGCCGATCATCGCGCCGCACACTCCGGTGAGGATTGCCACCGGAACCGCCATCACGAGCGCCTCGGGCCAGATGCTGGCCTGCCACGGGTAGGGGTAGACCGTGTTGATCCACAACGACTCCAGCCACAGGCCGATCGTGCCGACTCCCAAGCCGGCCACGGCACCCAGCAGCACGGGGCGCTTGATCAGCGGAGTCAGCGCGACGAGTTCCACCACGACTGCCGCGCCGAGGTACAGCGGGAACCAGTTGCTGGGTGCGTCGAGCACCGGCGCGACCAGGAACGCGACGATGCCGCGCAACCCGATGGCGATGAGCGCGGCAAGGAGCGCGGCGCCGCGGCCGAGGAAGATGCGGGCGGCGACCAGGGCCAGCGCCGCGGCGGCGGCGATCAGCATCGGCTGGAACACCTGCCGGAACTGCGGCACGCCGAAGTCGAACTCGATCTGGTAGACCGACATGCCGATCAGCACGCCGGCGAACGCCAGGTATTGCACGAACTTGAGCCCGATGCCGTCGCGGGGGGCGTCCGGGCCGGCCGCGCGCTTGCCCTCGAGTTCGAGGTAGGCCGCGGCGATGGTGGAGAAGCCCGCACCGCCGATCATCATCAGGTGGGTGGGTCCCCACAGCGTCACGTCCTGGCCGAAGATGCGATGCCAGATGTCATCGAGCGGGAAGCCCATCAACGCGTAGAGCCCGCAGCCGGCCATCACGATGCCGCCGACCGGGGCGTACCAGCTGTCGGTGATGCGTACGGCCGCCGGACCGGGCCGTTCTCCGGCGAGCGGCAGGACCACCGCGGTGCAGCCCGCGACGAAGATGCCGAACAGTCCGATGAGGATGAAGTAGTGCGCGGGGTTGGCCAGTGCGCCGTCGTCTCGGCCGTTGCCGATGTGCAGGCTGACGTCCCAGATGAACCCGAACAGCGCGCAGATGATCGACGCGATGAACATCGCGATCGGCAGCGCGACCCATGACGGCCGTTTGAAGCGTCGCCCGGACCAGTCCGCCAGGCTTGTCAGCCAGGTGATCTTGCCGCTGCGGTGCAGCCAGCCGATCCACAGCAGCACCGCCGTGACGATCGCCGCCGCCACCGACAGCCCGATGATCTCGCTGAGCGCGGCGCCGCCGCCCTCGTCCTGCGCCAGATACGAAATTTCCGTGGTACCCGTCATCTGTCCCACCTCAATGTCGGAGGAAACTTCTTACTCGTCGGTAATGTTGCCAGAAGCATCTGATCTGAAACCAGGGGTATCAGGTAGCGACTACGCGAATCGTCTTGAGCGACGTGTCGGCCGCATCGGGGATGTTCATGCCGGCGTTCAACGCCGACCGCAGGTAGTCGAGCACCGCGTCGTTGAGGATCTCGCCGGGGACCACCGCCGGGATGCCGGGCGGATACGGGGTGATCTGCTCCGCGCAGACCCGGCCGCTGGCCTTCTCGACGGGCGCGGCCTCGACGTCGGCGAAGAATGCGTCGCGGGGCAGTTGAGCTGTCTCGAGCTGGATCTCCGCCGGGTCGGGCAGCCGGACCTGCGGCGGCGAGTCGAAGTCATTGGCCGCCTTGCGCCAGGCCCACAGCGCGTCGAGCAACCGCTCGGCGCTGGCCTTGTCGTCGGCGAAGGACATCGTGGCCAGGATGCGGCGGTGGTCGCTCATGCCGACGTCGACCTGCTTGTGCTCACGCAGCCAGTCGTGTGCCTGATAGCCCGAGGTGCCGGTGGCCGACACGTCCATGAGAATCTGCATGCGGTCCAGGTCGTGGGAGGCCTCGGCGCCCAGCAGTTCGTCGTCCATCACCTCGACGTCGGGGATGAGCCCGATGTCGTAGCGCAGCTCCTCGACCAGTCCCAGTGCGTTGCCGAGCAATTCGCGGCCCTGTTCGACCATCTGGCGGCGCCAGCCGTCGATTGCGGAGTACACCAGCACATTCGGGCTGGTGGTCATGAGCAGGTCGGCGCACGCGGAGAGCCGGTCCTGGTCGACGAGGTCGCCCTGCAGGTGGAAGACAGAGCCCTGCTCGAAGCCGGCCCCCATCTTGTGCACGCTGACCACACAGACGTCGGCACCGGCGTCCATCGCCCAGGTGGGCAGGTCTTCGTGGAACGGCAGGTGCGCGCCCCAGGCCTCGTCGACGATCAGCGGCTTGCCGCGTTCGTGGCACACCTCGGCGACGGCGGCGAGATCGGCGCAGGTGCCGTACGGGCTCGGGCTGACGACCAGCGCTCCCGCGGCGTCGGGGTACTCGTCCCAGACGGCGCGGTAGTCGTCGGGAGAGGGCGGGTGCGAGAAGTGCCGGTCGGCGTCCCAGCGCGGGGTGACCCACCGTGGCTGCACCCCGGAGAAGATGAGGCCGGCCACGATCGACTTGTGGCTGTCGCGGGGGACGAGCAGACCGCCATCCCCACCGGCGACCGCCATCATCGCGGCCTTCACCGACAGCGAACTTCCGCATGTGGAGAACCAGGCGACGTCGGCACCGACGGCGTCGGCCATCAGGTCCTCGGCGTGCTTGAGGTAATTGTTTCCGGTGCGACGGTCGTCGAGGCCGCCGCTGGCCAGCACGTCGTCGGCGAAGGGCTGGTGTCCGAGGACGGTCAGGACGCGGTCGTCGACGCCGCGGCCCTGCCGGTGCCCGGGCGGGGTGAAACCGTATCGGTGCCGTTTGCGGTAATCGACGAGGGCGTCGAGCAACGGCGCTTCCGACTGGTCCATGATCGGCGGGTACCCTGCCCGGGCAGCGATGAACCGGGGGACTTCACCATGCCTGCGTCAGGGCTTGAGGACGACCTTGATCATGCCGTCCTCCTTCTTCTGAAAGGTCTCGTAGGCCTCGGGCGCGTCCTCGAGCGGTAGCCGGTGGGTGGCGAACTGCTCGACGCCGAGCGGGTCCTCCGCGGTCAGCAGCGGCATGATGTCGGGAACCCACTTCTTGACGTTGGCCTGACCCATCCGCAGCTGAATCTGCTTGTCGAACAACGTCATCATGTTGATCGGGTCCGCGGCGCCGCCGTACACGCCCGACAGCGAGATGGTGCCGCCGCGACGCACGAGCGAGATCGCAGAGTTCAACGCCGCGAGGCGGTCGACGCCGGCCGTCTTCATGACGACGCGGCCCACGGGCGAGGGCAGGAAGCCCGCGGCGGTCTGCATCGTCTCGGCGATCGGCGAGCCGTGGGCTTCCATGCCGACGGCGTCGATGACGGAGTCGGCGCCGCGACCGTCGGTGTGACTCCTGACGACGTCCTCGGCGTTGTCCTTGCGCAGGTCGATGAGGTCGTGGCAGAAGGCGCGGGCACGGTTGAGGCGCTCGTCGACCAGGTCGACGCCAACGACTCTGCAGCCCTTGCGGTGTGCCGCGATCCGGCAGGCCATCGCGCCGATCGGACCGAGACCGAGCACGACGAGCGTGCCGCCCTCGGGCACCTCGGCGTACTCGACGGCCTGCCACGCGGTGGGCAGCACGTCCGAGAGGTAGACGTAGCGTTCGTCCGGTCCGTCCTCGGGCACCTTGATGTGGGTGTACTGGGCCTGCGGGATGCGCAGGTATTCGGCCTGACCGCCGGCGACCTCGCCGTAGAGCTTGGAGTAGCCGAACAGCGCGGCGCCGGTGCCCTGGTCGCGGTTCTGGGTCGTTTCGCACTGACTCTGCAGGCCCTGGTCGCACATGAAGCAGTGGCCGCAGGAGATGTTGAACGGGACGACGACGCGGTCGCCGACCTTGAGGTCGTTGACCTCGCGGCCGACCTCTTCGACGACGCCCATCGCTTCGTGGCCGAGGATGTCGCCGGGGTTCATGAAGGCGCCGAGAATCTCGTATAGGTGCAGATCTGAGCCGCAGATGTTGGTGCTGGTAACTCGGATGATGGCGTCGTTCGGCTCTTTGATGGCGGGATCGGGCACTGTGTCGACGGAGACTTTCCGCCGTCCCTGCCACGTCACTGCTCGCATGGGCGTCCTCCTCTGGTCCAGTGGAGGCGTGCCCGCTGTCGCCGCGGCCAAACCTTGGGGCTCAGACGGTGGCGCGGGTGGAGATGGCGTCCGAGTTCAAGACGCCGAGGTGCTGCCAGTAGATCCAGTCGGCGATCGCGGCACGCTGGTCGGCGGCCTCCGTTGCGGTGTGTGCGCGGTGCAGCGCGAGCTCTTGCACGTGCTCGGCGTAGGTGACGAAGGCCTGCAGTTGGACCGGGCCGCGGTCAGCCGCGTTGCTCAGCAGGGGTCGGAAAACCTCGAACCACAGCAACGCGCGGTTGTCCTTCGGCGCCTTGTCGTCGGTGGGCGGCGGCGGCAAGATCTCCGATAGGCCGTTGGCCGAGATCGCGGCCAATTGTGTTGCGGCAGCAGGGGATATGACCTGCAGCCGGTGGCGCCCTTCCATCTGGCCGCTCTCGGGGATGTCGTCGGGTCGAAGAATGATCTTGGGCGCACCTGGGTCGAACCCTTTGAACTGGTCCTCGGTGGCGATGACGGCGCGCAGGCCGGTGTTGTGGTGCTGCGCCCAACCATGAAGCGCCAGAATCGGATACGTCGCCCAGGTGCCGCGGACGGTGGCGGGAATGCTCTCGTCGGCGGTGGCCATCGTGACCTGCTCGGGCAGGTTCACGCCTTCGGGGATGTAACCGAGCCCATAGTTGTTGGCGACGACGATCGAGCCGTCCTTGGCCAGCCCGGTGACCCAGAAGAATCCGACGTCGGTGACACCGGCGTTGAGCGCGGCGGCGATGCGGTGCGCGAGTACTGCTGGATCGCTGCCGCCGGGGCGCTGCCGGGCGGTGGCTGCGGCGATGGCTTCGCGTTGGGCACGGGCGGCGGACACCGGGACGGGCGCAGGGGCACCGACGGTGCCGGCACCTGCAGCGGCCGCCGGTGGGACTGCGGGTGCCACGGGACCAGCCGGGGCAACGGGTGCGGCGGGAGGAGGAGATGCGGGTGGACCGAGCTGGACCGGCGGTCCGGGAGCGGGAGTTGGCGCAGTGGGTGCGGGTGCCGGTGCTACGGGAGCCTGACCACTGCTGGTGGCCGGACCGGACGCCGTCGGATTGGCCGGTGCGGGCGGGGTATCCGGTACCGGGGGAGGGGTGGGTGGCTGGGCGACCGGTGCAGCGCTGAGTGGTGCGCTCGGTTGCGGCGGCTGAATTGGCGGCTGCGCAGCAGCTCTGGAGGCTGCCTCGGCCATGGAGCGGTTCATCTCGGCGAGCTGAGCTTGATTAGCCGCTGCCGCAGCGGGATTCGGTGCGGCGCTGGGGGCGCTTGGCGCGGCAGCCGCGGGAGCTGAGGGCGCGGCAGAGCCCCCGGAGACGCCCGGTGAGCCGGAAAGAGGGCTCGAGGGTGCGTTGACGCTGGGCAGGGATGGGCCGCTGGGACTGTTACCTCCCAATGGAGATCGAGGTGCACCTGACCCGGCCGCAGGCGGCAAAGTGGCAGCAGGCGCTGGGGGCGGAGTGTGAGGGTTCTCGATCTGTCCCCTGCCGCCGGATACCTCTGTATTTGGAGGGGCACTGCCAGAAGGATCGGGGTCTTGTGGTGGAGGCGCTGGCGGTGCGCGGAATTCTCTTGAGCCACCCAGGTCTTCAGCATTAGACGGGTTGATTGCATCGGGAGTAGACGGAGCGGCCGGTGCCACGTGTGCGGGCGATCCGCCGAGTGATGAGTCGTTACTGGCTTGAACGATGCGGGGACCCTGCTTCGGTTCGCGTCCGTGAAACATCAGAGGATCGCTGGATGACGGAGGAGCCTTCGAACTAGCCGGCGGCGCGCCCGAGATCCGAGAGCCTGAAGCGGCCACCGTGGACAAGTTCTCCTTCCGGATGGCATCGATTCCAGCTCTGATGGCGGCCTCTTTGACGTCCTCCGGAAGCTCGGGATGCGTTCGGACCCAATCCAAAATTTTGTTGGCAGCGTCAACCAAGTTGCTTATCTGCGTTTTGGCCTTCACCGTCTCTGTCGCGCTATCACCAAGAAACTTGGCCGCAGTCGAAAGTCTCTCTTCCAGAGCATCCAATTCTGCGAGTCGGTCGTCTAACGAGCTGTTCGCCTGACAGGAACTCCGGCCGTGCCAAATGCCAACGCCTCCGAACATCTGCGACCGTTCGCCTTTGACAGAATCGGTCTGCTTACGGACTACCCTCGCTGCACCCGAAAAGTCGTCAGCGCAGGCACGCAGGAGGTCTTCATCGAGTTCGGGCCATGCTGGTGACACGGTGAGGCCGTAAGGATCGGATGGTCGCGCTATGCCCATTGCTATGCGCCAACTGCGTTGCAAGCATCGTAGATAACTGCGGTTGTTCGGTTCGCCGTCCGGGCGAGATACGAATCTGCCGAATTGTAAGTAGGTAACGCGTTAGCGTACGCGCGACGGTATTGCGCCGCGAGAATAGCGAAATCCTGCATCACCGCGTTGGTACTCTGCCGACCCAACTCTTCAATATCGTCCGCAAAGGTTTTCATCACGGGAATGACCGAATCAATGACCGCGCGTTGCTCCGGTGTCCAATCACTCGCGGGGATGTTCGCATCGAGAGCTTGCCAAGCCTTGGTGTCGACCTGGAATTGAGTCAGCAGGCTGTCCCACTCGGAACAGGTGGGATCAGGTCTAGTTAGGAGTCGTTGCGGACTGCTCGGGTCCGATAGCGGAGCCAGCTTGGTTGGTGCCGGCGCGTCAGCCACTAGGGGCGCTCGCGCCTGCGCGGCATCGTAAGATATTGCGCCGCAGATGTAACCGAGTGCTGCAGAGCTGGCAGTAGCGACCCCCGATAAGTAGTCGTCTTCAGGACTGTACTGCGGAATGGCGTCGATGTACCCGCGAGCATAGGCAATGAACTGCTCGTATAACTCCCGCATCACACGATGAGGCGTCACCTTGACTAGCTGCACTGTTTGATCAGCGGCATCACTGTAAGCATCTCGGGCGACTTCGTACTGCGCCCGCTGCTCAGCCGTCCACGATGTCGCTGGTATCGAGGGGTCGCGCTCGGCCCAGGCGCCCTGCGAATTGGCGAGTGTCGATTGGATCGGAATCCAAGCCGCGCAGCTGGGGTCCTCGGTGATGATATTGACTGGACCCTTGTTGTCGGCGCTTGCGAGGCCATAAGTCTCGCCTGATGGTGTTGGATCGTCACCGTTTCCGTCGCCCGACGTAACCGAAACCGTCACTGCGACAGTGACTCCGACAACTGCGAGCAGCGCGACCGCTCCGAGCGCCCACTTCCAGCCATTGCCACGCTTCTTCTGTGGCGGACCTGACTGCCACTGCTGCTGCGGCCACGGCCCCTGGCTTTGCGGACCCCAGTGCCCCGGATAGCCCTGCGGCGGAACTGGATTGCCCGGCGGTGGCGCTGGCGGACCGCCCGGCGGGGGCGGGTAGGTCACAGCGCGATCTCCGGTCCGGCCTCAGCTGGCCGAGTCCGCTCGGGCGACTCGGCCGCTGCTTCCGGCGCGCGTTCGCCGGTGTGGTCGCCCGGCGCCGCCTTGTCCTTCTGCGGCTCAGAACTTTCCGTAGCGCTTGCCTCATCGGGCGTCGAGCCGCCCTCGCCCGCCACCTCCGACAACGAAGCCACCTGCTGCATCGCCTGCTGCCCGGCCTGCTGCACCGCCTGCGGCACGGCTCCCGCCATGCCTGCCATCTGCATTGGTGCCTGTGCCGCCTGCTGCGCCATTTGCATGGGCGCCTGCATCATCGAGCCGAACTGCCCGCCCTGCTGCGCGGCGGCCGCAACCGGTGAAGTCGCGCCCGCCCCCTGAGCTGCTCCCGAAGCTGCGCCGGCACCACCGGATCCGCCACCCATCGCGCCGCCGCCTTTGAACGTCTCGTCGAACTCGCCTACTCGTTTGAGTGTCTCCTCGGCGATCTGCCGATCGGCGGTGTCGTAGGTCCCCGCGGCGCTGATCACATTCTGCGCATACTGCGTCAGCGCCTGCTTGGCGAGCGGCATCTGCGCGATCACCGGGTCGACCACCTCGGTCACCTTCGCCGCGATCGCCGTCGACAGCGCGTCGACTCCTGTCGGGCGGTGCACACCCGGTGGCTCGGGAAGGTCGGCGGCGATTCCCTGCAGTCGTCCACCGGCATCCCGCACCAGGCCGGTATCGACCCGCAGATCCTCAGTCATCGTCACTCCGCACAGCGATCAGCGTCGCGCTGATTGAATGGCACGCCCCCTCAGGCGTCACAGGCAAATGCTACCGGACCAGCAATGACGACTTCGGCACCAAATTGGGTACCTCGAAATTGACGACGACAGCCCGGGAACGTCCACCGATCCTCGTCGTGCCACGTCCGACGAGTTACTTCCCGCCCTGGTTCGATGCCTTATGAACCACTGGCCACAGCGCCGTTGCCGCCATTCGCAGCAAACGGTCCGTGCGAAATCCCAGCACGACTGGACTAACGTTGCGGCCGTGGCCGAACCCGACCCGAAGGCACTCGACGATCTGTTCAACCGCCTGCTCAATACCGAGGACGACGCCCTGCGCGCCGCCCGCGAATCAGCCGATGCCGCCGGGATGCCTCCCATCGAAGTGTCCGCCCAACACGGCAAGCTGCTGTACCTACTCACCACCGTCTCGCGTGCCCGTCGTGTCCTGGAGATCGGCACCCTCGCCGGCTACAGCACCATCCAGTTGGCCCGTGGTGTTGGGCCGAACGGCCACGTAGTCACCCTCGAGTACGAGCCGAAACACGCCGAGGTCGCTCGCGCCAACTTCGCCCGCGCCGGCGTGCAGGACCGCGTCGAGCTCCTCGTCGGCACCGCCCTCGACACCCTGCCCACCCTCGCCGACCGAGGCGAGCCATTCGACCTGACGTTCATCGACGCCGATAAGGAAAACAACATCGCCTACGTCGAATGGGCGACCAAGCTCGGACACCCCGGCTCGATCATCGTGGTGGACAACATCGCTCGTTTCGGTCGCGTCCTAGACCCCGCACCCGACGACCATCAGGCCCGCGCCGTTCACGACATGCTCGAAATGATGGGCGCGCATCCGCGCCTCGAAACCGCGGCCATTCAAACGGTGGGCACGAAAGGCTGGGACGGCTTCGCTGTCGCCCGAATCATCGACTGACTCAGCCGCCGACTGAGTGTCGCGGTGCCATGGCGGTGGCCCGAGTATGCGAATGCCTCAGCGCAGCAACCCGGTTGAATCCGTTACTTAGTTGTTGGTGGGTGGTGGTTGGGGTTGGAAGGGTTCGTACCACCACCAGTCGGCGCGTTCGCCGGTGGGTCCGGGGCACGGTGGCACCGCGGGCGGGGGCTGGGTGGGTGGGCGTGCCAGTGATCCGGGGCTCAGGGTTCGGCCGGCGTGGTCGAGCACGGTGATGTCGGGTGCGGGTCCGCGGATGGTGATGATGCCGCGGTGGT